>CAZQLE010000158.1:0-9511 GCA_964593905.1 uncultured Anaerolineaceae bacterium | reverse complement strand
CAGCGGCGAGATGTCGCCAACCCCCGCAGCGGCGCAGACCGAAGCGCCCGCCGCAGCAGACTGCACCAATACCGCCGGCTTTTTTGGCGATATCACCATCCCCGATGGCACTTCTTTTAAGCAGGATGAAGGCTTTGTTAAAACCTGGCGTTTTCGTAACGAAGGCACCTGTGCCTGGGATTCAAACTATGCATTTGTGTTTCATTCGGGTGACATTATGAGCGGGCCTCTCAGCAACCCGCTGCCGGCTGTGCCGCCCGGTGAGCAGGTGGATATCTCGCTCAATCTCAAATCACCCACCAGCGGGGGTGAGTTTACCGGATACTGGCAGTTTCAAGACCCGCAGGGGAAACGCTTTGGGGTCAACAGCAACGGCGTCGATCTGGTGTGGGTTAAGATTGGGGTCACAATTTTCAATGCCCAGGGAGAAATTGTAGCAGTGGGTGCGCCAGCCAGACCCACCACGCCAGCCGTCGAGACCACCACCGCAGCCACCCCGCTGCCGGTTACCAATCTGGGTGGCAAATGCTCGCCCGAACGCAACAGCGACTATGAGCAACAAATTCTGGCGAAGATCAACGACGCCCGCGCCCAGGCCGGGCTGCCCGCCTTTAAGCTCCAGGATCAGTTAAACAACGCTGCCCTGGCGCACAGCAAAGACATGGCCTGCAAAGACTTTGTAGACCATGTCGGCAGTGATGGCTCCACCTGGAATGTGCGGATCAAAGCGCAGGGATACAACTTTAAGTACGCCAACGAAAATATTTATGTTGGCAACCCCGCCTTTGGCGGCACACCGAATGGGGCCTTTGACTGGTGGATGAACAGCGAAATTCACCGCAACAACATTCTCAGCACCAAGACAACCGAAATCGGCATCGGTTACGCCTATCTCCCCACAAGCAGTTACGGGGGCTACTACACGCTCAATTTTGCCAGGCCCTAGCCAAAAGATTTAACCAGAGAAGACCCCAGGGGTGAAACGCCCGGGGTCTTCTTTATTTAAGCCAGCAGAAAAACAAAGGCCCTTTTGCGCTACGACCCTGCTTTGCCGGTCTGGCGGTGTTCAGATAGAATTTGCAAAAACTGCATCCCGGCCAGAATTTGATGGACCCGCTGCGCAGATAAGGACCCAATATACGCACCCAACTGCGTTTTCTTCACCGTGGATACCTGCGAAACCACAACCACACTTTGCCGGGGCAAATTGGCTTCACCGGCCTCAAGCAACACATTGCCGGGGGCTTTTGCCCGCTTCATATTGGTGGTCAATGCACAAACAACCACCGTATCGATGCGGCTGTCGTTAAGCACATCGTCTTGAATGATCACATGTGGATGAATATAGTCGGGTTCAGGGCCGCCCGGCTCTTCCAATGGAACCCAGTAGATCTCGCCTTGCTTAATCACCACCCACCCTCCAACAGATAAACCGTTTTCACATTCCGGTTAAAGTTCCTGCCCGCTTGCAGCAGTTGAATTTTCAAAGGCCAGCTTAATTTTATCAAGAAAGCTATCAAAGAAGCTGTCTATGTGCTGGTTGCCGTGCCTGGGGCCGGCGCAATAAAAGCCCCGGCGGGTTGGGAAAATGATCAGGGCGGATGGATCGCTCCATGCCGCCCTGATCCCTCACCGCCGGTTGTTTGGGGGGAAAATCAACCGGCCGAATTTTATGCGGCTTTCAACCCTTTAAAGGCCTTCACCTGCCCGGTAATGCCCCGTTCGGTTGGCAGACGCTCAATGGACGACGCGCCAAAAAAGCCGTGAATACCAGGCATACGCGCCAGCGCCTTGCCCACGTTTTCGGGCTCGTCAAACGGCCCGCCATGACAGATGACCAGAATATCCTTGCGCACGCTTCGCCCGGCTTCTGCAATTTTCATCACCCGTTCAATAGCCTCATCCAGCGTCAGCGCCACCGCCGCACCGATCGAGCCGGAAGTGGTCAGGCCGACATGCGCCACCAACTGGTCGGCGCCGGCTTTGGCCATTGTGCGCGCATCATCTTCATCAAAAACATACGGAGATGTAAACAGATCAATTTCATGCGCCAGGCGAATACACGCCACCTCTTTGTCATACCCCATTCCGGTGCCTTCCAGGTTGGCGCGGAAGTTGCCATCGATCAGCCCAACCGTGGGGAAGTTCTGCACCCCTGAAAAACCGATTTCTTTGAGCTGCTTAAGAAAGACCGGCATCAAACGAAAAGGATCGGTGCCGCACACCCCGGCCAGCACCGGAGTGTTTTTGACCACCGGCAGCACCTCAGCCGCCATCTCCACCACAATCCCGTTGGCATCGCCATAGGGCATCAGCCCGGCCAGAGAGCCCCGCCCGGCCATGCGATAGCGCCCGGAATTGTAGATGATGATTAAATCTGCGCCGCCGGCCTCGGCACATTTGGCAGAGATGCCCGTGCCGGCCCCGCAGCCCACAATGGGAACACCGGCTTGAATTTGCGCCCGTAAGCGCGCCGTAATTTCTGCTCTTGAGATTGCCATTCGTGCAACTCCTTTTCCTTTATTTTTTTAATAAGCCCAACATCGTCTTCACCGCAAATTCTGCAAACTGCGGATCATTGATGTTCAGGTCCAGCTCATAAACCGGAATTTCGGGGCGCAGTTTTTCCTTCAGAGTCTGAAAACAGGCCTGGTCTGCTGCCGGGTCCCAGAATTGATTGCCGGGGCTGTCAAGCATCGAAACACCCTTCAAGGGCAAAATAACCGCCACCGGCGCAGTGGAGGCATTGGCCGCAGCGGCCAGCATCTCGCCCATGCGGCGGTTTTCCTCTACATTGGTGCGCAGCAGGGTCACATTCGGGTTCCACTGATACAGGGTGCGGCTATGATATTTTTCAGGCACCGTCTCCATCCCGCCGAAATTCGCCATATCCACGCAGCCCGGCACCAGCACAGCCGGAATGCCCGCCCGCGCAGCCGCCAGACAGCGTTCGGGCCCGGCGCTGAACACGCCGCCGCAAACCTCATCGGCCAATTCGGTCGTGGTGATATCCAGCGAGGCGGTAATATAGCCGTCGCTGATCAGGCCTTCCATGGTTTTTCCGCCCGACCCCGTGGCATGAAACACCAACACTTCATAACCGGCCGCTTCCATTAACGCGCGCGCATGGTTGACACAATCGGTGGTGTTGCCAAACATCGAGGCGGTCACCAGCGGACGGGTATCCTGAACAGTACGCTGCTCCATTTTGACCATTCCGGCAATGGCCCCGGCCGCATTGGTATAGATGACCCGGCTGATGCGGTTAATTCCGGCCACATCGACTATGGAGGGGATAAAGGTAATATCCTTTGTCCCTGCATAGGCGCTCACATCTCCGCCGGCGACGGTGGAGACCATCACTTTGGGAACCCCCACCGGTAACGCCCGCATGGCTTTTGTGGCAATGGAGGTGCCGCCGCTGCCGCCCATCCCGAGAATACCATCCAGTTTTCCAGTATCGTACAAACGGCGCACCACCCCGGCCAGGCCAAGCGCCATCACCCGCATGGCTTCATCTTTGCGCTTGCCGCTGGATAGGTGCCCAATCTCACCGCCGCCTGCCATCGCAACTTCTGCCCGGCTGACATCGGGCAAAAAATCCGGGGTACCCATCACGCCAAAATCCACCACCAGCGTGTTCAGACCCTGGGCGCGAATCAGATCCCGCACAAAAGCAAATTCCTTGCCTTTGGTATCCAAAGCGCCCACTATGACCACTGTTTTTGCCATCCCTGACCTCCTGATATAACGGCTCATAAAGGTAAAGACACAGCGCAAAAGGGGATATAAATTGACCGGTAAGGGGAACGATTAAATTATACCGGAAACCCGGCTTTACAGTGCAGCCGAAAGGGAATGAACTCCAGAGTTGGAATAGAAAAAACCCGCTGAGAAACCAGCGGATTTTCAGTGGTCCCAACAGGACTCGAACCTGTGACCTCACGGATGTGAACCGTGCGCTCTAACCAACTGAGCCATGGGACCTTATATGTCTCTAACCAACCAGGCTATGTGCCCTCAAGCAAGCAAATTATAGCAGGTTTTGTCATTTTGACAAGGAATTGAACCCATTTTTTTCGGGGCGGTTGACCCCGAACCGGGAATCTCGGCCGCATGGTATAATTACCCTCGGCTTTGTTATTGAACATCTATTCGGGTTAGAGAAAAAAGCACTTATCTCAACTCATATTATTTAAGGATTGGTGAATGGAAATCGGCACGGTTCAATCAGTGGATATTGATCACCAAATGCGCACCGCGTATCTTGATTACGCGATGAGCGTCATTGTTGCCCGCGCGCTGCCAGATGCCCGCGATGGGCTAAAACCCGTTCACCGGCGAATTTTGTACGCTATGCGAGATATGGGCATCCGCGCCAACACATCTTACAAAAAATCTGCGCGTATCGTCGGTGAAGTGCTGGGTAAATATCACCCGCACGGCGATTCGGCAGTGTATGATGCCATGGCGCGTATGGCGCAGGATTTTTCAATGCGCTACCCCCTGGTGGATGGCCAGGGTAACTTCGGTTCCATCGACGGCGACGCCCCGGCAGCCATGCGCTACACCGAGGCGCGTCTGCACGCAATGGCCGACGAGCTCTTAAATGACCTTGAAAAAAACACGGTCGACTTCACCGATAACTTTGACGGGTCGCTGCAAGAGCCCGCCGTACTGCCATCTCGTTTGCCCAACCTGCTGCTCAACGGCTCTTCCGGCATCGCAGTGGGCATGGCAACCAATATCCCGCCCCACAATTTGCGCGAACTGGCCGCAGCCGTCAATTATCTGATCCAGAATTACGACGATATCGACAACATCAATGTAGATGACCTGCTGCGCTTCCTGCCCGGCCCCGATTTTCCGACCGGCGGCATGATCGTCGGCCGCGAGGGCATTCGCTCAGCCTACACCACCGGCAAGGGCCGGCTGGTTATGCGGGGTGTAGCCCATATTGAAGAAGTCAAAACCGGCCGGTTTGCCATTTACATTACCGAAATCCCCTACCAGGTCAACAAAACCACGCTGATCGAACGCATCGCCGAACTGGCCCGCGAAGGCAAGATCGACGCCATCTCTGATCTGCGCGACGAATCGGACCGGCGCGGGATGAGCATCTTCATCGAGCTAAAACGCGGCGCAAAACCGCGCCAGGTGCTTAACCAGCTTTACAAATACACCCCGCTGCAATCCACCTTTGGGGTGCAGTTGCTGGCGTTGGTCAACAACGAGCCGCGCCTGCTGTCGCTCAAACGCGCGCTGCATATCTTCATTGAACACCGCGTTGAGGTCATTACCCGCCGTGCAAAATTTGAGCTGGATAAAGCCCGCCATCGCTCGCATATTTTGGAAGGCCTGATCATCGCGCTTAACAATCTGGACGATGTCATTCAAACCATCCGCCAGTCGCCCGATGTCGAGACCGCCAAAGAGCGCCTGGTCGCACGCTTTAACCTGAGTGAAATTCAGGCCCAGTCCATCCTCGATATGCAGCTTCGCCGTCTGGCAGCGCTGGAACGGCAAAAAATTGAAGATGAGCAAAAAGAGGTCCTGGCGCTAATTGCCTATCTGGAAGAACTGCTCAATCACCCGTCCAGAATTCTGGCAGTGATCGAAGAAGACATGAACGAACTGGCCGAGAAATATGGCGACGACCGCCGCACACGCATTTCGGGCGACGCCAGCGAAGAATTTAGCGAAGAAGACCTGGTGGCCGATGAGCCGGTCTTCATCAGCATGACCCAGCGCGGCTATATCAAACGCGTTAATGCCAACGCCTACCGCACAGCGCGCCGCGGCCGCCGTGGGGTGACCGGGCAGGCCATGAAAGAAGAGGACGAAGTGATCATGCTGGTGCACGCGCACACGCTGAACACGGTTCTGTTCTTCACCGACCGGGGCAAGGTCTATTCTGAAAAGGTCCACCAGATTCCCGACGCCAACCGCACCGACAAGGGCGCCCCGGTGGTCAATTTGCTCAATCTCGATCCCGGCGAACATGTCACCGTTGCCCTGGTTGTGCCCGATTTTGACAGCGCCCGCTATCTGACCATGGTCACCACCGCGGGGCGGATCAAACGCGTGGCACTGTCTGAATTTGCCAGCGTGCGCGCTTCGGGGCTAATCGCCATCTCGCTGGAAGGGAAAGACGAACTGAGCTGGGTGCGCATGACCTCGGGTAACGATGATGTGATGCTGGTCACGGCCAAAGGGCAGGCACTGCGCATTCACGAAAAGTCTGTGCGCGCCATGGGCCGTCAGGCCGCCGGCGTCACTGGCATTCGGCTGACCGCCGGTGACCGGGTGGCTTCGATGGATGTGGTCGAACCCAATGGCGATCTGGTGGTCATCACCACACTTGGCTATGGCAAGCGCACCCCGCTGTCTGAGTATCCGGTGAAAGGCCGCGCAACCGGGGGTATGGCGACCATTTCACAGAAGAATATTCCGTTGATTGGCGAAATTGCCGTGGCCCGCGTAGTGCAGGCGGATGATGAAGTCACCCTGATCTCTGCCAATGGGCTGGTGATTCGCATGAAGGTCGAACAGATCAATGTCAGCGGCCGCGCCACCCGCGGCATTCACCTGATGGATATTCATAAAGGCGATAGCTTTGTGGCCCTGGCGCGCATCGCCGCCGCAGATGTCGACAACGGCGACCCGCAAGAAAAACCGGTTGTAGAAAATCCAGACTAAAAAACAGCACTGCCCCTCAAATCGAGGGGCAGTGTCATTTTTCAAGCCAGAAGCAAACCGGCTGCCAGAACCTAAAAAGGCAGGTACATCTTTTCAAACAGCACCATTGCAAAAGTACCCACCAGACAGACCATCATAAAAATAAAAATCGAAATCACAAACCGCTGCGGCGCGGTCATTCCCAAAAATGTAGTGCGCGGTTGAGATTTTTTCTTGCTTTTGGCCTTCTTCCCACCCGGTTCGGGTTCCTGCGGGGTTTCTTCTTCAATAAACGTTGCAGAATTGCGCAGGTCATCAAACATGCTTACCTCCCAGTTGATTCGAGTCACCCGGTTCAAACGGGCGCAAATGAATTTCACCCACCGCAATGGGTGTCTGGCTGCCGTCTTCACCGGCTGTAATTAAATTACCATCCCGATCGATATCGATCACGCGTGCGCGCCGCTGAAAATTCGGGCCATCCAGCCAAACCCACTCACCCACAAACGCCAGCCGGCTGCGCCAGGCGGCTAAAAATTCTTCACTGCCAATTTGCAAACGGCGTGTCAGGGCCGCTTTTATCACGGCCGCCAGCAGCGCCTCACGGTCTGGCGGCTGCGCCAGATGATCGGCCACACAGGTTGCCGGAAAAAGCACCTGGTCATCGGGCGGGTTCGAACCGACCAGAACATTCACCCCCATCCCAACCACCACTGCTTCCAACTGGTCACCCAGCCAGGCCGCCTCACTAAGCACCCCACACACCTTGCGCCGCTCCAGCAGCACATCATTGGGCCACTTAATCTGCGGCTGCAGACGCAGGGCTTCCAGGGCATCACACACGGCCAGCGCCCCCAGCGGAGAAAACAACATCAGCCTTTCCCGTTCCTGCGCAGTTAACCGCAAGATCAGGCTCATTGCCAGCGCCGAACCAGGGCGTGTGACCCAGCGCCGGTCAAACCGGCCGCGCCCCGCGTTTTGCTCTTCGGCAGTCACCAGGCTGCAATCTGGCGCGCCATCGGCGGCCCAGACCAGGGCGTCATCATTGGTCGAACCAGTTACCCTGTAATGTCTGACCCCGCCCAGCGCCAAACCCGGCAAAGTAGGCAGAAAAGTAAAAGCATTCACCCTTGAATTGTACAACAATCTGATCCACAGAAAATATCTTCAGGGCCGTTCACGCCTTACATTTTGTTGAGAGTTTTCAACCGAACCTGGCACAACCGCTTGTGAGAAAGCAAAAAGCCCCGGTTGTCCGGGGCTTTTTCTGATCATTCCGGGTCAGGAACGTTTGCGACCGATTTTCCCTCTTGTGAGACCGCAAAGCCAGTGTTCCCGATTGGATATTTCTTATTAATATACGCAGTGCGCAAAAATTCGTCGCACGGCATGCAAAATCGTTTTTTAGCACCCCAAAGGGCCGCAGGCAAAATTATTTGCTGAGCACTTTAATGTTCTTGGGCTTGGCCTCTTCAGCCTTGGGCACCCGCAGGGTTAACACCCCGTTCTTCAGCTCGGCTTCAGCCCGGGCTGCATCCAGCGGATCTGAAAGGGTGATGGTGCGCGAGAATCTGCCAGATGGCCGCTCGGCCAACAAATAGCGCACGTTTTCATCGCGTTCATTTTTAAATTCACCCTGCAGGCTGACCGTGTCGTTCACAATCTGGATATTTAAGGCCTCAGCCTCAACCCCGGGCAGCACAGCCGAAATGGTATAACCATCTTCATCGACCTGAACATCCATCGGAAAAACAACATCGGCTTCCATAACCGGCAGTTCATTATCCATCATGCGCCACATCCGGCGGGCCAACGAAGCAGGACGAGAAATGTAGTAAGTCATTTTTTACCTCCATAGTGTAGCGGTTGATTCACCGAAATTCAAAGATTTTTTATCAAGCTTGAACATGATGATAGCCGGCAAATATAAGAGATTTGATAACGACATATTAAAGAAATATCAGAACCGCAGGCACTAAAATCGCCCGGACAATGGCAATCACACCCGGACCGGACATGGCTGGAGCGCCGCAACAATCTTTATCAGAATTGTAAAGAAGCTTGAGAAAACCTTAAGAATCTTCGCCCCAAATTTGTGGTATCATCGTGCGAAGCAGGAGTAAGATAGTTTGTATGGACGATAAAATCACCATTATTGAAGGTCCTCCGCCAGCGTTTGAAATGCTTGACGGCGGTTGGGCAATGGGACTCTACGAAGGACCGGGATTGTACGATATGGCAATCACCCGGCTGCGGACTTTTAACGGTCCGGCGCTGGTTGAACGCTGCCACCGGGCCTGGCACAGCCAGGATCAAATGTTTCTCCACTATCGCAATGATATTGGGCTCGAAGAACGGGTGCCGATCCTGGCTGCCCGGGCTTTGGATACCGATGACGGACAGGTGTTGATGTTATGGGTGCGGCGCATCCCCGAAGAGACCGATGAGGTCGAAATCGATCTGGATGATGACGAAACCCAGGATGACTAGAGCGGGTCAATCGTAAATGGCAAAGAGTGAGCCTTAGTTATCTACGGCTCACTCTTTTCATAACCTCAAAACTCGCTCCAGGTTCAGTGATTCATGCGCCAATTCGCGGCGCGCGCTAAAACGCTGCTTCATCAAAATGTTATAATAATCCTTATGAAGAAACAAACCCAAATTATTCTCATGGTGGCGGCGGTATTGATGGTCATCGTCACCCTGGTGGTCATGCTCACCCCGCTGCGCAGCAGCCTGGCCTGGCGAATTGAAAGCACCCGGGCGCGCCTGTTTTACTGGTTAAACCCCCCCGAAGACGTGGTTTTTAAGCCACAACAGGCCGAGTCTGCGG
>CAZQLE010000157.1:0-9594 GCA_964593905.1 uncultured Anaerolineaceae bacterium | reverse complement strand
GCACACAGCCGTGCTCATCCACCACCAACGCATGGGTCTTTGAACTGCCCACATCCACGCCCAGAAAATACCGGTTCATCAACAACCCCAGGGTTAAATTTTTATTCCAGACAGTGCCCATATATCCAGGCAGGCTGCGCCAACCACTATGTCATGCTGCGCCAAAGGCGGGAGCATCTCTGCGCTAATCCACCCCGAACCCTATTTCCAGAACTGCGGCAAATAAGCGCGGTTCGTCTCGAGCAAATCTGCCAGCAGCGCCTGAATTTTATCGGCCCGCGGCCCCAGCGGATGCGCCAGCAGAGCCTGATACAGCCTGTCGCGGTCCCCTGTGACGGCCGCCTCCACCGCCAGCAGCTCATAAGATTTCACCTGCGCAGTCAACCCGAAGACGGCTGCGGCCAGCGGCTCGGTGGGGATGGGGTGCACACCCTTTCGATCCACCCGGCAGGGCAGCTCCATCACCCAATCGGCCGGCGCAGCGGGCACCGCCCCACCCTGACGGGTATTAACCACATGCGTCTCGCCCAGGTCGTTATAGTGGGCATTTAATAACTGCGTAGCCACAGTGGAATAGTAAGCCCCGCCGCGTTTCATCAAATCGGCGGGCGGTTTAACCAGGGCCGGGTCGGCATACTGGCGCAGCAGGTCTTGCTCAACCGCCATCACTTCCTCAGCCCGCGAGGGAGGCCATTCCTGCTGCTCGGCCAGTTTATGATCGGTGTGATAATAATAGGCCAGATAATAATTGGGCACCATTTTCAGCGCTGCCACCACCGAAGGATCAAATTCAGGGTGTGCGCTGCTGCGCAGTTCGGCCAGGTAGTTTTGCAATACCAACTGCCAGACATCCTCACCATCCAGGGTAAAGCCGCGGTGCCAGGTAAGATGGTTGAGCCCCAGGGTGTTCAGCGCTGTGCGCTGCGGATCAATCGACTGACCCAGCTCTTTTTCCAGCCGGGCCAGAAAATCCATCTGAGCGTGATACGGCGCATTGCACACCCCCACCGCCTGAATATCGGCGGCGTGCAGCGCCAGCGCCTGGGTCACCAGGCCAGACGGGTTGGTGAAATTCGCCAAAAATGCACCCGGCGCTGTCGCGCGGATATCGCTGGCGATGGACAAAATCACCGGGACGGTGCGCAGCGCTTTGGCCAGCCCGCCGATGCCGGTGGTCTCCTGACCGATCAGCCCATGCCGCAGCCCCAGATATTCGTCTTCACGGCGGGCCTTCATCATCCCCACCCGCAGTTGGGTGATCACATACTGGCTGCCGGCGATGCTCTCTCGCTGGCCGGTGCTGAGTATGACCTTGAAAGGCCCGCCCTGAGCGGCAACCATGCGTTGGGCAAAGCCCCCCACCACGGCCAGCCGCTGCGGGTCAACATCCATTAACCATAATTCCTCCACCGGAAAGGTGGTTACGCGATCCAAAAAACCCTGGATCAGTTCGGGGGTATAGGTGGAACCGCCACCGATAATGGCAACTTTCATCATAATTCTCCCTGGGCATGTCGCTGCCGCGCGTTTTCGTGGCCCGGTCGCTCGCCGTTGAGCCGCAGAGCAAGTCATGCAAAATAAGAATACATCCACCGGAGATCCGGCGGGAGATTTGCCGTTCAGAAAAAACAGCGTTACGGGGGGCTGCACCCGCAAGACTGGCGTATCACGAGTTCGGTTGGCAGCAGCGTCAGCGGATTTGCCTGGCCGGTGCGAATCAACTGAATTAGCTGCCGCACAGCGGTGGCGCCCACTTCTTCCAATGGGGCGTGGATTGTGGTCAGCGGCGGGGTCAAAAACGGGCTGAGGATCTGATCGTCAAAACCCACCACCGCAACATCCTGCGGTACACGCAGCTTTAACTCATGCAGCGCTTTAAGCACCCCGATGGCGGTCTCATCATCCCCACAAAAAATTGCATCGATCTCAGCCTGGTTAAGCAGCAGTTCGCGGGCCGCCCGGTGGCCCTGCACCCGGTCAAAATTGCCGCTGCCGATCAGCTCCGGGCGAAACGGGAGCCCGTGCGCGATTAAAGCATCTTGATAGCCCAGCTCACGCCAGTGCGAATCTTCATTCAAGACAGGCCCGCGCAAAAAAGCGATGTTTTTGCGGTGGTGGGTTTCGATCAAATGTGAGACCAGTTGAAACGCGGCATTTTTATTCTCAATGGTGATGACCGGAATGGAAAGACCGGCGGGCGGGGTATGGTGCAAGCTCACCAGTGGATATTGCATGGCCGTGAACTGGCGTAGTTGTTCTTCGGCCAGCGTATCCAGAAAAACAATCAACCCATCGGTGTTCTCCGGCCCCAGCGGCAAAGCCGCAGGTTGCCGCGGACTGCCCACAGTGGCGATCAACAGGCGGTAATTTTGGGCATTGGCGGTCCCCTCAATCCCGCGCAGCAAAGGCGTGAAAAATTCACTGCGAATATCGGTCAACAGCAGGCCAAGGGTGGCCGTCTTGCGCTTCGCCAGGTTGCGCGCAGCGGCATTGGGCACATAGTTCAATTCGGCCATCGCCCATTGCACACGCCGGGCGGCATCGGCCGAGACCACCGCAGAATTGTTGAGATAGCGGCTGATGGTGGCCACCGAAACACCGGCCAGCCGGGCCACATCGCGTATGGTGGAAGAGGGGGTTGAATTTGGGCTCATCATTTGTAACCGTTTACTGTAACCGGTTACATCATAGTCTCTTACGGGCTGCCTGTCAAGCAGGAATTTCCAAAATAATGCTGCACAAGCGCTTTCATTTTTGTTATAATCTTTTTATTACTTAAACGTTTAAGTAAACACGCTTCTCCGGGTGAACCAAAATTATGGCCGTAACCATTCGTGATATTGCCCACCACCTGAATCTTTCCATTGCCGCGGTATCGCGCGCATTGGACGGCTACCCCGACATCTCGGCCGAAACCCGCGAACGGGTGCTAAAAGCCGCCCGCGAACTGGGCTATGTGCCCAATCACGCCGCCCGCCAACTGCGCCGCAACCGCACCGAGGTACTGGGCTTTGTGCTGCCCTCTTCGGCAGTCCATTTTAGCGAGCAGTTTTTTAGCGAATTCATCACCCGCATGGGCGAAGAAACCACCCTGCACGGGTTTGACCTGCTCATTGCCGCCGCCGAACCCGGTTCGCCATCTGAACAGCGCATTTACCAGAACTGGGTGCAGGGCCACAAAGTGGATGGCATCGTGATCAACCGGCTGCGCGAAAATGACTGGCGGCTGGAGTTTCTGCTCAGCAACCGGCTGCCGTTTGCCGCGGTTGAGGGCGCGTTGGAAGACGGTCGCCACCCGCATGTTGGCGTTGACAGCGCGGCGGGTTTTCAAAACCTGGTCGCGCATCTGGCCGGGCAAGGCTATGCCAATATCGCTTATCTTGGCGGCCCGGCCGGGCTGAAAATCAACCAGAACCGGCTGGTCGGGCTGCAAGCGGGCCTGGCCGGCCAGAACCTGCCCTATCACCCCGAATGGACCCGTGAATGTGACATGACCAGTCAGGGCGGGTATCTGGCCGCGCTGGAGCTTCTGCCCCAACTGCCCGACCCGGCCGCGGTGGTCTGCTTCAACGATGAAACCGCCATCGGTGTGCTGCACGCCGCACATGAGTTAAAGCGCCAGATTGGCCCGCAGGTGGGCGTTGCGGGGTTTGGCGGCATCGACGATGCACTGCACAGCCAACCGCCGCTGACCACCCTCGAAATCTCCATATCCGATCTGGCGCGCGAGATCGTCAGCCTGCTCATCACCCTGGTCAACAGCGGCACACTGCCCACCCAGCCGCCGGTGATCGTGCCCACCTTGCGGGTCCGGTCATCCACCCGGCGCTCGGCCGCCATCCAAGAGACCGAACAGGAGTCATAAAAAAAGAGTTTGCCGTTGATCCAAAAAAGCCAGAACTGCCCCCGTCCGGTCGCAAAAGACCAACGAGGAGCAATTCAAAGGAGGTTGAAATGACAAAAACCGTCATTGCTGCTGCGCTGGGAGAATGTGTGCATGTCGCCGGGATTGCAAATTTCCTACGGCTGGCCGAAACAGCCGGTTGGCGCACCATCTTTTTGGGTCCCGCAGTGCCCATTGAAAAATTACTCGAAACCGCCCGTGCCGAAAAAGCCGATCTGGTCGGCGTTTCTTACCGCCTGACGCCCGAAACCGGTGAACGCCTGCTGGGCATACTGGCCGAAGAAGCCGACGAATTGCATTCCCAGGGCGTACGTTTTGCATTTGGCGGCACCCCCCCCATCGCCGCCCGCGCACGCGCCAGCGGATTCTTTGAAACGGTCTTTGACGGCAGCGAACCTGTCGAAGAGGTGCTGGCTTACCTGAAAGGCGAGGCCGTAAGCGCCGGCGGCCAGGCTGCCTACCCCCACACCACGGTGGAACGCATTCACTGGAAGGCCCCCTTCCCCCTGCTGCGCCATCATTTTGGCCTGCCTACCCTGTCAGACAGCCTGAATGGCATCCGGCAAATTGCCGATGCCAGGGTGTTGGATGTCATTTCGCTGGGCATTGATCAAGATGCGCAGGAAAACTTCTTCCACCCCGAACGGCAAGACCCGCGCCGCAAAGGCGCAGGCGGGGTTCCGGTGCGCACCCGCCAAGACTATCTCGATCTGTACGAAGCCAGCCGGCGCGGCAATTACCCCCTGCTGCGAACTTATTCAGGCACCGATGATTTTATCGCCCTGGCAGAACTCTACCGCGAGACGATTCACAATGCCTGGTGTGCCATACCGCTCTTCTGGTTTAACCAGATGGACGGCCGCGGCCCCTGGGACCTGGCCGGCTCAATCGGCGAACATCAGGATGTAATGGCCTGGTATGGCGCGCGCGATGTGCCGGTTGAACTCAACGAACCTCATCACTGGGGCATGCGCGACGCGCCCGATGTGGTCTATCTGGTGTCTGCGTATCTGGCAGCCTATAACGCCAGGGCGTTCGGGGTGAAAGACTACATCGCGCAGATGATGTTCAACAGCCCGGCGGGGTTATCCGACGCGATGGATCTGGCCAAAATGCTGGCCGTACTCGAAATTACCCGCCCCCTTGAGAACAAACAGTTTCATATCTGGCGCCAAACGCGCACCGGTTTGTTAAGCTACCCACTGGAAGAGAACGCTGCCCGTGCTCATCTGGCCGCCAGCATTTATGTGCAGATGGCCGTCAAACCGCATATCGTCCACATTGTGGGGCATACCGAAGCCGATCACGCCGCCACCGCGCAAGATGTGATCGATGCCGCCCGCACCGCACGGCGCGCCATTGAAAATGCCATTCAGGGCCAGCCCGATCTAACCTGTGACCCACAGGTGCAGGAACGCAAAAAGCAGTTGATCGAAGAAGCCGATATCACCCTTGAAGCCATCCGCCGTCTGGGCAGCGAAGGCGCCGATCCATTCATCGATCCCGGCGTGTTGGCGCGTGCCGTCACCGAAGGAATTTTGGATGCACCCCAACTGCTAAACAACAAATTTGGGCGCGGGGTCATCAAAACCCGCATCCTTAACGGCGCCTGCCAGGCGGTGGATGAGACCGGCAAACCGCTGAAAGAAGCCGAACGGCTGAAACGATTTCTCTAAATTCGCGTATTTTTCCCATCCGGGATATTTGTTAAGGCAACCATTTTCGTTGCAAGGAGGCACTGCATGTCATACCCCACCCACTACACCATCATCGGCGCAGGTCATGGCGGAAAAGCAATGGCCGCACATCTGGCATTGCTGAATAAACAGGTCACCCTGTATAACCGCACTTTCAGTCATATTGAAGTGATCGCCAAACGCGGTGGAATCGAGCTTGAGAACCCCTCCGGCGGTCCACGCGGGTTTGGAAAACTGGTAAAAGTCACCTCCAACATGGAAGAGGCGATCAGAGATGCCGAGGTGATCATGGTGGTGGTGCCGTCTTCAGCCCACGCAGACATCGCCCGCACCACAGCGCCCTATCTAAAAGATGGGCAAATCATCCTGCTTCATCCCGGCCGCACCTGCGGCGCAATCGAATTTGATATGGTGCTGCGCGCCAACAAGTGCACAGCCGATATCATCCTGGCCGAAGCAGAGACCTTTATCTACGCCAGTCGTTCCGATGGCCCGGCGCAGGCGCGCATCTTCCGCATCAAAGAGGCCGTGCCGCTGGCTGCCCTGCCCGCCACCCGCACCGCGCGTGTATTAACCGCCATTGAAGACGTTTACCCGCAGTTTATCGATGGCGTCAACGTGCTACACACCGGGTTGAACAACATGGGCGCCATATTCCATCCCTCGCTCACCATTCTCAACGCCGGGCGCATTGAATCTACCCTGGGAGATTTTGAGTTCTATATTGATGGGGTAACGCCTTCGGTTGCCCGCGTGTTAGAGGCCCTCGACCGTGAACGGGTGACCGTGGCCGCCTCGCTGGGCATTCGCGCCCGCACCGCCATGGAATGGCTGCAAATGGCCTATGATGTCACCGGTGAAGACCTGAATGAGGCCATCCACAACCAATCGGGGTACTACGGCATCAAAGCGCCCAACACGCTCAAACACCGCTATATCTTTGAAGACGTGCCCATGAGCCTGGTGCCCATTGCCTCACTGGGGCAGCGTTTTGGCGTTTCGGTGCGCGGGATGGACAGCATGATCCGGCTGGGCTGCATTATTCATAATACCGATTACTGGCGGCGCGGACGCACGGTCGATAAGCTGGGCATTGGCGAACTGAGCGTGGATGAATTAACCACTTACGTTAACGAAGGCTGGCAGGAGTAAGAGCCATGAGCTTTTCGATTCAACCCGGCGCGCTCGCAGAATTTACGCTGGCAGCTTTGCCCTATGGGCTGCTGCTATTAATGGTATTCATTGCGCGGGTTATTGACGTCAGCTTGCAAACCATGCGCATCATCTTCATCTCCCGCGGGAAGAAGAATATTGCCCCCCTGCTGGGTTTTGTGGAAGTCTTTATCTGGATCGCGGCCACCGGACAAATGGTGCGTAATCTTAACGATGTCTGGGCTTACCTGGCGTATGCCGCCGGTTTTGCGGTGGGCAGTTATCTGGGCATGTATATCGATGGCCGTCTGGCGTTGGGCACCAAGATCATCCGCACCATCATCCCCGGCGATGCCGGCGACCTCACCCGGCAACTGCACGACGCCGGTTACGGTGTGACCAGTGTCGCCGGGCAGGGCTCCAATGGGCCGGTGACCATGATCTACTCCATCGTCAAACGGCGTGCGCTGCCCGAAGCGGTCGGCATCATCCACAACCTCCACCCGCAGGCCTTCCTGTCCATTCAAGATGTCAGCGCAGTCGAAAAAGGCATCTTCCCCGATCAAGGGCACCCCGCTTTGACCTTTGATTTCAACCGCAAGGGGAAATAAAAAAGGGCATGTACCCATCCACCGATGAGCACATGCCCCACACCAATCAACGTATCTTAACCGCCCAGGTAGGCCGCGCGCACCGTGGGGTCTTGCAGCAGGTCTTTTCCAGTCCCGCTGAGCACCACTTTGCCCGTCTCCAACACATACCCCCGGTCGGCAATCGAAAGCGCCATCTGCGCATTCTGCTCCACCAGCAAAATGCTGACACCGTGCGAATTAATCTCGCGGATGGTATCAAACACCTGTTCCACCAGCACCGGCGAAAGCCCCATCGAAGGCTCATCCAACAGCAGCAGCCGTGGGTGGGCCATCAACCCGCGGGCAATCGCCAACATCTGCTGCTCGCCGCCCGAGAGCGTTCCACCCAGTTGGCTGCGCCGCTCACCCAGGCGCGGAAACCGCTGCATCATCTCATCCATATCCTTTTTCGCCTGCTTGCGATCATCACAGGAGAAGGAACCCATTTCAAGGTTCTCCTGCACGGTCATCTTGGGGAAAATCTTGCGCCCCTCAGGCACTTGAATGATGCGTTTGTTGACGATGGACTGCGGCGCCGCACCGGTGATCTCTTCGCCTTCAAAAAGAATGTGGCCCTCGCGGGGGTTATTTAACCCCGAAACCGTGTTCAGGGTGGACGATTTCCCGGCTCCATTTGCACCAATCAGAGCGACCACTTCGCCTTCTTTTAGCTCAAAAGAGACGCCCTTCAAAGCATGGATCGCGTTGTAATATACATGAATATTCTCTACGGTTAGCATCGATTAGGCCTTCTCTTTGAGATATTTTTCGGTCAAAGCCGCCGCACCGGGCCCGAGGTAAGCTTCAATTACACGCGGGTTCGATTGAATTTCTTCCGGTGAGCCTTCAGCGATCTTGGTGCCGTAATCTAACACACTGACCTGGTTGGAGATATTCATCACCACGCGCATGTCGTGCTCAATCAGAATGATCGTGATCCCCAGGTCATCGCGCAGGCTGCGGATCAAATCCTTCATTTCTTCCGTCTCCTGCGGGTTCATCCCGGCCGTCGGCTCGTCCAACAGCAGCAGCCGGGGCTGGTTTGCCAGGGCGCGGGCAATCTCCAGCCGGCGCTGCGCCCCATACGGCAGGTTACGCGCCTGGGCATCTCCCAGTCCCGCCAGACCCACAAAACCGAGCAGCCGGCGCGCTTCTTCCAACGCCGCGGCTTCTTCACGACGGTAGCGCGGCGTGGTCAACACGGCTTCAAACCACCCGGTTTTTAAGTGCGGCTGACGCCCCACCAGAATATTTTCCAACGCAGTCAGGTTCGAGAACAGGCGAATGTTCTGATAGGTGCGTGAAATGCCCAGACCGGCAATCTTATCGGTTCCCAGCCCGCGAATCGAACGACCTTCAAACACAACATTGCCCGTTTCAGGAACATAGAACCCCGAGATGCAGTTAAACAGGGTGGTCTTTCCGGCCCCGTTTGGCCCAATAATGCTGGCAATGGTCTGACGCTCCACCGAAAAATCAACCTGGTTGACCGCGGTCAGACCACCAAAAACCTTGGATACTTTCTGGGTTTGCAAAATCGTTTCCATGCGCTTATCCCTCCGCCTGTTGCAATTGCGGGGTCTCACCCTCGGCGTTCGGGGGCGGTGTTCCTTCCAGCTTTGGCCGCTGTGCGGGCATCAAGCCATCCGGCCGGATGATCATCATAATCACCAGCAGCGCGCCAAAGGCCAACAGCCGGTAGGCATCCAGGTCGCGCAGCACTTCGGGCAGCCCCTTCAGCACAAATGCGCCCAGAATCACACCGGGGATGCTGCCCATGCCGCCTACAATCACCAAACACAACACATTGATCGAAACCATCAACACATGATCTTCGGGCCCGGTAAACTGGTTGCGCGAGGCAAACAACGCCCCGCCCAGCCCGGCAAACGCCGCGCCCAGCGCCAGCGCCAGCAGCTTATGCTGCACCGTGTTCACCCCGCTGGCGCGCGAGACCGTTTCATCTTCCCGAATTGAGAGCCAGGCGCGGCCCACCCGCGAGTTTTGCAGCCGGCTGGCGATGAACAGCGATAAAAATACCGCCGCCAGAATCACATACATAAAATCGATATCCCCGACAAACGATTGCCCAAACAGCGTGGGTCCGGCAATGTTACGCACCCCGCGCGGCCCGGCGGTAAAGGGGGTTAGAATGTCAGATTTCAGCAAAATACGAATAATCTCGCCAAAGCCCAGGGTCACAATTGCC
>CAZQLE010000156.1:0-9629 GCA_964593905.1 uncultured Anaerolineaceae bacterium | reverse complement strand
GCTCAATACGCGCCGCACAGGGGTTAAGGTCGAGCTGACCGTGCCGCGCACCGGCGATCAGGAAGCGCTGATGCAAATGGCAACCGAGAACGCAGTCGAAACGCTGCGCGCGCTGAAATCGCAGTGGGAAGCCGACACCAACAAGCAAAGCGAATCGCTGGCCGATTTGCAGCAGGCTCTGGGTCTGTCGGCCCCGCCCAACCGGATCGAGTGTTACGATATCTCGAACACCCAGGGGACGGCGGCGGTGGGCAGTATGGTGGTGTTTGAACAGGGCGTGCCGCGCAAGCAGTATTACCGGCGCTTTAATATTCAAACGGTTGAAGGGCCCAATGATTTCGCCAGCATGGAAGAAGTGCTCACCCGCCGGCTGCGGCGCTGGCAGGGCGCGCAGGAGGCCAGTGCGGTGGGCGAAAAGCCCGACCCGTCTTTTGCCATGCTGCCCGATCTGTTGATTGTGGATGGCGGCAAAGGCCAACTGGGCCGGGCGGTGGCGGTGTTGGAGCGCTTTAATTTGTTGGGGCGTGTTCCGGTGGTGGGGCTGGCCAAACAGCAGGAAGAATTGTTTGTGCCCGGTCGCGATCTTTCGATCATGCTGCCGCGCCACTCGCAGGGGTTGTATCTGGTGCAGCGCATTCGGGATGAGGCGCACCGGTTTGCCATCACGGCCCACCGCAACCGGCGCACCAAAGAGGGGCTGGCTTCGCAGCTTGAAAAAGTTCCCGGCATTGGCCCGGTAAAGCGCAAGGCGCTGTTAATGAAATTTGGCAACATCCAGAACATTCGGGATGCCAGTGTGGAGGCGTTGATGCAGGTTCCGGGCGTTACCGAAGACCTGGCGCTGATGCTGAAAGCAACGTTAAATTGAAGCTTTGCCGGCCACAAAAACTGGATATCCAATTTCTTGCCGTCCTGTGGAACTCGTGTTATAATCTTCACTCGCGCCCGAAAGGGCGAGATTGCAATCATTTGCAAGATTTCAGGTAAGGATTGGAAACAATGAGCGACCTTTTGAAAGCCGTTGAGGCTCCTAAGAACCCCAATATCCCCGATGATCTGCGCGCTGGCGATGGTGTTAGTGTGCATGTCAAAATCAAAGAAGGCAACCGAGAACGTGTTCAGGAATTTAAGGGTACCGTGCTTTTTGTGCATAACAATGGTGCGAACTCCACTTTCACTGTGCGCCGCGTTGCCAGTAACGGCATTGGCGTCGAACGCACGTTTCTGTCCCGTTCGCCGCGCATTGACAAAGTGGTTGTCGAACGCCACAGCCAGGTCCGCCGCGCGCGTCTTTACTTCCTGCGTGACCGCAGTGGTAAGAGCGCCCGCCTCAAGCAGAAGTTCTAAATCGTCTCTATCTGAGATGACATTGTCCAGGGTGCAACCAGCGCCGAGGTTGCGCCCTTTTTACTTACTTGTTCCCGGAGAGCCTGCTTATGTCCACAGCCCCATTGATTGGCATCACCAGCTACCGTAACTTTCGTGAAGAAGACGGCAGCATCAGCTATGTGGTTTCCAACCCGTATGTTCAATCTGTAATCGGGGCCGGAGCCGTGCCGGTGATTTTGACCGCTGCCACCCCGGCAGATCGTCTTGCTGATCTGTTGACCCGTTTGGATGGTGTGGTGTTGACCGGTGGATCGGATGTGGACCCCAACCGGTTTAACGGCCGCCATCATGCCCGCATTTATGAAGTGGACCCGCAGCGGGATGAGTTTGAAATTGCTCTGGTGCGTCAGGCGGCGCAAAGCGGGCTGCCGTTTCTGGCGATTTGCCGCGGCATTCAGGTGGTGAATGTGGCCCTGGGCGGTACGCTGTATACCGATATCGCCGATCAGGCACCCCATCCGTTGCGTCACGACTGGTACCCAAACATTCCGCGCAGTTACCTGGCCCACCGGGTGCGGGTTGAAGCGGGCAGCCATGTGGCTGAAATTCTGGGCGGTGAAGATGTGGGGGTTAACAGCCTGCATCATCAGGCGCTTGAGCTGGTGGCTCCCGGTTTAAAGACCGTTGCCCACGCCCCGGATGGAATTGTGGAAGCCGTCGAACTGGAAAAGCATCCTTTTGGCATCGCCGTGCAGTGGCACCCCGAGAGTTTGCAGCATTTGCCCGAACACCGTGCGCTGTTTCAAGCGTTGGTGAGTGCGGCGCGGCATTAAGCCAGTTTTATCAGGAAACTAAAGATGAGAGTTCCGCAGACGATCGGAGTATTTGACTCGGGCGTGGGCGGGCTTTCTGTTTTAAGGGCCCTGCGTGCGCTGCTGCCCGAGGTGAATGTGATTTATCTGGGCGACCAGGCGCATGTGCCTTACGGCCCGCGCCCGCTGGAGGAAGTGCGCGCCTTTTCTGAGGCGGTGACGCGCTTTTTGCTGGCACAGGGCGCCGGGCTGGTGGTGGTGGCCTGCAACGCGGCCTCGGCGGCTGCGCTGCACCATCTGCGGGCAGTGTTCCCCCAGACGCCCTTTGTGGGTATGGAGCCGGCTGTGAAACCGGCTGCCGAACAGACCCACAGCGGGGTGGTGGGCGTGCTGGCCACCCCGGCGACATTTCAGGGGGCATTATATGCCTCGGTGGTGGAACGCTTTGCATCTGGGGTGACCGTGCTGCAGGATACCTGCCCGGGTCTGGTGGCGCAAATTGAGCGGGGTGACCTGACCGGGCCTGCGACGCGCGTTATTTTGGAACGGGCGCTGCACCCCATGCTGGCCAGGGGAATTGATACGGTGGTGATGGGCTGCACCCACTATCCGTTTGTGATCCCCCTGATCGAAGATGTGATTCACGCTTATTCGGGCGCAGCGGTGGTGCGGGTGATTGACCCGGCCCCTGCGGTGGCGCGTCAGACGGCCCGTTTGCTGGGTGTAGACCCGGACCGGGTGATTTTATCGGGGGCTGGCCCGGCTGCGCTGCGTTTGATCACCACCGGCGACCCTGCCGCGCTGCAACAGGTGCTGCCCGTGCTGCTCAGCCAGGCCCCGGTTGTGGAGCAGGCTGTTTGGGTGGGCGCAGATTTATCTCTGGCATAAAGTGACGGTAGAACAGGGCGCAAAAGCCCTGACGATATATAACCCGCGCCATAGTGGTGCGGATCATTTCTGTTATACTAAGAATCTATTCAAAAATATTGTCTGCGCGTTGGTGGGGTGCGGCTGCTCAAAACCAACACGTAACACAGGCAACCAGGTTCATGCCGAAGGAGGGCATATCTTTATGGCTCCTGAAGAAATCGATCTTAACCCAATCACGCATATTACCATTGATGCAATTGGCAAGCCCGGTCAGCGCACCTTTTTTATTCAAGGTTGGAAGGAAACCGAGTCGATCAGCCTGGTGGTTGAGAAAATTCAAATTCAGACCCTCTCGGTCGGGGTTGAGCAGTTTTTGGCCGAAGTCGCCGAGCGGTTTCCAGATCTTCCGGAGGCGGTGGGTGAATATGACGAAGAAAAGATGCGCATCCAACCCCCGGTCGATCCGCTCTTTCGTGCCGGTGAATTGGGCCTGGCTTATGAAGAAGATCGCGATGTGGTCGTCTTAATTGTGCGCGAGGTTTTACTGGATGACATGCAGCCCGATGATGCCCGTACGGTGCGCTTCTGGTGCACCCGTTCGCAGATTCGGGTGATGGCGCGCTGGGGTCTGGAATTGGCCGGCCGCGGGCGCCCGACCTGCCCGTACTGCGGCCAGCCCATGGACCCGGACGGACATTTCTGCGCAAAGAAAAATGGACATAAACACTAGCCCGAACCCGATTGGCTCGCTGGATAAACCACGTTTTATTATGGCCTTGCAGGAGGGAGAAATTCTCCTGCAAGGTCAGTTTCTTAACAGCTCCAATTACACCTTTTTATGTGACCTGGCTTATGGCGGAGAAACGCTCAAGGCGGTTTATAAACCCCTGCGCGGTGAGCAGCCGTTGTGGGATTTTCCGGCCCGCACCTTGACGCGGCGCGAGGTGGCTGCCTATGTGGTCAGTGAGGCGCTGGGCTGGGACCTGGTGCCGCCCACGGTTTATCGCCGCCGCAAGGCTCCGCTGGGTGCGGGCTCGGTGCAGCTCTTTATGGATCACGACCCGAATTATCATTATTTTCGCTTTAACGAAAGCGATAAGCAGCGGCTGCGCCCGGTGGTGTTGTTTGATCTGCTGATCAATAATGCCGACCGCAAAGGCGGGCATGTGTTGAAGGGCGGCGATGGTCATTTGTGGGTGATTGACCACGGGGTGTGCTTCAACGTGGAACCCAAGCTGCGCTCTGTGATCTGGGATTTTACCGGTGAAGAGATCTCTGACAACCTGCTGGCAGACCTGGCGCGCCTGGCAGAGGGTTTGGAAAGCGAAGATGCCACGTATCTGGCCTTGCGGCCGCTGCTGCGGGTGAGCGAGATTCGCGCCGTGGCGCGGCGCGCGCGGGTGTTGATCGCAGCGGGTGAATTTCCGGCGCCCGATCCGGGGCGGCGGTCTTATCCCTGGCCGCCGGTGTAAAAGATATTGCAGTGTCATTTGAGTGGGGGCAATCGCAAGGGTCTTGCCGATCAGCGCAGGGCCGTTTCCGCCTTTGGCGCAGCATCACTGAGCCAGTGCGCTGTGTGCCGTGCGAAGAATCCCTACCTGTGCGGGCTGGGGCGAGGGCGAAACCCCGGCATATTTTCGAATGAGACAATTCGCCCAAAACCCAACGTTTGTATAGTTTGACCGGCGAATGTTGGGTTTCGCTCAGGCTGTGATGGGTGGATGGGCGGGCATGCCACGCTCAACCCAACCTACGATATGCCGGGCGGCGAGGGTTATCGCAAAAGCCGGTGCGCCAAGGCGCACCCTACGATGTGGAAGCGGTGGATGGGCGGGCATGTCTCGCTCAACCCAATCTAAAATATGCCGGGCGGCGAGGGTTGTAGTTTGGTGTATGGATTCTTCGTGGAGCGAAGCATCTCTTACTCTGTTTTCTGCTATACTAAAAATATCCATCCATAAACTCAATAATTTATCTGTAGAAATCCGAAGATTTCTCGCACGAGTGGGGCACGGATATACCGTTTATTGTTGCCGGTCTGTCGCTGAATGTCTTTTTGCCAGCGCTTAACTGCCTGGAGCCAGAGGAAAGGCCAGGGGACAAAATGTTAACCAGATCATTTGTGTTTCGCGGGGTGCTTTGCCTGTTGATTTTGACCGTTACCCTGGGCTGCTTCTCCTTCTCCTTTTCAACCCGGGCAGAACCCACGCCTGAGCCCGTTCAGCCCACCGACGAACCGTTGATTCCCACCGCGGTGCGGGTGGTTGACACCCCCGAAGTGCCTGAAAATGAATCGCCAGCAGGGGTGGAGGGCGGCGGCATTGAAGTGGACTATGTGTACACCAATGGACTGGTTACCGTGCTGTACCATCTTTATGGTTCGGTGCTGGATCATTTTGTGGATATCACTCTGACCAATAATACTGACCGCAAGGCCACGCTGATCGTGGAAACTGAAATTGAAGGCTATTCCACCCGCTCAACCGATACGGTGGAGGTTGAGGCGCGTGAACAGCTTGAGCTGCATCAAAACCCGCGGTTGATCGCCGCAGCGGTGGATCAGTTGAACTCGGAACAGCCGGGCAATTTTCGCATTCGGGTGGTGCAGGTGAAACCGGATGGCAATCTGGTACTGGTGGAAGAAAGCCGGCAGATTCTGTTGTATTCGCGGCGCGATTTTGTGTGGATCGACGGCTTTACCCCGCAGGAAGAATATGAGTTGTGGGCAGCCTGGGTCATGCCCACCGACCCGGCCGTCGAAGCGCTGATCCGCAGTGCGGCCGATTATACCCAAAGCGGCACGATGTGGAGCGGCTACGGCGGGTATGTTAACGATGAAAACGGCAAGGTATGGGAGCGGCTGGAGGCCATCTGGAAGGCCGAAGCTGAAAACTACCGCGTGACCTATATCAGCACCATGGTTTCTTTTGGTCCCAATACGGTGCAGCGTATGCGTCTGCCCTCTGAAGTGCTGGACCAGGCCAGCGGCAACTGCGTGGAACTGGCGCTTCTATTTGCATCGGCGGCTGAGGCGCTGGGGCTGGAAACCGCCATTATTCGTATTCCGGGCCATGCCTACATGGCGGTACGGATGGATGAGGAAAATGCAAATTATTATTTTGTTGAAACCACCATGATCGGTCAATCCAGTTTTGAAGAGGCGGTTGAATACGGTCGGCAGGAATGGAATGAAGCCCAGCCGCATTTTGACGCCCAGGAAGAAGGCTATGGCTGGGTGACCATCCCGAATGCGCGTGAGAAAGGGATTCTGCCCATTCCGTGGAGATAAAAGGCGCTAGAGCGGGGTAACTACAAGCATGGTAAACCCATCATAACCTTTGCTGCCTACGGTTTGCAGTGTGGTGGCACGGACACGCGGTTCGGCCGCCGCGCGTTCATGAAAGCGGCGAACGCCGTTTACAGCCGGGTCACTGCTGTCAGAGTGGATCACCGCACCTTTGCGCACCACATTGTCCACCACCATTAACGTGCCGGGGTGCGAAAGCTGTAAGGCCACCTCGAAGTATTCGGTCATGGCCGGCTTGTCGGCGTCGATAAAGATCAGGTCAAACGGGCCTTCGCCAGCCGAGATCATGCCGTCCAGTGTCTTCAAGGCAGGTCCCAGGCGGATCTCCACCCGGTCGTTCAGCCCGGCCTGCTGCAGATTTTCACCCGCGACGGCGGCGTGTTTGGGTTCCACCTCGAGGGTAATCAATTTGCCGCCGGTCGGCAATGCGCGTGCCAGCCAGATGGCGCTGTAACCGCCCAGGGTGCCAATTTCCAAAATATTTTTGGCACCCACGGCGCAGGCCAGTAGGTGCAAAAATTTCCCCTGTGCCGGTGAAACCTGAATGGCCGGCAGCCCGGCTTTGGCGCTGGATTGCAGCGCTGCCTCCAGGGCCGGGTCTGGGTGGATGAATAAGTCGTTGATATAGCGGTCTACTGCGCTCCACAATTCATCAGACATGGAACCTCCTTGTCGGCTGCCGCCGAACCGTTTTCGGCGGAGTCATGAAATTTGGATGGTTCGGATCGCTTATTCATGTATTTTACAAAATCCCCGGGTTGTAATCCAGTCGGGGTGTTATTGCCGGGTATCACCGGCGATTGTTGGGTTTTGCCTGAGCAATGGTGGATGAATGTTTGGGTGGAAACGGCTCTCCCAACCTACAGCAGAAGGCGGCGTTGGTTTACAGATTGGCGCAGGGATGCTTCCGCTTTTGGCGCAGCGTGACAAGCGGCCACACGCATGTGTCATTCTGCGCCGGTGCGCTGTGTTCTGCCAGCGCGCCGTCATCTCCGGCCCGAGGCAGGAAGAAGGTTATCAGACCGTCACACGGGTGAATTGCCGTGCCCACATGGAAAAGCCGGTGCGCCAAGGCGCACCCTACGGTGTGGAAGCGGTGGATGGGTAGGGTGCGCTTTAGCGCACCTTTCACGGCGTTGGTTGCTGGCGAATGTTGGGTTTCGCTCAGGCTGTAATGGGTAAATAAGCGGGCATGCCTCGCTCAACCCAACCTGCAATATGCCGCGCGAAAAATCCCTACCTGTGCGGGCTGCGGCGTCGTTTGCAGTAGGGTATGCCTCGGCGTACCTTTCACGGCCGTTGGTTGCCCGGCCCGGTGGTCTTGCGGTGCTTACTTGCGCGCGGCGGTGCTGATGCGCGCGGCCAGCGCACGGATGGAGAGCTTTTCTTTGCCCTGGATATAGGTCTCGAGCAGGTCGCCGATGGGGTCAGCCCAGGCGGCCGGGACGCCGTAAATCACCCCCAGCACATTGCCGACCAGCCCGGCGTTGCAATCCACGTCCAGCCCGGCGTAGGCCAGCCAGCGCATGGCGGTTGTAAAGTCACCGCCGCAATACCACAGGGCAAAGATGTCGGCGGCGATGTTGGGGTAGGCATGGATCCAGTTGTATTCCTCAAAACGGTCATCCAGGCGCGCCCAGGCGGCTTTGGGGTCGCGTTCGGCGCTGACCACAGCCAGACATTCGCGCACCACGGCGGCATACTCGCTCTTCTGGGGCACATAGCGCAGCGCCTCGTGGAGCAGTTTGCGCTCATCGGAGATGACGTAAGCCAGCGCGGTCAACACGGCGGCGTACAGCTCACCGTAGACGCCATTGGCGGCATGTGAAATCACCCCGTCCAGGTGCGCCAGCCGGGCGGCCTCCAGCGGCCAGCCGGGCGCCAGCATGCCGCAGATCATGCCGCGCATCTGTGCGCCGATCCAGTCGTTATAGGGGTTGCGGAAGGAACCGGACTCGGGCGGCAGCAGACCCATGCTCAGATTGCGCAGTGCGATCCATTCGGCCGACCAGCCAAAGGGGATCTGACGCACCCATTCCAGCGCGAGCTGGGTCGAGGTCAGGCCGCGGCCGTGCTGCTCGAACACATCCAGCAGCACCAGTTCGTAGACCACATCGTCGTTGACGGTTTCGGGTGCAGTGATATAACCGTCGATAACGCCGTAGACTTCTTCAATCCGGCGGGTGTGATAGCCTTCAATGGCGGTGCCAAATGCGCCCCCCGCCAGTTGGCCGATCAGCCCTTGCAGGGTACGGTCGTCCAAACCGTCCAGCGCGCCGGGCAGCGGGCCGGGGGCCGGGGCATTCATGGCGGCGCACACATCCTGCCAGGCGGCCGGGTGTTCAAAGCCGAAGTAGGGATGGCCGGCGATCGGCGGCGCATGGTGCAGCGCGGCCAGCAGTTGGGCGGTCAGGGCGCGCAGCCCGTCACGCGCGCCGGCAGCCGCCAGACGCAGCCCCTCGGGCAGCAGACGTTCGGCCTCGCGCACATCGCAGCCCTGGTTGTGCAGCGATTGCACCATTTCAACATAGGGAATCTCCGGTGCACCCGAGCCGGGTACGCGCGCATCCCAGAACAGAGCGATCAGATCATCGCCGGTCGGAAAGACCGTCTGGCTATCGTACCAGTTGCTGGGGTGGGTGCGCCGGTCCAACGGGATGGCGCCCAGACGCAGTTGGCGGTCGATCTCCCAGGCTTTCAGCGGAAAGCGGGTAGGTTCATTTTGATCCGTCATCGATAACCTCTTATGTTTGCAGGGTCGCTTCGCGCCGTTTCTTTTTGGCGCGCACGGCGTAGAAATAAAGGGCGATCAGCGTCGCCAGGTAGGGCACCATGGCCGTAAACTGGGCCGGGATCTGATAGCTTTGCAGGAACAACCCCAGCCCGTCGGAGAAGCCAAACAGTAGTGAGATCAGGGCAATGCCCAGCGGGTTGCCGTTGACCAGGATAATCGCGGCCAGCGAGATCCAACCCCGGCCGGCCGACATGTTTTCGGCAAACAGGTTGACATATCCCAGCGAGAGAAAGGCCCCGGCCAGCCCACAGAACACGGCGCACAGCAGCAGCGCCCAGACGCGCATACGCGCCGAGGGCACGCCGCTTGAATCGAGACAGGCTGCGTTGTAACCGGCCGCGCGCAGACGCAGCCCGAAGCGGGTCTTGAACACCAGATAATGACTGATGAAAGTGCCCGCCACAGCCAGATAAACCACCAGATTCTGCCCCGAAAGGATGCTGCCCAGCAGGGGGATATCTTGAATCAGGGGGATGTGCAGGGCGGGGATGGGTTGAATGCCCGGCCCGGCAAACAC
>CAZQLE010000155.1:3873-9720 GCA_964593905.1 uncultured Anaerolineaceae bacterium | reverse complement strand
GTATCGGCACGGTCCACAGTTAGAGTGTTGGCATTGGGAATATCCAGACCCGATTCGATGATCGAAGTGCACAGCAGGATGTCGATTTCACCCCGCGAGAACAAAGTCATCACCAGAGAAAGTTCATTTTCGTGCATCTGCCCGTGCGCCACGCCCACCCGGGCCTCGGGCACCAGTTTGTTCAGGTGCTTCTCCATGGCACGAATGGTTTGCACCCGATTGTGCACAAAGAAGATCTGTCCCCCGCGCTCCAGTTCGCGTAGCACAGCCTGGCGCACCAAACGCGGCGAATAGGGCCCAATATGCGTGATAATTGGCAGCCGCTCTTCAGGCGGGGTGTTGATGGTCGAAATATCACGCACCCCTGTCAACGCCATATACAACGTGCGTGGAATGGGGGTGGCCGTCATGGTCAGCACATCCACTTCCGTGCGCAGTTTTTTTAAGTGTTCCTTGTGGGTAACGCCAAAGCGCTGCTCTTCATCAATAATCACCAGCCCCAGGTCTTTAAACTGCACATCACTCTGCACCAGACGGTGCGTTCCCACCACAATATCCACCGCGCCTTCGCCAAGACGCTTCAAAATGGCATCCTGCTCTTTCGCGGTGCGGAAGCGCGACAGCATTTCCACTTCCACCGGGAAGGCGGCCAATCGTTGCCGAAAGGTCTCATAATGCTGCTGTGCCAGCACCGTGGTGGGCACCAGAAGCGCAACCTGCTTGCCGTCATTAACGGCTTTAAAGGCGGCCCGCAAGGCCACCTCGGTTTTCCCATACCCCACATCGCCACACAACAGCCGGTCCATCGGGCGCACCGATTCCATATCGTGCTTCACTTCGGTGATGGCGCGCAGTTGGTCGCCGGTTTCAATATATGGGAAGCTGCCTTCCAGCTCTTGCTGCCACTGTGTGTCGCTATGAAAGGCATGGCCTTTGGCAACCTGCCGCATGGCATACAGCTCCAGCAGTTCCTGCGCAATGGCCAGCACTGCCTCACGCACATGTTGTTTGGCATTGGCCCATTCATTCGTCCCCAGGCGGGTCAATGTGGGCGGGCCGGCATCCGGGCCAATGTAACGGCTTAACCGGTCTGCCTGGTGCACGGGCACAAACAACTGGTCGCCGCCATCATATTCAACGCTTAAAAACTCACGCTCGGCGCCGTCCAGAGTGCGTTTTACCAGTCCGGTATAACGACCGATCCCATATTCAATATGCACCACCCAGTCACCCACCTTAAGGTCGGCAAAGCCCGCTTCGGGGGCCTCGGCCACAGGTTGGCGCTGCTGGCGCGGTTTGGGACGTTCCCAGCCAAAAATTTCGCTGTCTGTCAACAGCAGAAAACGGCGATCGTTCTCCAGACGCAGTTCCCAGCCTTCGCTCAATGTGCCATCGAAGAGATCAGGTGGACAGACGCCCTTCTCACCCATGCGCCGTTCATTCCATAACTCGCGCAGGCGAGAGGCCTGACGAGATACCACCGCCACCGGGTTTTCGTTCTCACAGCGCTGCGCCAGTTCATCCATCAGCGGTTTTAATCGGCCCCCAAACCGCGGCCCCGGGGTAAACAGCCCGGCCAGAGCCGGTTCTTCGGGTGCAGTTGTGCGTCCCAACTCCATCCAGTGTCGCAGCAAAAATGCATCCTGAAGCTCAGACCAGGAGAGATACGGAATTGGGAAGCCTTCATCCAGCGTCCCTTCGGCGATACTCTCTCTGCGGAGCTTGACCGCCTGTTCTTCAATCTCCAGCGCTGCTGTCTGAACACCATCCAGGTTGTCAATCACCACCAGGGCATGCTGGGGCAAATAGTCCAACAAACTGGTGGGCATGGGGTGCACCAACGGCAGATAAAATTCATCCACCGTTAATTGCGGCAAATTCAATGCGGCCGCTTTGCCTGGCAAAACTTCGCGCGCCGGGGTAATAAACAACTGGGTTAAAGATTGTGTGGTGCGTTGCGTGGCGGGGTCAAAACAACGAATAGTATCAATTTCATCGCCAAAAAAATCCAACCGCACGGGTGAGCTCATTGCCGGCGTCCAGACATCCAACAACCCGCCGCGACGGGCAAATTGACCGGGCTCCAATACCGTATCGGCGGCCTCATAGCCAATTTCAACCCACTGGCGCCGCAGCAGTTCGGGTTGAATCACCTGCCCTTTCTTCACCACCCGCGCTGACCGCAAAAAATCGCGCCGCGGCAGGGTACGCGCCATCAGAGCGCGGATTGAGGTCACAATCAGCGGGGCCACCTCGGGTTTGGCCGAACCAGGCAAGTGATAGGCAGCCAGTTCCGTCAGCGATTGCAGCCGGTCGCGCCGGGTGCTGCTGCCCCAGGCAGCCTGCTCATAAAACAACGGGTTGGGTTCGGGGAAGATCCGCCTTGGCTTCGCCGGCGACCAGAAACCAAGCTCATCAAACTGCGTCAAAGCGCGGTCGGCGCGGTCGGTAATCAGCAGCACCGGCACATTTAAATCAGCTTGAAGCGCCGCAAGCACCGGCAGCCGCGCATGTCGTGCCAGCCCCAGACCGGGCAGACGCACGCCATCTTTCAGATCGGCCAGAATGACCTGATAAGGTTTGAGAGAGCGGATCAGATCCAGCACCGATTACCCCTCCAGACCGTTGCCGTTATAACGTGTCATGGTTAACTCTAATCCCTGTTTGATAAACGACTGGGCCGCCTCGGCGGCGCGATCCAACCAGGTCGGAAGAAATTCCTCTTCTGCCCGGCCAAAGCGCGATAACACATAATCGGGCACTTCCATCTGCCCCGGCGGACGGCCAATTCCCATTCGCAGCCGCGGAAAATCCTGAGTGCCAAGCTGTTGAATGGTTGAAGCCAATCCTTTTTGCCCCCCCGCGCCGCCGGAAGGCCGGATGCGAATGGTTCCAAAGGGTAGATCAAGGTCATCATGAATAACCAGCAAATGATCCAACGACACCTTATAAAAACGCAGCAGCGGAGCAACCGCCTGACCCGAAAGATTCATAAAGGTTTGCGGCTTGGCCACAATCACGCGGTTTCCTGCCACATTTCCCAGCCCGACCAGGGCCTTGTTTTGCACCTTGCCAATTTTAATTCCCACCGCGGCGCAGACACGATCGATGACCATAAAGCCGATATTATGGCGGCTGTCACGATATTCACGACCCGGGTTCCCCAGGCCAACCAGCAAAAATACCCCAGGCGTTGATTCGACAATTTTTTGTTCGGGCTGTTTTGATTCGAGATTCATCATGGCGGGTTCCAATAATTACCGGTTCATAAATTTTCTTAAAGCCAGATAGGCCATTAAAACCGAGATGCTGATCACCCCGATCATTGCCCCGGTGAAGGCTCCGCGCCTCAGCCGGTCAACCGTCACACTGGCCGGGTTAATGGGGAAGGGCGAAGGGGTCGGATATGTGATCGACGCAGTGGGCGTGTTCGGCGCCGTGACCACCGCTGTCGGGGCCAACTGCTGCGCATCTGCACCGGGCGCGGGCGAAGGCTCCACCGGGGTATAGTTGCGCACCCGCAAACCCGTCACCAGCGTTTCCTGGGTTTCACCGTCATCCAGCGTCACGACAACTTTTATCCGGTAGGTTCCATCTGCGATGGTGGTCGTATCCCATTCGGCGATGGGGCCGTTTGTCACCGGGTCTCGGCTCTGGTTCAACAGAAACCAGGCCGCATCGCTCTCTGATTCATACGCAAAAGCAACCTCGGCCGATTCAAAACCGATGGCGGCCGTGGTACCCGTAATGGCAACCACCCCTTGCAACACCTCGCCGCTGCGGGGAGACAATACTTCAATCGCCGGCAAAGGACGCATGCAAACGGCAAACAGCCAGAATACACATAGTGAAAGGATGAGAGCAGTATTTTTGCGCATGGTAACATGCAAGTTTAACATGGAGAAGAAAAAACTGCAAATTGAATTCTTTTTTTCTTAAAGTGGCGTATTTTTGGAGATGGATGGTATCTAAAACGGTTATAATGAATTTGTTCTACAAAAATAATGCACAATGATGATCGTTCTGATATGATTACTAGCCTTAAGATGCTATAATTGAGGTGATGATGGAAACAAGCGAAACACCCACCTACCCGGCACTGCCTGAGCCTGCGACCCAACCGGTCGCAGAGAAGAACCGGTTGTGGCTGTATATTTTGATTGGGGTGGTTGTGGTCGGGTTATTTGGTGCCGCAATCTATTTTCTTTTGCAACCCGCAACCCCAACAGACAAAATTCGAGATGTGTTCATCATCTTTATGGCGCTCGAATCTTTATTAATTGGTGTGGTGTTGGTCATTCTGGTAATTCAGTTGGCCACATTGATCAACCTGCTCCAGCATGAAATCAAACCCATCATTAACTCAACCAATGAGACGGTCAACACACTGCGCGGAACAATTACATTCTTAAGTAACAATGTGTCGGAACCAATCATCAAAATGAATGAATATCTGGCAGGTCTAAAACGATTGACTGATTTGTTTCGACCTGGGAAAAAATAATCATTACCCGCTTTCAAGCAGTACCATAAACGGAAAGGAGAAATAACATGTCAGATCGAGATGAATTTGGGGCCTTCTTAGTCGGTTTTGTCGTGGGTGCTTTAACCGGCGCTGTCGCTTCACTGCTGCTCGCCCCCCAGTCAGGTGAAGATACCCGTGTTTTAATCCGCGAAAAAGCCATTGAATTAAAGGATAAATCGGCAGAAACGCTTGATAAGGCTTACAAAGAAGCTGAAACTGCGGCTGAGCAGGCCGGCGCACGGTTCAATGAACTGGCCGAACAGACCAAAACTCGGGCTCAGGAAGTAACTCAGCGCGGTCAGGTGCTCTTGGAAGAGCAGAAATCAAAGATCGCCAAAAAAGTTGACTCGCTTTCTTCTTCCGCTACAAACAAGGCACAGGGTCTGGCTGACAAAGCCGAAGACGCGTTAAGCTAACCCGTTCCATTTCCATAATGACCAATAGAAAATCTCCCATTTTCACAAAGTGGGAGATTTTTTATTTTTCCCGCGGGGCGGCTTTCTGCCGGCAGGTCTGTGAAACAAGTTATAGCACGCCTCAAAGCCCGCCCAGCACGCCCCCAATCTCACCGATCACATCGCGGGCCAGCACCGCGGCCGAATGGTGCACCCTTTCAACGGCGGTCAGGCCAGCCCTGGCGTGCAACCAGGCGGCAAGCCCCGCCGCTTCAAACACCGGGCTGCCCTGGGCAATCAGACCGGTGATCATTCCGGCGAGAACATCCCCTGTGCCGGCCCTGGCCAGAGCCGGGGTCGCAATTGGAATGATCAGAGCCTGTCCGCCGCGCTCGGCAACGACGGTATGAGCGCCTTTCAAGACCACCACTTTGCGCCACTGAGCCGCATACAACCGCGCCGTCGCGATACGGTCTTGCTGTACGGCCTCAATGCTCAGCCCGGTCAGGGCTGCCATCTCACCGGGGTGCGGCGTCAGAACCGTCTCATCGGGTAGCAAATCCCACCAGTTGGGAATGCGCGCCAGCAATCGCAGCGCATCCGCATCCACAACCAGTTTCGGCCATCCATTGGGCCGGGTTTCCAACGGAGCAATCAGGTCTGGTTGAACAAAGCCGATCATTTTTGCTTTTGGCGCCCCTCGCGCCGGCTGCAATAAATTCTTTAAGCATTCAAAAGTCGCGTTTTCCTGCCCCCAGCCAGGGCCCAGCAGCAAAGCATCGGTCTTTTCAAAACGCCGGCGCAAAAGATCTGCCGCTGATGCGGCAATTACCCCCTGATCGTGCGGCAAAAGCTGCCAGGTGGCTTCGGGGAGCTGCCCGGCCAGGGCAGTATGCAGCGGAGCAGGCACGGCCATCTCAACCAGAC
>CAZQLE010000155.1:0-3863 GCA_964593905.1 uncultured Anaerolineaceae bacterium | reverse complement strand
GTCTCGTGGGCTCGGAGATGTGTATAAGAGACAGAACCAGACCCGCGCCTGTGCGATAAGCCGCTTCGCCCGCCAACAACGCCGCCCCACTGTAATTCAAGGATCCTGCGCAAATTAATGCCGTCCCAAAGGTGCCTTTGTGGGCATTCAGAGGGCGTTCGGGCAGCCGCGCCGCCGCCCAGTTCGAATCCACCATTTCCAGCCGGATCTGATCGAGGGTATGCAGCCCGGTGGGCAAACCCAGCCCCACCACGCGCAGCTCACCACACAGTGAAAATGCGGGCAGTTGCAACAGACCCACCTTCACCGCTTCCATGCAAATGGTCAAGTGTGCCGGAATACACTCGGGAGCAGCCTCGCCCGTTAAACAATCGACGCCCGAAGGGCAATCAACCGCGACTATTTTTGTCTGTGGCTGGATGGAACGATTTTGAATATGAGATAACACCGCGCTCACATCACTTCGCAAAGGAAGCTTCACACCGGTGCCCAGAATGCCATCCAACATCACGGTACACTGATCCAACCACTGATCCAGTATATAAAAATAGGGGTCGTCTGCAAAAGTGACAATTTTGCCCCCCACAGCCTTAACCCGTTCCACCAGGGGGTCACCATCGCGCGGCTTAATCAGCCAGGCAAACACCACCCAGCCCACGCGCGCCAGCTCGGCTAGCGCCACCAGCGCATCACCGCCATTGTTGCCCACCCCCACCAGCACCAGCGCGGTTGGCTGACGAGAATCCCCCGGCCAGGCGCAGATCATCTGCGCCATCCCGTTACCGGCCTGTTCCATCATCTGCCTGTAACTGTAACCGGCCTGATCGGCCTCGCGCTCAATTTCTCGCATTTCTTCGGGTGTGACCAATTTCATATCCGCCTCCGATTAATTTCTACGAATTCATTATAATTACCCCATGCGAAAATACCTATTCACTGCTGTATTTTTTTCGGGCATGTGTTCTCTGGGGGTCGAAATGGCCGCTTCGCGGCTATTGGAGAACGTGTTTGGCACAAGCAATATCGTCTGGGCCTCGATCATTGGCTTAATTCTGATCTACCTTGCGGCAGGTTACTGGGTGGGCGGCCGTTGGGCAGACCGCGCCAATTCTGTTACCGTCTTTGCGTGGGTTCTAATTGCGGCAGGCATCTTCACCTGCCTGGTGCCGGTCATTGCCCGACCGGTATTACGCAGCGCCGCCGATGCCTTTGACACCCTCCAGCTTGGCCCCCTATTCGGATCATTTGCCTCTGTGATCGTGCTCTTAATCTTTCCCATTACCCTGATGGGCGTGGTTTCACCCTTCGCCATCCGTCTGACGGCGCAAACGCCAGACGCTCTGGGCAAAGATGCCGGTTCGCTGTATGCCGTCTCCACCCTGGGTTCCTTTTTTGGCACCTTCCTGCCCGTGCTGCTGCTGATCCCGTGGATCGGCACCTCGCGCACTTTTGTAACCTTTGGCGCAATTTTGATCCTCGCCGGCGCAGCGGGGTTGTGGCTTTACGGCCGCCGGCCTCAGGCTGTGGCCGCCACCCTCACCCTGCTGGTCATCCCGCTCATCCTGATCTTTGGCCTGAAAGGGAACAACAAAGCCAGCAGCGGACAAATCGTTGAAGCCGAATCTGCCTATAACTATATCCAGGTTCTGGAAGTGGATGGCTACCGCTACCTCCGGCTTAACGAAGGTCAGGGGGTTCATTCGGTCTATCATCCTACCGAATTAAATTACTATGGCCCATGGGAACAGGTTTCGGTAGCGCCTTTTTTCAACCCTGCGCCCTATGATCTAAAACAGGTTAAACGAGTGGCGATCATTGGCCTGGCGGCCGGGACGGCTGCCAGACAGGCCACAGAGATTTATGGCGATATTCCCATTGATGGAATTGAGATCGACCCCGAAATCGTCAAAATTGGCCGCCAGTATTTTGATATGAACCAGCCCAACCTGAATGTGATTGTTGAAGACGGCCGCTGGGGGTTATCGCACAGCCAGGAAAAATATTCCATCATCAGCATCGATGCCTACCGCCCGCCTTACATCCCTGCCCACCTGACCACGCAGGAATTTTTTCAACTGGTTTATGATCACCTGGAAGAAGACGGCGTCATGGTCATCAATGTCGGAAGAAGTCTGCATGATCGCCGTTTGATCAATGCGCTCAGCAGCACCATTCTGACCATCTTCCCAAATGTGCATGTGATGGATGTGCCCAATTCATTTAACTCCATCTTGTTCGCCACGCGCCAGCCAAGCAACGCAGCCAATCTGGCCGATAATTATATTTATCTGACACAGCGCGGCGACGCGCCAGCTTTGTTGATCAATTCAATGGCCGTCACCCTGGCCTCAATGCAGGGCTCTCCTGAAACCGACATGGTCTTTACCGACGACCGCGCACCCATTGAATGGATCACCAATTCAATGATTTTCAACTTCTTCCTCTCAGACGATGCGGAGAATTTACAATGAAAGTTTTCCACACAGTATGGAATTGGATCATCAGTTTAATAACCCCGTTTCTGTTGCTGATGGCAGCCATTCAAATTCTGTTCAACCCCTGGTTTCTCAGCCTGGAATACAATCGGCCCAGTTTTCCGCCTGATGATTACGGGTTTTCCACCGCAGAACGGCAAAAATTTGGCAACCTTTCACTGGAATACATGCGCAACCGGGAGGGCATTGAATGGCTCGGCGCAATTCAGATGGCCGACGGAACACCGCTTTACAATGAACGCGAACTCAGCCATATGCTGGATGTTAAAATTCTTCTGCAGCAGGCCGGCGCAGTGTGGATGGTCTGTCTGGGATTGGTAGTTATCAGCAGCGTGACCGCCTGGCGCGCCGGACAAATTAAACGCTTCTGGTTGGCCTTATCGCGCGGCGGGTGGATCACCATCGGCATTATCCTGGCAATTTTGATCTCGGTTGCCATCAGCTTCAGCCAGTTATTCACGCTGTTCCATCGCCTGTTTTTCACAGGCGATACCTGGCTGTTTCTCTTCTCCGACAGCCTGATCCGCCTCTTTCCCATGCAGCTCTGGCAGGATGCCTTCATCTGGATGGGCGGGATGACCATCGCCGGGGCGCTGCTGCTGGCCCTGGGCGGCAAACGCCTGGCCGATTAACCCTGGTTTGAAGTGTGTGAATGAACCCATAACAAAAACAGCCGCGGTCATAAAGATCGCGGCTGTTTTTGTTATGGGTGTTGTTTACTTTGCCTTGCCCTGATTCGCCACACTGGCTACGGCCTTCGCGATGGCTTCTTCGTCACCGATGTAATAGTGTCGGATCGGTTTGAGATCATCATCCAGCTCATAAACCAGGGGAATACCGGTGGGGATATTCAATTCCACAATTTCACTGTCGGGAATGTTATCCAGGTATTTCACCAGAGCGCGCAGGCTGTTGCCATGCGCAGCGATTAAAACCCGCTTGCCCGATTTAATCGTCGGGGCAATTTCATTATGCCAGAGCGGCAAAAAGCGCGCCACAGTATCTTTCAAACACTCGGTGGTAGGCAGTTCATCAGCAGCCATGTCCATATAGCGCGGGTCAAAACCGGGGAACCGCTCATCCGTTTTTTCCAGCGCAGGCGGTTGAATATCATAGCTGCGCCGCCAGATCTTCACCTGATCTTCGCCAAATTTGGCAGCAGTTTCGGCCTTGTTCAACCCTTGCAGCGCACCATAATGCCGCTCATTCAGTCGCCAGGTCTTCTTCTCCGGAATCCACAACAGATCCATCTGCTCCAGCGCCAGGAACATGGTACGAATGGCGCGTTTAAGCAGCGAAGTGTAGACCAGGTCAAAAACCAGCCCGGCTGCTTTCATTGCCTTACCCGCCGCTGCCGCTTCCTGAACG
>CAZQLE010000154.1:0-9721 GCA_964593905.1 uncultured Anaerolineaceae bacterium | reverse complement strand
GGCAAACACCGTGCGCAAATCTTCCAATGCCTGGCCAAAGACCTCGATAAATTCAGGGCTCACATGGCTATAAGCCGGGGTGGCCATGGCAGTCAACACATCGGTTTCAAACTCCACCGGTCCGGGGATCATTAACAAAGTTCGATTCATTCTTTCCTCCAGAAAAAAGGATTAGGGTTGGAAGTACCTGCTCAGGCGGCAGACCGACCGGGCAGTTTATGGAATGGGTTAATCATAACGCCGCAGCGTCGGGTCCAGAGCATCATGCAGACCATCACCGATAAAGTTCACACATAACACAATCACCAAAATCGCCACACCGGGGAAGATCGTCAGCCAGGGTTCGCTGGCAATGGTACTCTGCGATTCTTGCAGCATATTGCCCCAGGTGGGGGTGGGCGGCTGCACACCCAGACCCAGAAAGCTCAAAGACGATTCGGTAATGATGGCGCCGCCCACGCTGAGGGTGGTGCCTACGATAATCGGCCCGGCAATATTGGGCAAAATGTGTTTGGCCACCAGGCGAAAATCATTCGAGCCAATGCTAAACGCGGCTTCCACAAATTCCTTCTTTTTAACCGAAAGCACCGAGGCGCGCACCACGCGCGCGGTAGACATCCAGCTTAATAAGCCGATGATCAACACCATGGAAGGCGCTGCCGAACGGGTGTAAGAACTGAGCACAATTAAAAGCGGCAGGGTTGGCACCGAATAGGCCACATCGGTAAAACGCATCAGCCCGTTATCAAGTCTGCCGCCGTAAAAACCGGCCAGCGCACCAACCACCACACCGATCACCGTTCCCACCACAGCCGAGAAAATGCCGATCGTGATCGAAATGCGCCCACCATACAGGATGCGCGTATATAAATCGCGCCCCAGGTTATCGGTGCCCAGCCAGTGTTTCTCGGTTGGAGGAGATTTTCGATTCTTCAGATCGATCTGGTCAAATTCGTAGGGCGCGATGACCGGGGCAAGAAAACACATCACCATCATGATGGTAAAAATGGTGATCGCCACAATCGCCACCTTATGACGCCGGAACTGTTCCCAGGCCATGCGGCTCTGTGAAACCATTTTCACATGTGGGCCATTGTTTCCGGCATCTGATAGAGATAACCGCTTGAATTGCGAACCGTTGGATTGATCGTTAACGTTAGCCACTGCGGCACCTCACTAATGCTCTGTACTTTCATAACTGATACGGGGATCGAGCCAACCATAAACCAGATCGGCGACCAGGTTGAAAAACACCACCATAAACGATCCCATCATTAATACCCCCATCAGCAGCGGGTAATCCCGCGAATACATCGCCTGAATAAAGAGGCGGCCAATTCCGGGCCAGGCAAAAATTGTTTCGGTAATGACTGCACCCGAGAACAAATTGGCCAGATTCAATGCCATGATAGAAACCACCGGGATCAGGGCATTCTTCATCGCATGGGTTAAAACCACCGCCCGCTCGTTGTTCCCCTTGGCCCGGGCAGTGATGATATAGTTCTGATGAATTACCGTGAGCATGCTGGAGCGCATATAGCGAGACCAGCCGGCAATGTAATGCAGTGAAAGCACAATCATCGGCATGATCAAATGCTTGATATGATCCCACAACGAAGTGTCTCCCACAGTATGGGTGCCGGCCACCGGCAGCCAGCCCAGGTTGACTGAAAACAACAATTGGAGCATCAGACCAAACCAGAAAACCGGCATGGCAATACCCAGAAAAGACAATCCGGTTCCAAAAAAGTCTAAAAAGCTGTACTGGCGCAGAGCGCTAAATATGCCCAGCGGAATGGCAATGATCGCTGCAAACACAAAAGCAGCCAACATCAACTCCAGCGTGGCCGGCAGACGTTCAACGATCATGGCCGCAACCGGCCGGGTGGTGGAAAAACTCAGCCCCAGGTCGCCCTGTAATGCTGAGGTGATCCAGCGGTAATATTGGACGTAAACCGGTTGGTCCACCCCCAGCCGCTGACGATAAGATTCCACCACTTCGGGAGAAACAAAGCGCCCGGTTTCAAAAAGCATGGCTTCGGGGCCGCCGGGGGCAGCCTGAATGACCGCAAAAATGACCAGCGAAATCCCGATCATCAAAGGTATCATCTGAATAAGGCGTCTCTGGATATACTGCCCCATTCCTTTACCTCCATCACAATAAAAGACTTGATTACGCAACCACTCTGAGAAAGTTCCCAAACCCTTACAGTCTGAGGCGTATCAGGGTGGAGGGGCTGGAAGAACTCCAGCCCCTCTTGAGTTCATTTCACTGAACGGCTTACTTAATATCCCATTCAAACACATTCCAGAAATCGCCCAGGTTGGTGCCGCTGGAGCGGAAGTTCTGAAGTTTGTCGGAGACGACGGTGATGTGGGGGGTGTTATAGATGAACATGCTGTGAGCATCTTTGGCCAGCAGTTCCTGAGCGGCATCGAGCAGCGGTTTGCGTTTGTCAAATTCGACATAGCTATCCGACTCGCGCATCAGCTTATCCAGTTCAGGGTCGCAGAAACTGGTGAAGTTGTTGGAGCCGTCACAGGCATAGGTGTTGGTCAAGCTGGCGTCAGCGCCAAAGAACCAGCCCGAGACCAGCGCCTGCCATTCACGGTTGCGCCAACGTCCGGTCCAGGCAGCGCTTTCGAGGGTCTCGAAATCAACCTGAATGCCGATATCGGCAAACTGGGCCTGAATGACTTCAGCAATCGCAATGCGGTCGGCGCGGCCGGCACGGTTGAGCATGGTGAATTTGAACGGTTTGCCGTCCTTATCCAGAATGCCATCGCCGTCGGTGTCGGTCCAACCCGCTTCGGCCAGCATGGCTTTGGCTTTTTCGGGGTCAAATTCGTACTTGGTAACATTCTGGTTGTAGTACGGGCTGGCGGGGCTGATTGGGCTGTGGGCCACAGTCACGGTGCCATCCATCAGGTCGGTGGCGATGGATTCGCGGTCCACTGCGTGGATCAGCGCCTGGCGCACTCGCACATCCCCAAAGAGGAATTCATTTTCAGGGGTGTTGATATTGCCTTCAAAGTGGTAAATCACATTGGAGGGAACCGAGTTGGTGCGCATGCCATCGGCCTTGAAATCATTGACCTGATCGGCATTGATCTGCCCATAATGATATTCGCCCGAAGCCAGTGCATTCAAACGGGTATTGTCATCGGGGATGAACATGAAGATGATCTCATCCACCAGCGGGTACTGCTCACCGCGCCAGTATTTTTCATTGCGCACCACACGGATGTATTCGCCGGCTTTCCACTCGGCAAATTTGAAGGGGCCGGTGCCAATGGTCTCGGCGCCGCGGTTGTAGGGTTCGTAGTTAAGGATCTCAACCGCAGACATTTCGCCCAGAATATGTTCGGGCAGCAAGGCTTCGAACAGACCGGCGTAGTAAGAATACAGACCGTCCCAGGTGAAGACAACGGTGTTCTCGTCCGGGGTCTGGCAGTCGGTAATGCCAAGATATTCATCCCGATTGTAGACTTCGGACCCTTCGCTGACCACATACTTCCACGTGAAGCACACATCGGCGCTGGTGAATTTCTCACCGTCGCTCCAGAAGACATCCTGCTGAAGGTTCCAGGTCATGTCATAGGTGCCGTCGCCCTTATCCACAATGCCGCCATTGTCAAATGTGGGGATCTCTTTGGCCAGCACAGGGATGAAGGTGTTTTTGTCATCCGTCATGATCAGACCTTCGACCATGGTGAATTCGATATCGCACAGGTTCTGGCTGGTGAAAGCGTTTAACACATCAATTTCACGGCCATAAGCCACCCGCAAAATCTTTTTGCCGTCTTTCACTTCCACCGTGGGGGCGGGTTGTTCTGCGGCAGGTGCAGCCGTAGGCTGTTCGACAGCAGGCGCAGCGGGCTGCTCTGCGGCAGGTTGCTCAGGGGCCGGGGTGGCAGCCGGCGTGCAGGCCGAAACTACCATCACGAACACAATTAACAACCCCAATACTCCAAACAACGTCTTTTTACTCATCCCAATTCTCCTTTGTCAAATCAATGGGTTCATAGGTCAATCGGTCATTTTTTGGCGTCTCACAGGCTATCTCTTCTTCTTGCTTCAACCTCCTCCTTTCACTAAACCAACTGTGCAGCAGCAAGTTGTTATCGCCCGAGACCCATCTTAGTTGAACAACGCAATCGATTGCGGGGAATGCATCCGCCCATACATGTAACGATAAAATTCAGGGCGTCGTTCGGGCGCGACACGTTTGTAGACACTGGATACACTGGGCTCACCGCACCAGTAAGACCAGATCAACACCGAGCGGGCAGGGCCGGTGAGAAAACGCATCCGCCCCTGAATCCAACCTTCACCGCCAACCAGGGCCACTGTCCGCAGCCAATCGGTGACTTCTTCTTTGGGCTGCTGCAAAGCATGCAGCCGCCAGGCAGCGGCCGTGCCAATGCCGGAACGGTAGGCACTCATCACGGCCAAAAACCGGTCATCATCGTTCTCGATCCAATCAAGCATCAACAGACCGTTATCGGCGATGCCTTCAAAAGTGGTGGAGCTGGCAGTGTTGACCACCGAAAGCAGCCCATCCGCCGGGGCAGTCCCTTCGGCATACCATACCTCGCGCAGCTTGAACTGAATATAATGTCCGGGGCAGCCCTCGTGGGTCACCAGGTGCTTCAACGCCGGGTAGGTCAATACGGGGTCCACATTCAATTCAACCGTGCGATGAAGATAGTTGCAGCGGGCGTTAAAAGCCATTCCGCGCACTGCTTTTACCTTCATGGCATCCGACCGGTCGGCCGGGATCGGCAGGCGCGCATTGGTGCGCTCCCAAGCTTCATCCATCAACCGGCTAAAGACCGATTCAACCTCTTCCACCGGAATGGTGTTTTTCTTTTCCCAGGCCGCACATTTCTCGGCCAGGCTGCCGTGATAGCCCATGCCGTCCAGCAGGCTGTTCATTTGTCCGCGCAGGCGGTTCAACACCGTCTCCGAGGCCGGTTCGCCGGGCACATGCAAAAATCCCGAAACCTGTTTTTCAAAGGGCAGACGGTTTTCACGCCAGGCCATAAAATCCAACATCGAACTGCAATATTGCCCATAATACAGGGCGCGGTCTTTCTCGGGCAGTTCGGCCGCACGGTCGCGCAGCTCTTCAAAACGGCGGGCCGCATCGGCATAGCCGGGAAAATCTTCCGGCTGATGTTTTTGGGTCATCACGACCACAGCCAGCCCCTCGTCGTCACCGCTTTCTTTGCGGTACAACCGGTCCAACCCCAGAGTGGCGGTGGTAATTTCTTCAGCATAAGCCAGGGTTTTATCGCTGAGCATCTTGTCTTTTCCTTTTCATATCTGCACAGATCAACGCCACAGGCAGGGCGCCGTAAGATAAAAACTCATCGTGAAAAGCGCGCAGATTGAAGCGCACGCCCTCGCGGGTTTTGAATTCCTCACGAAGATCGTAGATCGCATCCCGCCCAAACAAATACATCACCGCGCCGCCGGGGAACATGCTGTTTTTGGTCACTTCGGCGCGCGCACTGCCCGCACCCATGCCGGCGTTCTGCTGGTAAAAGGCAACCGCCTCATCAAAGCTGAATTCACCGCGATGCAGGCGCAGATCAACAATGGCGCGCGCACACATGCGCCGCCGGCCCTGATATTCTGAATATGCTTCCAGCGGGGTCAGAAAACCAAATTCGGCCATCAGATCGGTGACATAGCAGGCCCAGCCCTCTGCCATGGTTCCACCGCACAACATGGCAATGCGGGCAGCCGTATCACAGGCGGCCACCCGGCCAATTTGCGACTGTGCGTGATACGCGTTCCAGTTCTGGATATGGTGGCCGATGCTGCCGTGATGAACCACATGGTTCAATTTGATGACACTATCATTATTGGCGCGCAGAAAAGCGGTCTGATTGTCTTCGGGCAGCGGGTTGATCAGATATTCATGCACCGCCGGGCGGTTAAAAACAGCCGGGGCGCGGTAAAACAAAAAGTAGAGATGCGGCGCCGCTTTGCGGGTCCACACCGGGCGGGGCACATAGCGAATTGGAAAGTCTGGCCAGGTCACCAGATCATTTTTCAGGGCAGATTCATGGCAGGCATCCCAGAGCTGCTGGTGGCGGTCAAGATATTCTTCCGCCGTGGGGTAAAGCTCGGCCAGGCCCGCCAGCGCCTCCTGCGGGGTTGCCGCGCCAAAATCGGCAGCGTGCCGGGCCAGGTAGACCCCGGCTTTTTCCATCTCGGCTTCGGCGTAGGCCAGTAGCTCATCCGCGCCGGGCGACAGGAAATGGGCCTTTTGCAAAAGCAGGTCAAATGCTGCGGCGCCGCAGGCATAATCGGCCGTGCCCTGCGCCTGCTGCAAAAATTCGGCAAAACCGGCAAAGGCGCGCCGGGCGTCGGCCGCAGAGGATGTGAATTGCGGATCGTCGATCTGCTGCCCGGCCGCCAGAGCAGGAATGCCATCTGCAAACAGCGCGTCTGCGCCGCGGCATTCATCCAACGCCCGTTCGATCCAGGCCTGCGGCATGCCGTTCAGGTTTTGCTGTGCCTGCTCCAGAAAAGCCGGAATGGCTTTCATGCGCGCAACCGCCGCACCAACGCGCTCTGCCAGGGGGGCATACTCGGTGAGAAACAGAACCATGACCCCAAAGATGGCCTCGCCACAGTAATAAGCGGGGTTGCGGTCAAACAGGTGCGGCGACTGATACTCCCACAGTTGCGTTTCAAGCACGCCTCGGGCCGTTTTGAGATCGAGGGATTGCACCGGCGATAGACGATCCCGATCCAGATCTTCTGCAGCCGTCAACAGACTGCGCATTTCATCGACCGCGCTGTTTCTACCCTGCGGTGAGACATCCGGCAAGAAACGGTCATATTCATGCCGGCCAATAAAACTGGCATTGACCGGGCGGTGCCGGTAATACGCGTCAAAGAAAGCCTCCAACCAGACATTAAAATCCATGGGGCAGCTCCAATGAAAACAAATTATATGGAACAGGGATAAAGATGATTATTCAGTTGCACGCGCGCGCTTCACAGTGCGCCCGGTTACTTGCTTTCGGTCCAGCGGTTCAGGATATCATCGCGTGCTTCACAAATATGCTGGCGAATGATATCAGCAGCCAGATCGGGTTTATTTTCTTCAGTGTACCGCACCAGCAGGATGTGAGAATCGGCCATATCCTGCAAGTAAGGAAAACTGAAATAACGGAAAGACAAAAGCCAACGAATGCGCACTTCCAGCGAATACCAGATCTGACGCAACACTTCATTGCCAGAATGGCGGACGTAAAAGGCGTGTAAATTGAGATCGTTGCGGATCATATCGGCCACGTCGCCAATCTTGCTGGAGCGCTGCATGGTATCAAAAATCGAGCGCAGCTCATTGATATCTTCTGCTGTGCAGCGCGGCACAGCGTCGTATACCGCATAGGTTTCGAGCGCCTCGCGCACCCCGTAAATATCGCGCACGGTCTGCTGATCGAGAGAGGAGATAAAAGAACCTTTGTGGGTCAGGTTGACCACCAGTCCTTCTTCCTCCAGTTTGCTCAAAGCAGAACGAATCGTCCCGCGGCTGACCCCAAGGTTGGCCGCCAGTTGGGCAGGGTTAATCTGGCTGCCCGGTTGAAAGACTCCTCCAATGATCGCTTCGCGCAACCGTTCAAGAGACTGTTCTTCCAGGGTAGTCTGGGGGATGCTGCTCAAAAGACCGGGAGGGGCCGTCATGATGGGGTACCCTTTCAAATAAGATCCGCAATGAACATCCTATTTACATTCAATATAGTAATAAAAACGCTGCCAGTTGTCAAGTGGTAACTGTTGACAGTATACGACCCAATTAGAAACGAAGCAGGCGCGATTCAGCAAGGGTCACCCCTCCCGCTCACCTGGCGCGCTGGCATCCAATTGGTCGGGTTTTTCGCCGCCGGTTCATTCAAGACAGGGCCGGTTATCGTTTATGCCAGAAATTTTGGAAAACGGGAAAAGTCCGGGGTTTTGCACTGTATTGCAAATTAGCATAAACATATTTATACTAATAATAAATATGCTAATTGCGAGGCAAAAATGAAAACTCCGTTCATTGGCAGGGCCCGCGAACTGGCTGAGTTAAATCGCCTGTATCAAAGCCAAAAGTCTGAGTTCCTCATCTTATATGGACGGCGGCGGATTGGCAAAACCCGCCTGATCACCCACTGGATGCAAACCCCATCCCCGGCAGGCCCTCATGGAGGCCGCGCCCCGCTGGCAAAGCCACGCGCCTTTTTCTGGGTGGCAGAACCCACTTCTTCCACCGATCAGCTACGTTCTTTTTCACAGGCCATTTTTCGGTTTGAATCATCCGGCGCGCAACCCCCGCTTGAAATGTCTTACGGAAACTGGCGCACTGCGTTTGAAGCACTGGCCCGCCTGGCCGAAAACGACCGGATCGTGGTCATCATCGACGAGTTCACCTACCTGTTGGAAGCCGAACCGGCGGTTTCGGCCTACCTGCAACACGCCTGGGACCATACCCTCAGCCAGACAAACCTGTTTTTGATCCTCTCCGGTTCGCATCTCGGCATGATGCAGCGTCAGGTACTGTCGTACCAGGCGCCCCTGTATGGACGTTCCACCGCGAACCTGCTTTTACAGCCGCTGCCCTTTGGCGCCACACAGGCGTTTTATCCCGAATACCAGGCCGCTGAGCGCGTTGCCATTTATGCCATGCTGGGCGGTGTACCGGCCTACTGGGAGCGGTTTGACCCGCACAGAAGCATATCCGAAAATATCCGCGAAGAGCTGCTCAATTACACCGCTTCACTGCACGATGAACCCCGGCTGCTGCTGGCCGATTTCTTACATGAGCCGCACAATTATGTCTCCATTTTCCGGGCAATTGCCGCCGGAGCCGGAACGCCCAAAGAAATTGCCCGTTTCTCCGGGCTGGATGAGAAGCAGGTCCCCCAATATTTGCGCGTTTTATCCGACACCGGTTTTATCGCCCGCCGGGTTCCGGTAACACAGCCGCCAGCGTCGCGATCGGGTCGCCACTTTATCACCGATCCGTTTCTGCGCTTTTATTACCGCTTTTTAGCCAGACGACAGTCTCAACTCGCGCTGGGGGTCGAAGAGCAGGCCCTGGAAGAAATTAAACGCCACCTGCTCGATTTTATTGGCTCCTATACCTGGGAAGAGCTGTGTCAGGAATGGCTGCTGCGGGCAACCGGGCAGCAACGACTGCCCTTTCTGCCAGACCAGGTGGGCAGCGCCTGGACGAAGAAGGCGCAGGTGGATGTGGTGGGAATTAATTCGATGGAGAAGACCCTGATTCTGGGAGAGTGCAAGTGGAGCCCGCATGTGATGGATCACACTGTTTTGGAGGACCTGATTCAGAAGACAGCAGAGTTTATCCCTTCGCAAGACCGCTGGCGGGTGCACTATCTCGGGTTTGCCCGCGGCGGCTGGACGAACACGGCCCGGGCATTTGCAAAGTCATTGGACAGCGTAAAAACCGGGGGCGAAAACTGGCAATCAACCGGGATAACCCTGCTGGATCTGATCCAGGTCGACCAGGACCTGGTGAAGTGGAGCAGCAGCAAAACCGATGCTGAGGAAATTCAAATATAAAATACGGCCCTGTTCTGCCCCACCCCGGTCAATGGTCACGAAGCAAACAACAGCAGGGTAAACGCACCCGGAATGGGAAAACCCTTGCTTTTTGCGGTATGGTTGAATGGAATGGGCAAAAGCTTAAAC
>CAZQLE010000153.1:0-9759 GCA_964593905.1 uncultured Anaerolineaceae bacterium | reverse complement strand
TCTTGCATCGGTTCAGACATGATTCACCCTGTCACATCACAAGAAAGATATCAACCCAGAGATTTCCGGCGGGCCACATAAAAAGTATAAGACCCCTGCGGGTGTTCTGCGGGCCCGTCATAATGCTTTCGGATCAGCCGGTTCACCAGCGCCAGGTTCCACTTGTACGGCGCCACAATCCAATGCCGGGTAAGCCCGTGCAAAATCAACGAAGGCAGCCCAAAATAGTGTCCCCACTCCAGGGTATGCAGCGCGGCAGGTGAAAAATAATGCCAGTAGCGTTCCAACTTGAAGCCGGCCTGTTCCAGGCGCGCCTGCCACACCTCAGGCGAATCGCAGTGATAATGGCGTGAGATCCGGTTAAAGAACGCCCGGTAGGCATTTCCGATAAATTTCAAGCCGATCCGGTCAAAGAAATTGGAGACCGAGAGATTATTGAGAAAATGATGGCTGGGCACACAAAAAACAAATACCGCATCCGGTTTTAATACTCGCGCGGTTTCAACCAGCACGGCATCAATTTCGGGGATATGCTCCAACACCGAATTGCTAATGCAGCTCGCAAATTCAGCATCGGCAAAGGGCATCTGGTCACCATTGCCCTGAATCACCCGCTCATATACCCCGCGTTTAATCGCCTTATGGATGGGTCCCACCCAGGGGTCAATCCCCGCATCCAGGCGGCCTTCAAAAGTGGCCGCGGCAAAATGCCCGTCCCCACAGCCCAGATCCAGCACCGGGCGCGGAATTTCAATTTGCTCATAGAATCGCGATTCAACCGCGCGCAGCAGCCCGCGAAAATATGGCATCTCCAGAATTTGATCCCAGAGAAAATCACGGTCACTATGTGTCTTTAAAAATAAGGGTTGCATGATATGTCATACCTTATGTCAGGTTCGGTGATGCTTTGCCAAAGAGGTCTTACCGTTCAAGCTCGTTTTGAATCTCTGCGAACAACACCTCATAGGCGGCCGCGATGGCATCAGGCTGATAACGGGCCGCAATGGCCGCTGAATCACGCACATAGCGGGATGGATTCTTAAAGATCTCAATGAGCGCCTGCGCCAGCCCCGGAGAATCTCCGATCGCGACGACCTTGCCCATTTCATGCATTTTCACCGGTTGGCGCACTCCTGGCAAATTTGAAGCCACCGAGGGCTTTCCGTTTAACATGGCCTCAATTTGCACCAGACCAAACGCTTCGGTCGAATTCAAACTGGGGATCACCAGGGCATCGATGTTGGGGTAATACTGCGCCATCTGATGCGGGTTAAGATTCCCCAGAAACTTCCAGTTTCCGCTGGCAAGCAACTGTTCAATGCGCGGCTTCAGGCGCGCCAGGTAATGTTCTTCACCAATAATGCCCTCATACGGCCCGGCAAACCACACCTGCGCCCGGGGAAACGCTTTCATCACCTCTGGCATGGCATCCAAAAGGACTTCAACACCCTTTTCGGTGGCAAAGCGGGCCGCCATGCCAATGATCGGGTGCACATCGGCGGGGTTATTCTGTCGCGCAAAATCGCGAATCTCATCCTCACGCACCGGGGGCAGTTCCACCGGCGGGGGAATGATTTGCGTTTTGCGCAGGTAATCTTTTAGATAACGTGAATGCTCGGCATAATCACAGGTATAGGTGACAAAACGGTGGGTAAAAAGCCCCGCCAGACGGTTCATTGCCTCAACCGCCAGGTTGGCGGCCGTGCTCAACAACCCCGGCGGCATCAACAGATCACAGTGATAGGTGATCACGGTCGGTTTGCGCAGCAGCCGTCCGCGCAGCGCCACCCCGGCCGCATCAAACTGCGGCAGATGCAGTTGAATTACATCATGCTCTCTGACCAACTGGCTGGCCATCCGGCCAAATCGGGGCATGATGACGCCCTTGCTCACCCTGAATAATACCGGAACGCGGATAACCCGCACCCCTTCCATATTTTCTTCCAATGGAAGGTCGGGCAGAAATTGTGAAGTTAAAACGGTCACCTGATGACCGCGTTTTGCCAGCGCTTTTGCCAGACGCTCGGCATAGATTGTCAAACCGCTGGTGTGCGGCCGATAATATGTCAACACAATCAGAATTTTCACAATGAACTCACTCTAAAACAGACTGCGGTTTGCCTTAACCCATTCAAAAATCTTCGCCACACCTTCATCCACCCCGGTTTTCGGCGACCAATCCAATTCTTGCTGCGCTTTGCGAATATCTGATACATAAATCCGCTGGTCACCCGGCCGCCAATCTCCCCAGGCCACTTCAATCGGTTTGCCCAGATGCTTTTCCAAAATTGGCTGAAATTCTTTCCAGATTGAAAGCGTTTTCATCGGACCACCGCCCAGGTTGTAGATCTGGCCGGCCGCCCGGTCGATTCGCTCGACCACCGCGTCGTAGGCGTCCAGCAGGTCTTCCACAAACAACACGTCCCGCACCTGCTTGCCATCGCCATAAATGGTGATGGGCTTGCCAGTCAGCGCCGCAATCACAAACCAAGCCACCCAGCCTTGATCTTCCACCCCAAACTGATGGGTGCCATAAATGCAGCTCTGGCGCAGCACCACCGTCGGCAAACCATAAATCCGATAATAGTCGCGCATATACTGATCGCCAGCGCCCTTTGAACAGCCATAAGGCGAATGGAAATCCAGCGGCTGACTTTCTGAAATGCCGTTCGGAAAATCGGCGTAGCAATAATCGCTCTCGCGTTCGATCACACGCACGTCTTCCATGCCGCCATAAACTTTATTGGTTGAGGTATAAAAAACAATCGGGTTCCGGCCCGAGGCGCGCGCCGCTTCAAGAACATTAAAGGTTCCCAGCGCATTAATTTCAAAATCTTCCCGGGGCTCAACCACCGAAGTGGTCACTGCAACCTGAGCTGCAAGATGGGCAATGATATCCACATCTTCCGCCGCACGGCGTACCGCTTCGGCATCGCGCACATCCGCCTGGATCAGGCGAAATGATTTCTCACCAAATGTTTCTTGCAACCAGCGCAAATTCAATCTGGAACCAGCACGAGATAAATTATCCAGGATCGTTAAATGTTCACCGCGCGCCAGCAGCCTGGCTGCATAATTAGAGCCAATAAATCCTGCTCCGCCGGTGACAAGGGTGTGATTTCCCATAAAGAGCACTCCGCTTCATTGAATTTAGATCAAACTTCTTTGGCGGCGCGAACCTCAGAAAAAACAGAAGCCAATGATTTGCCTTCCAAAATCAAGCCAATGCCGCCAAAAACGAGGGGCACAACAAAGTTAATAAAATGCATTACGATTGCATAGGCCAGCGCAGTGGTGTTTGAAATCCCTAACAACGACATGGCTCCGACGACCGAGGCTTCAAACACCCCCAACGCCGAAGGCGCAGATGGAATTGCAACCCCCATCGCCAGCACAGCATCCACCAGGGCGCCCCACCACAGGGGTGCACCGGGCGCAATATTTTGAATCATCAACACATGGGTAGCCACCCACAACACCCACGATAAAAAGATCAACGATACGGCTGAAAGAAATCTTGAAGGCTGGTTCAGAATCCCCAGCCCATTGATCAAAGAATCGATACGCGGCAGCACCCATTTGCGCAATAAGGCAGATTGCCCCGCAAGAGTCTCGACCCAGCGTTTGACCACCGCATTATAGCGGGCCGCAAAAAACATCGCCGCCACAACCGCCACCATCAACACCAGGGTCGACCAGGCCACAGGCTTCGCCCATTCCAACCCCAGCGCCAGCGGCAACGTCGCCAGCAGCAGGCCCGCCGCAATGGCCAGGTCAAACACGCGTTCGATCACAATGGTCGATAACACAAAAAACGGGCTTAACCCGGTGGCGCGGCCCATAAAAATTGCCCGGCCCACTTCACCCGCCCGCAAAGGAAAGATATTATTCAGCAAATATCCTTCATTAATAATAAAAAAGGAACGCTTAAAATCCGGTTTGTAGTCCAGCAAAATCCGCCAGGCCTGGGCACGCACCGCCATCGAACAGATCAACAGCAAAATTGCGATCAGGATATACAGCACCGAAAAATTAGCCAGCGCTGCCCCCAGTTCATTCCAGTCTACCAGACGAAAAACCACAACCAGCGCAATAATCGAGATCACCACACCGGGAAGCCAACGACGCGCCTCCCGCCAGAGGCTAGAATTATTCATACGGCTATTCATCCTCCAGGCGCAGCACGGCCATAAAGGCCTCCTGCGGAATTTCAACGGCGCCGACCATCTTCATTCGCCGTTTGCCTTTCTTTTGCTTTTCGAGCAGTTTTTTCTTGCGGCTAATATCGCCGCCATAACATTTTGCCAGAACGTCTTTGCGGACTGCCTTTACATTGGCGCGCGAAATAATGCGCCCGCCAGCACTGGCCTGCACCGCCACATCAAACAACTGGCGCGGAATCAGCTCTTTCAATTTGGTCACCAGCAATTGGCCCTTATGGTAGGCATCTTCCTTGTGCACAATTGCCGCCAGGGCATCCACCGGGTCGCCGCCGACCAGTACTTCCAACTTCTGCAGGTTCCCCGGCCGGTAATCGGCATAGGAATAATCCATCGAAGCATACCCGCGTGTGCGTGATTTCAAATCGTCAAAGAAATTGACAATCAGCTCAGAAAGCGGAATTTCAAAATTCAACTGCACCCGATTGGGGGCCGGGTAATCCTGGCTTTTAAAAATCCCGCGCCGCTTGGTCACCAGTTCCATCACCGTGCCATAATAATCGGTGGGGGTGAAGATCTGCAGAATCATCCACGGCTCACGGATCTCAACAATATCGTCTTCGTTGGGGAGCTGCGCCGGCGAATCGATTACCACCTTCTCGCCGTTCTTCATTTCCAGTTGATATTCAACCGAAGGAGCCGTGACCACAATATCCAGGTCATATTCGCGCTCCAACCGTTCCTGAATAATCTCCATGTGGAACAAACCCAGAAAACCGCAGCGAAAACCAAAATTCAGCGCCTGTGAGGTTTCCGGTTCAAATTGCAATGAAGCATCGTTCAGTTGCAATTTATCCAGCGCATCGCGCAGTTTCTCATAATCTTCACCATCAACCGGATAAATTCCGGCAAAGACCATGGGTTTGGCTTTTAGATAACCCGGCAGTGGATGAGCAGCCGGACGGCCGGTTAAAGTGATGGTATCACCCACCCGGCACTCGCGCACGGTTTTCAACCCGGTGGCAATATACCCCACTTCACCTGCCTCGAGCACCGATGAAGGGCGCATTTCAGGCGCAAAAACGCCAATTTCCACCGGTTTCAAATCCACATTGGTGTTCATTAAATGCAGGGTATCGTTCGCGCGAATCACGCCGCTAATTACACGGATATACGCAATTACGCCTTTATAGGAATCATAATGTGAATCAAAAATCAGCGCCTGGGCCGGGGCTTCCAGGTCCACCTTCGGCGGCGGCACCATTTTGACCACCATCTCCAGCACCTGGTCCACGTTAATCCCCTCTTTGGCCGAAATCCGCGGGATCGAATCGGGGTCCACCCCCAGCAAATTGTTCAATTCTTCGGCCACAAAATCTGGTTGAGCCGATGGCAAATCAATCTTGTTGATGACCGGCAAAATCACCAGGTCCGATTCCAGCGCAAGGTAAAGATTAGCCAGCGTCTGGGCTTCAATCCCCTGGGTTGCATCCACCACCAGCAAAGCGCCTTCGCAGGCCGCCAGCGCGCGGCTGACTTCATAATTGAAATCCACGTGTCCCGGAGTATCAATCAAATTCAGCTCATACGTCCTGCCATCGTTGGCAGTGTAACTCATGCGTACAGCCGAGGCCTTAATCGTCACGCCCTTTTCGCGCTCAAGGTCCATGCTGTCTAGAACCTGCTCCATCATCTGGCGGTCAGAGATCGTGCCGGTAATTTGCAACAAACGATCGGCCAGGGTAGATTTCCCATGGTCGATATGGGCTATAATACAAAAGTTTCGGATCGCTTCACTCATATGCGCGGTAAAGTATACCCTAATTTCAAGATGTAGGGGTTGTTTGCCGGGCTTACCGGCAAACAACCCCTACCATTGATCTTATTTGTCCAGAAAATTATGCTCCGTGCCGGTTTCGACCACTGCCAATGAGATCCGGGGTCGGCGGGATCATTTAATCGGTTTCAGCCGTTTCTTCAGATGGCGCAGGCTGCGTCACCTGCAAAATAATATCTTCCAGGTCCACCGCGGCGGTCGAACCAGCCACATCCAACTGCACCAAAAATTCCACGTTGCCTTTGGGGCCCAGCAGCGGCGAACGGATCAGCCCCAGCACCCCAAACCCGCCCTGCACCGCAAACGTTAACACTTCCCGCAGCACCGAACGATGCACTTCCACATCGCGAATCACCCCGCCGCCTTTGGCCGCATCGGCCCGGCCGGCTTCAAACTGGGGCTTGATCAAGGCAATCACCTGGCCGCCCTGCGGTGAAAACCACTGCTTCACCACCGGCAGCAGGATGCGCAGCGAAATAAATGAGGCGTCAATCGTCACCAGGCCGACATCTTCGGGCAAGCGCTGAACATTGCGCGCGTTAGTGCGCTCCATCACCACCACCCGGGGGTCAGTGCGCAGCTTCCAGGTCAGTTCGCCATACCCCACATCGATGGCATACACCCTGGCTGCACCATGCTGCAACAGACAATCGGTAAAGCCGCCGGTCGAAGCGCCCACATCAGCGCAAACCAGCCCGGCCAGATCTTCTCGCGCAAACGCTTCCAACGCACCTTGCAGTTTTTCACCCCCGCGTGAGACAAACGGCGGCCCCTGAACCACCTCAAGCTGCGCTGTTTCAAGCACTTTTGTGGCTGGTTTAAGTACAATCTGACCATCCACCCGCACCTCACCGGCCATAATCAAACGCTGCGCCAGAGCGCGCGTCTCAACCAGTCCTTTTTCCACCAGCAACAAGTCCAATCGGTTCTTATCCATTGCCATAATTGTAATCTGTATTCTGCCAGTTCAGGTTAGCGCGGGGCATTCTTTTTTGTTTTTAACAAAATTCGTGGATCGGCCAGAATTTTCAAAACAGGTCGCCGCACCAGAGTTTTCGACTTTGTGAAAACCGTAAAACAGGTCGCCCTATCAGGCTACCGTGCCCGCCTCAGACATGATAAGATAATTAAATGATGAAATCTCTGTTGAAATCAATGCGAATTCGGCAGTGGACGAAAAATGCCTTCGTCCTGGCAGCCGTCATTTTTGACCGCCAGCTTACGAATCCGACCTCGGTTATGCGGTCACTGGCGGGAATGCTGCTATTTTGCCTGCTCTCAAGCAGCATTTACATCATCAACGACATCGTAGATGTCGAAGCAGACCGTCAGCACCCCAAAAAGAAACTGCGCCCCATCGCCTCGGGGCGAGTTCCCATTCAGCTGGCGGCCGGGTTTGCCGGCTTGCTGGTAACCACGGCGCTGGTGGGCGGCTTTTTGCTGGCTCCGGTCTTCGGGATGATCCTCAGCGCCTATTTTGTCATGAATCTGGCTTATTCCACCCGCTTAAAACACGTCCCCTTAATTGATGTCTTGATCATTGCTGCCGGGTTTGTATTGCGGGTGGGCAGCGGGGTCAGTCTCATTCAGGTGGAGCGCTTCTCGCCCTGGTTGTATGTGGTGACCACCCTGTTTGCTCTGTATATCGGGTTTGGCAAACGGCGCGCCGAGCTTATGCTGTTGACCGACAAAGCCGATGTCCACCGCAAGGTATTGGATGGCTACAACATCCCGTTTTTGGATCAATTGATCACCATTGTCTCGGCCACCACGATTGTATCCTACAGTCTGTACACCTTTTCGGCCCCCAATTTGCCTGAGAATCACAGCATGATGCTTACGATTCCCTTTGTCTTATATGGCATCTTTCGTTATCTGTATCTCATTCAGATTCAGGGCGAAGGCGGCGCCCCTGAAGAACTGTTATTAACCGACCGGCCGCTGCAGGGCACAATTGCGCTGTGGGGCTTATCCATCCTGATTATCTTTTACTTTCAATAGAGAGACCCATGCCCGCTGTCTATGCCACCGCCCCCGGAAAAATAATCCTTTTTGGCGAGCATGCAGTTGTATACGGCCAACCGGCGATTGCTGTGCCCATGACCGAGATTGAAGCCAGGGCGGTTGTTCTGGCCAACCCAATCGCTCAGCCGGGACAAATTCGCATTGATGCGCCTGATATCCAACTGCACGCCAGCCTGGAAGAACTGCCCGAACAGCACCCATTGCGCTGCCTGTTAATCTGCCTGGCCGAACGCCTGGGCATTCGCTCCTACCCATCTTTCACATTGCGGTTAAATTCAAGCATCCCGGTGGCTGCCGGGCTGGGCTCGGGCGCCGCCATCTCAGTCGCAGCGGCCAGAGCCATCGCATCGTTTATGGGGTACACCCTCACCCCGGCCGAAGCCTCTGACCTGGCTTTTGAGACCGAGAAAATCTATCACGGCTCTCCCTCAGGCATCGACAACACAGTCATCGCCTACCGGCAGCCTGTTTTCTTTGTGCGCGGGCAGCCCATAGCGCCCCTTCGCGTCGCCATGCCGTTTTCGCTCCTGGTCGCAGATACAGGCATTCAGAGTTCAACCAGCGAGGTCGTCAGTGATGTACGGCGGCGTTGGCAGCAGGAACCAGACCGCTATAACCCGGTGTTTCAGGCAATTGGCAGTATCGTCCATTCGGCACGCACGGCGATCGAAGCTGGCCGCTGGCGCGATCTGGGGCCTGAAATGAACGAAAACCATGCGCTTTTGCAACAATTACTGGTCTCCCATCCCCGGTTGGATGCTCTGGTTGAGGCCGCACTTGCAGCCGGGGCACTGGGTGCCAAACTGAGCGGGGCCGGTCGTGGCGGCAATATGATCGCGCTGGCCGAAACAGATCAGATTCAGGTAATTGAACAGGCTCTGCGGGCGGCCGGCGCTGTGCGCCTGTTTCGCACAAATATTACCGCCCGTTCTCCAGAGGAATAAATCATGTTGGTGTTTTTAAAATTAGGCGGTTCACTGATCACGAATAAAAATATTGCCCACACCGCGCGCGAAGATACCCTCGCCCGCCTGGCCGGTGAAATTAAACAGGCGCGTGAGAGCATTCCAGATTTACAAATTCTCCTCGGCCACGGCTCAGGTTCCTTTGGGCATATTCCGGCCAAAAAACATGGCACCCGCAGCGGTGTCTTTTCTGCCGCGCAATGGGAAGGGTTTGTTGAAGTCTATCGCGAAGCCAGGGCTTTAAACGAAATTGTTCTTCATGCGTTATTTGCAGCAAATTTGCCGGTGCTGTCATTTCCGCCATCCGCCGCCATAACAGCCCGCGATGGTGCAGTAGCCGAATGGGATCTCGCCCCTCTTCAGGCGGCATTGCAGGCGGGCATAATCCCGCTCATTCAAGGGGACACTTGTTTTGACACCCTGCGCGGGGGTACAATTCTCTCAACAGAAGATTTGTTTTTCCACCTGGCCCCTGTGCTCCGGCCCGCTCACATCCTTCTGGCAGGCATGGAGGCAGGAGTCTGGGCTGATTTTCCACAAAATACACGGCTGGTTAACCAGATCACCCCGGCAAGTTTTTCACAGATTGCGGGTGGGGTATCGGGGTCGCTTGCAGCAGATGTAACTGGGGGCATGGCAGATAAGGTGAAACAAATGCTCGCGTTGGTATCCAGACAGTCGGATCTGGAGGCGCTGATTTTCTCTGGCCAGGTCGCAGGCAATGTCCATCAGGCTTTGCTGGGTAAGACCGTGGGCACGCGCATCTGTGCAG
>CAZQLE010000152.1:0-9801 GCA_964593905.1 uncultured Anaerolineaceae bacterium | reverse complement strand
CGGTTACACCCCCGACCCGATCCAACTTCCCTTCACCACCCGCCAGATTCTGGCCGGCGGCGCAGAATTAAAAAACACTTTTTGCCTCACACGCGATCAATATGCGTTCCTCAGTCACCACATTGGCGATCTTGAAAACTTGGAAACGCTGACTTCTTTTGAAGAAGGCATTCTTCACTTTGAACGCATGTTTCGCATCCATCCCGAACTGCTGGCCTGCGACCTGCACCCCGATTATCTTGCCAGCCGCAGCCTGCACCAGCGCGCCAGTCAGGAAAATCTACCCCTGATCGAGGTCCAGCATCATCACGCGCATCTGGCGGCCTGTCTGGCCGACCGGCAGTGGAAGACCAATGAACCAGTAATCGGGCTGTGCTTTGATGGCACGGGCTACGGCACAGATGGCGCGGTCTGGGGGGGTGAAGTGCTCTTTGGCGGTTACAGCGGCTTCCAACGCCTGCTGCACCTTGCCTATGCCCCTCTGCCCGGCGGCGACCAGGCGGTGCGAAAACCGGCCCGCATGGCCCTGGCTCATCTGTTTCAGGCCGGGTTAGACTGGGACCCACAGCTTGCGCCAACGGCTGCGTTATGCGCCGATGAGCGCGCGGTGGTGCGTGCCCAGATCCAGCACCATCTAAACACCCCGCTCACGTCCAGCATGGGCCGCCTGTTTGATGCCGCAGCAGCACTCATGGGCATTCGGCAACAGGTGACCTTTGAGGGCCAGGCCGCCATTGAAATGGAAGCGCTGGCCGACCCCGGCGAAGAGGGCCATTACCTGCCGTTTGAAATCACCGCCGACACCTTTGACCCCGCCCCGCTCTGGCAAGATCTTCTCGGCGACGTGTTGGCCGGTGTCTCCAAACCGGTCATGGCGGCCCGTTTTCATAACAGCCTGGCAATTCTCTCACTTGAACTGGCCCGGCGCAGCGCGGCGCTCACCGGCTGCCGCACCGTTGCCCTGTCGGGCGGAGTATGGCAGAATATCCGCCTGCTAACCCAGACCATCAGCCTGCTCGAACAGGCCGGTTTCAGCGTACTTTACCACCGGCAGGTACCCACCAACGATGGCGGCATAGCCCTTGGGCAAGCGGCCATTGCGGCCTGGGTGCAATAGCAAAATAGATCTCAACGTTTTTAGTTTAATGGAGGTGTCGGATGTGCCTTGGAGTTCCCGGAAAAATTATTGAAATTGATCCAACCGGCGCTTTACGCATGTGCAAAGTGGATTTTGGCGGGGTAATCCGTGAAGCCTGCATCGAATCGTTGCCCGAAGCAAAAGTGGGTGATTACACCATTGTCCATGCCGGTTTTGCGTTAAGCCTGCTCAGTGAAGCAGATGCCCTTGAAACGCTGCAAATGTTGAGCGAGCTGGATATGCTCAACGGCGAGCTGAACCTCGCTGATGGCGAAGGTTGACCATGCGGTTTGTTGAAGAATTCCGCGACGCACACCTGGTCCGCGCTGGTCTGGATGAAATCCGCCGCATCATTACCCGCCCGCGGGTCATTATGGAAATTTGCGGCGGGCAAACGCATTCCTTCCTCCAGAGCGGGTTAAGTGACATGCTGCCCGATGAGATCGAACTGGTGCATGGTCCCGGTTGCCCGGTCTGCGTTACCTCACTGGAATTGATCGACAAAGCCCTGGCCATTGCAGCCCAGCCCGATGTGATTTTTACCTCATACGGCGATATGCTGCGCGTACCCGGTTCTCAACGCGATCTATTTTCAATTCGCGCCAATGGCGGCCATGTAAAAGTGGTTTACTCCTCGCTGGATGCAGTGCGCATCGCCCGCGAAAATCCCGATAAACAGGTCGTATTTTTTGGCGTCGGCTTCGAAACCACCGCCCCGGCCAATGCCATGAGCATCCTGCAGGCCGAAGCGCTGGGGGTGAAAAACTTCTCGGTGCTGGTCTCGCAGGTTTGTGTTCCCCCCGCCATGCACGCTGTGCTGGGGTCCCCTTCCAATCGGGTGCAGGGTTTTCTGGCCGCCGGGCATGTCTGCGCAGTGATGGGGTATGAAGAATATTTTCCCATTGCCGCACAATATAAGATTCCCATTGTGGTTACCGGGTTTGAACCAGTTGACCTGGTGACCGGTTTGCTCAAAACCGTGCGCCAACTGGAAAACGGACAGCACGACGTTGAAAACGCCTATCCCCGCGCAGTAACCCGCGCAGGCAATCGCGGTGCCCGCGCCATGATCGAAAAGATCTATGAGCCTTGCGATCGCAACTGGCGTGGCATTGGTCCGATCCCGATGAGCGGTTGGAAGTTAAAACCGGCCTATGCATTTTTCGACGCCGAAAACCGCTTTAAGGTCAGCCATATCGAAACCCGTGAATCTGAAATTTGCATTGCCGGCCAGGTATTGCAGGGATTAAAAAAACCGGTCGATTGCCCGGCCTTTGGCACCCTGTGTACCCCCGAAACACCCCTGGGCGCGACGATGGTGTCATCTGAGGGCACCTGCGCGGCCTATTACCGCTACGCGCGCAGCCTGGAAGGTTAACCAAAATGACACAACAGCCCGTAGACATCACTGGCGCCATTTGCCCTTTGCCCATCAACCAGCGCGACCAAATTGTGATCGGTCACGGTTCGGGCGGGCGCCTGACCCATGATCTGATCAAACGCGTTTTTGCCACGCACTTTCAAAACCCATTTCTCGACCAGGGCAACGATTCGGCGGTGATGGAGATCAAGGGCGGGCGAATCGCCATCTCGACGGATGCACATATTGTTTCGCCGCTTTTCTTCCCCGGCGGCGATATCGGCCGCCTGGCTGTCTGCGGCACGGTCAACGATGTGGCCGTTTCGGGTGCGACGCCGCTTTATCTGACCGCCAGTTTCATCCTCGAAGAGGGGCTGCCCATCGCCACGCTGGAAAAGATCGTCGCATCGATGCAGGCCGCTGCGCAGGAAGCGGGGGTGCTAATCGTTGCCGGTGATACCAAGGTGGTTGAAAAAGGCAAGGCCGACCAGATCTTTATCCAAACCACCGGAGTGGGTGTATATGACACCCCGCGGGAGATTGGCGGGGCCCTGGCCCAACCCGGAGATGTGATTCTGCTCTCGGGCAGCATGGGCGACCATGGTATTGCCGTATTATCGGCGCGGGGTGAACTGGGCTTTAGTGCCGACATCCAATCAGATGTTGCTCCGCTCAATCAGATGATCGCCTCCCTGTTAAACGCCGCGCCCGACGTACATGTCTTACGCGACCCCACCCGCGGCGGGCTGGCTACCACGCTAAACGAAATTGCCCGGCAAAGCCGCTGTACGCTTGAGATTGAAGAAAAAGCCGTCCCGGTTCATCCAGTGGTAAGCTCGTGCTGTGAAATGCTCGGTTTTGACCCCTTGTATGTAGCCAATGAGGGCAAGCTGATTGTGATCGTCCCGGCCGATCAGGCTGAAGCGGCGTTAAATGCCTTGCAGAACCACCCCTACGGCCGGCAGGCCGCCAGAATTGGGCTGGTGCGCGAAAGTGGTCTGTCACGCGTGCTGCTTAAAACCGGCATCGGCGGCACACGGCTGCTTGATATGCTCGCCGGCGAAATGCTGCCGCGAATTTGTTAACGCGCAGCCTGAATGTGAAAACACCACCCGGCACAGCGGGTTTTCGGCTGCGCAGAGTTTGTTCTCTTACTTGACAGTCTGTCTGGAACCGCTATACTTACCCTAATTTAAGAAACCAAACGAGGAAATATGAAAATTAACTATCAGGAAACCACGAACGACTTGCTCACCCGGATCGACATTCACAACAAGTATGGCGGCAAAGACATCGATCAATGGATGCTCCAGGTGCTGGATCTTAAACCCGGCATCGACATTCTGGATGTCGGCTGCGGCGCCGGCAAGCAGTGCAAGTCTTTTTACAACCATCTCAAGGGTGAAGTGAAAATCACCGGTGGCGATGTCAACCCCGAACTGCTCGATCAGGCCCGTCACGAAAACAACAAACTGGGCAACCCCTTCACTATCCTTGAGCTGGACTTTAATAAAAAATTCCCCTTTGGCGACAATCAATTTGATCTGGCTTCCTGCTGCTTCGCAATTTACTACGCTGAAGATATTCCCTTTACCATCCGCGAGATGCACCGCGTGTTGAAGCCGGGTGGGCGTTTGTTCACCACCGGCCCCATGCCCGAAAACAAACAGCTTTTCTATGACATCATCAAAGAAGCCACCGGCAAAGCCATCCCCCCCATGCCGGGCAGCTCGCGCTATGCCAGCGAGATTTTGAGCGCAGTTAAATCGACTTTTGCTGCGGTTGATTTACAGGTTTTTGAAAACCCGCTCAGCTTTGACTCGGTCCCGCCTTTCATTGCCTACACCCGCGCTTCCCTGTCAGAAGATCGCAAACTGTGGACGAGCCTGTTCTCTGGCAAAGAAGACTTCGAACAGCTCATGCAGGCCATTACCGATGCCGCCACCCGCCGCTTTGCCCGCGATGGCAAGCTGGTCATGACCAAAGTCGTGGGTGGAATCATAGCGACCAAATAACAGGCAAATATGAACCGAGACATGACATTTTTCGGGCGGCGGGTCGCCTTTATTGGCGCGCATCCCGATGACATCGAACTTGGCGCCGGAGCGCTGATCGCACACATCGCCGACCAGACCGAGGTAATGTGTGTTACGCTTTCAGATAATCAAAAAAACCCGGCTCTGGCAAATGTGGTGAACGAACACCGCGAAAGCATGTCCATTCTGGGTGTGCCGGCAGAAAATGTTGTGGTTCGGTCATTTGAGACCCGTCGGTTTCAAGAGCACCGTCAGGAAATTCTGGAGAGCATGATCGACCTGAACCACTCATTTCAGCCCGAGATCGTGTTTGTGCATACCAAAGCCGATATCCATCAAGACCACTCCACCGTGACCGAAGAGGCGCTGCGCGCCTTTCGAGGTACCACCGTGCTGGGGTTTGATGTCTTGCGCAGCAGCTACGGTTTCTTTCCCAATTTTCTGGTGGAAGTGGATGAATCGGATGTCAACAAAAAGCTGGCTGCTCTGGCGGCTTACAAGACTTATGAAAGCAAGTATTATTTCAGCCCCGATATCACCCGCTCCACGCTGATTCGCCACGGGGCTATTTGCGAACGGAAATATGCCGAAGGGTTTGATATTCTGCGCGTGGTTGGGCGCTTTGGCTGCATCTAACCACCATCTTCAACCCCAATCAAGAACCAAAAAAAGCCGGGCGGATTTTCGCCCGGCTTTAAATTTCAGCTCAGTTGAATGAGAATGGTTGTTCCTTTAGCGGGGTATCCCGATCAGAATTTTTCCATCATCCACCCGCACCGGATAACTGGGGGTATCAACCACCGCCGGGAGCGCCAGGGCTTTTCCTGAACGAATATCAAACCGGGCGCCGTGCCGGGGGCACGAAATTTCATACCCCACCACTTCACCATCTCCCAGGGGGCCGTCATCATGAGTACACACATCACCAATTGCAAATAAACCGCCGGCAATGTTAAAAACCACAATCGGCAGTTCACCAATCTCAACAAAGAGTCGTTCACCGTTGGGCAGCTCGGTCAGATCTGCCACCGGATAAAAAGTGTGTTCCAACGACGGCGCAGCACTCATACCACATCCTCCACCAGGCTGTCGCTGGCTTCACCCAGGCCATACACCCCGGCTTTAAGCACCTTCAGAGATAAAAGGGCACACTTCAAGCGCACCGGCCCCAACTCTGGCAGGCCCAGCATCTCAAGAATATTTTGCTTGGAGAGTTGCTTCACTTCCTCCAAAGATTTGCCGATGATCGATTCCATCAACAGATCGGCCGAAGCCAACGAGATAGCGCAGCCATGCCCGCTAAAAGCCGCGTCAACCACCCGATCCTGATCATCGACACGCAGATCCACGCGAATATGATCGCCGCACAACGGGTTCTCGTCTGCAAAGCTGATATCACTGGGGTCGAGTTCCCCTTTATAACCGGGGTTCTTGTAATGCTCAACAATTAATTCACGGTAAAGATCATCCATGCGCAGATCCCTTTTTATGCAAACAGATGCTTGACTTTCTCAATCGAAAGCGCCAGAGCGTCTATTTCCTCTTTGGTGCTGTAAAGATAAAAACTGGCCCGCGTGGTGGCCGGCAGGCCAAACTTCTGATGCAGCGGCATGGCGCAGTGATGACCGGCGCGTACCGCAATTCCATTTTCATCCAGAATCTGGGCCACATCGTGCGGGTGAATTCCTTCCAGTGTAAAAGAAACCACACCGCCTTTGTGAGCGGCTTCGGGGCCAAACACCGCCAGGCCAGATATTTCTGACAACCGCTCCAATGCGTAGGCGGTTAATTCATGCTCGTGCACGGCAATATTTTGCATACCAATAGTTAAGAGATAGTCAATCGCAGCCCCAAAACCAATGGCTTCGGCAATTGCCGGGGTTCCGGCTTCAAATTTATGGGGCAGTTCATTGGGCGTGAATGAACGCAGATAGACCTTGCGGATCATATCCCCGCCGCCCAAAAATGGCGGCATGGCCTGAAGCAAAGCTTCTTTGCCATATAAAACCCCGATCCCGGTCGGGCCACACATTTTATGCGCCGAAAACGCCAGAAAATCAACATCCAGGTCCTGCACATCGGTCGCAAAATGCGGAACCGATTGCGCCCCATCCACCAGCGTCAACGCGCCTGCCTGGTGTGCCTGTTGAATCATCGTTTTGGCAGGCGTGATCGTTCCCAGAACATTTGACATTCCCGAAAAAGCCACCAGCTTTGGCTGCATCTGCAACAAATTCTGATAAGCCTCCAGGTCTAACAAACCATCGGCTGTGACCGGAACAAACTCAAGCTGAATGCCCTTTTCCTCAGCCAACATATGCCAGGGCACCAGGTTGGAGTGGTGTTCCATCTCGGTCAAAATCACCAGATCGCCTTCTTTGAGGAATTTTCGTCCCCAGCTATGCGCAACCAGATTAATCGATTCGGTCGTATTGCGGGTATAGATGATTTCGCGCGGGGTTCGGGCGTGAATGAATTTTGCAATTTTTTCACGGGCTCCTTCATAATCGGCCGTGGCCTCTTCAGCCAGTGTATGCACGCCCCGATGAATATTGGCGTTCGTCATCCGATAATAGCGATCCATCGCATCAATCACCGCATCCGGCTTTTGAGCTGTGGCTGTTGAATCTAGATAAATCAAAGGAGCCCCATTCTTCAGTTTTCGCTGCAGAATGGGGAATTGTGAACGTATCGTTGCGAGATCCATTGAAACCTTTTGATGGTCCATAACCATCTGTCTAATAATTGGGTAAATCCGCTCGAGAGGCCGAAGATTTCTTCTGTGGCTCACGGATATGGGGTGAATTGAGCGGGAACCAGAGGATATGGTCAGGCACCATCCACCCATCGGTCAGGAAGACATTCGACCGAAACTGAACTGCAACCATTTTGGCATCCACCTGCACAACAATGCCTTTAAGCCAGCCTCTGATGCGCTGACTGGCCTTTTCGTGATCGCAAAATACCTCGACAATATCACCCACGTCGAAGCTAAAATCGGGTTCCGGCGGTTTCATGAACGGGACGGATGCCATCGAGAACACTCCTATACGAAATAGATTAAATTCGCATCAATTTATTGTATCATGCCCGTGCGAAGAGCGAACCTCTCAACCGGTATACGATTCCATTTTCTTCGATATTGCTGACTGAAACCATTCCCGCACCCCTTCAAACGGAATCCGCTGCATGATCGGGTCAAAAAAACCTTCCACGATCAAACGCTCGGCTTCAAGGCGAGGAATACCGCGGCTAACCAGATAAAACACCAGTTCCTGATCAATCTTGCCCACAGTGGCGCCATGCGTGCAGCGCACATCGTCCGCAAGAATCTCCAGTCCGGGGATCGAATCGGCCCGTGCAGCTTTGCTTAACACCAGGTTCCGGTTGGCCTGATAACCATCCGTTTTCTGCGCGCCAGGGGCAACATAGATCATCCCCTGCCACACAGACCGGCTTTGATCCAACAAGGCGCCCTTGAAAAGCAGGTCGCTGGTTGTATGCGGCGCAAGATGGTTTTGCTGGGTGTCATGATCCAGGTGCTGGTCGCGATCGGCAAAATAAAAGCCCGACATGCGCCCGCTGGCGCCCTGCCCAATCAAATCCAGATCCGAGAAGTTCTTGGTCAGGTGGCTGCCCACCGCGCCAAAGATCCAGTCCAGGTTTCCATCGCGATCCACCTGGGCGCGTTCGTGGCTGATATTCCACACATGCTCGCCCCAGGATTGCAATTCCACAAACCGCAAATTTGCCCCGGCGCCAACATAAATTTCAACAATGCCGCTGTGCAGCGATTGCACCCCGTTTTCAGATGGCGAGGCTGCGTTGTGCACATAGGTTACTGCCGCACCTTCTTCCAGATGCACCAGCAAATGAGAAAAATGCACCAGGTCAGCCCCCGGCCCCCACAACAGGCTCTGCAAAGGCTGTTCCACAACCACATTGCGCGGAACATATAATAGCACACCCTGCCCGGCCAGCGCACCAGTCAAACCGGCAAATTTACCTTCCTCAGGGCGGACAATCTTTCCCCGAATTTTCTCGACCAGTTGCGGATGCTCGCGTTCAGCAGTCAATAAATCTGTAAAAACCACGCCCTGCTTCACCAGGTCTTCGTCCAACCGGGTCTGAATCCCGCCGGGCATTAAGAGTACCTGTCCGCCATGCGAATCTGCGGTCAGGGGTCTTAATAACATCTCAGGAGCCGACGGCAAATCCAGATATTCTTGCAAGCGCGCCGGACGGAAGCGGTTAATTTGCAAGTTTTTCAAATCCGTACGCCGCCAGGCTTCATCCCTGGTCGTCGGGAATGCAGCCGCCTGAAAAGATTCCCAGGCGCTGCGCCGATAAACACCAGCCTGCCCTGCGGCTGCCGGTATCAATTCAGCAGTCAGTGAAAAACGTCGTTCTTGTTCATGTCTCTCGCCGCGTTGACGGCGGGTAACAATTTGCGGAGTCTCAGACATACCTTTGTTTCCTCAGTGATTCATTGCTCATCAACCTGTGATTTTGGGGTCGATAGCGCGGCAAAAAGCGCATTAACCGATCGAACCTTCCATTTGAAGTTGAATCAGGCGGTTCATTTCGACCGCATATTCCATCGGCAGCTCTTTTACCAGCGGTTCAATAAACCCTGAAACCACCATTGTGGTGGCCTCTTCCTGGCTCAAACCACGGCTCATCAAATAGAAGAGCTGTTCCTCTCCCACCTTGGATACCGAAGCCTCATGTCCAATATTGACATCATCTTCATCAATTTCGATATAGGGGTAGGTATCTGAGCGAGAGGCAGGGTCGAGCAGCAGCGCATCGCATACGACATTTGATTTCACGTTGGTCGCGCCCCGATAAACTTTTAGCAGCCCGCGATAAGAGGACCGACCGCCGCCCCGGCTAATTGATTTTGAGGTAATCTTGCTGCTCGTATTCCGGGCCATGTGCACAATCTTCCCACCCGCATCCTGGTGTTGCCCCGGACCCGCGAACGCCATTGAGAGAATCTCGCCGCGCGCGCCTTCGCCCACCAGATAGCAAGACGGATATTTCATGGTGACCTTTGAACCCAGGTTGGCATCCACCCATTCCATCGTGCCGCCTTCATGCACAATCGAGCGCTGGGTCACCAGGTTATAAACATTATTCGACCAGTTCTGAATGGTTGAATAACGAACCCTGGCATTCTTCTTTACAATAATCTCAATCACACCCGAATGGAAAGAGTCGGTCGTATATTGCGGGGCGGTACAGCCTTCTACATAATGAACCTG
>CAZQLE010000151.1:9610-9859 GCA_964593905.1 uncultured Anaerolineaceae bacterium | reverse complement strand
GCCTCTTGTCTCGTGGGCTCGGAGATGTGTATAAGAGACAGACCCCTTATTGGAGCGGGTGAAATTTCTGGCGATTGTCGATTCGAACCTGGAAGAGTTTTTCATGGTGCGTGTTGGCGGTCTGATTATGCAAAAAATGGCCGGGGTGACCGATTTATCCATCGACGGATTGACCCCGGCGCACCAGTTGGCCGAAATTCGAAAAGTTTCTGCCCGGCTGATGGAAGAATCACGGACGTATTTTCGCGA
>CAZQLE010000151.1:0-9600 GCA_964593905.1 uncultured Anaerolineaceae bacterium | reverse complement strand
AGTCGAACTGGTGCGCGAACAAGTCGAAGCTTGTTTCGAACCGATCGTGCCGCAATACGACTTGCGCGAACAAGGCCTGGTGGTCTGGCCCGAGCCGCACGGCGATCTGGAAGTGATCTACAATCTGCGCGAAAACGCCGACCAGTTTTTCTGTGATGTGATCTTTCCGGTCTTGACCCCTCTGGCATTCGACCCCGGCCATCCCTTTCCGCATATTTCAAACCTCAGCCTGAATCTGGGGGTGATCGTTCAGGATAAGGAAAAGACGCGCCGTTTTGCGCGGGTGAAGGTGCCTTCCACCCTGCCTGCGCTGGTGCCGCTGAAGCGTTCTTCTGGCGGGCAGCGCAAAGACGGCACTGTGCCGCATACGCATTATTTTGTCTGGCTCAACCAGGTGATCACTGCCAATTTGGGGCGGCTTTTCCCCGGCATGGATGTTCTGGAGGTGTATCCGTTTCACGTCACCCGCAATGCAGATTTTCAGATTCAAGAGTTGGAAGCGCAGGACCTGCTCGACACCATGGAAGAGAGTGTGCGGCGGCGGCGGTTTGGCCAGGTGGTGCGGCTGCTGGTTACCTCCAAAATGCCGACCAATATTCGCGAACTGCTGATTGAGAATTTGAAGATCGACCGCAACGATGTTTATGTAATGGATACGCCGCTGGTGTTATCAAACCTGATGTCGCTGACCAAAGTGGAGCGGCATGATTTGAAAGACAGGCCGTTTGTACCGGCCACCCCGCCGGCGCTGCGTTTTGTGGTTGGGCAGGATGAGGCCCCGATTTTTCAGGCGATTCGCGATGGCAATATTCTGCTGCACCATCCCTATGATTCATTTGGGCCGGTGATTGAGTTTTTGCGGCAGGCCGCGCGCGACCCGGATGTGATGGCGATTAAGATGACCCTCTACCGGGTGGGCCAAAATTCGCCGGTGGTTCAGACTTTGCTGGAGGCTGCCCGCGAGTATGGCAAACAGGTGGCGGTGCTGGTGGAATTGAAAGCCCGTTTTGATGAGGAAAGTAATATTGGCTGGGCCAAGGCGCTGGAGCAGGAAGGGGTGCATGTGACCTATGGGCTGTTGGGATTGAAGACCCACAGCAAAATTGCCCTGGTGGTGCGCCGCGAGGGAGACCATATGCAGCGCTATGTGCATCTTGGCACCGGCAATTACAACCATATCACGGCTCAGGTCTATGAAGACCTCAGCCTGTTTAGCTGCGATGATGCCATTGGCGCAGATGCTTCAGATTTGTTTAATTATCTGACGGGTTATTCTTCAAAATCCGATTATCTTAAATTGCTGGTGGCGCCCATTAACCTGCGCCGCCGTCTGGAAGAGCTTATTCGCAATGAGATCACCAATGCCCGGCGGGGGCTGCCGGCGCAGATCATCCTTAAGATTAATTCTCTGGTCGATAAGCCGATCATTGCCCTGCTGTATGAGGCCTCGCAGGCCGGGGTTAAAATTGAGTTGATTGTGCGCGGCATCTGTTCGATCCGTCCGGGAATTAAGGGGTTAAGCGAAAACATCAGCGTGATTTCGATAGTGGGCCGTTTTCTGGAACACAGCCGAATTTATTATTTCCTCAACAACGGCAAAGAACGCATGTATATGGGCAGTGCCGATGTGATGCCGCGCAACCTGAATGAACGGGTTGAGGTGTTGTTCCCGATTGAAGATATGCGCCTGATCCGCCATGTGCGCGATATGATCCTTTCGACCTATCTGCAAGACAATATGAAAGCCCGTCTGATGTCTGCTGACGGGACTTTTAAGCATTTATCTCCCGGTCAAAAACCGGAGGTGAGCGCGCAGGAAAGCTTTATTCAACTGGCGCGCAGCGGCGGAAGCCTGGATTAAGGGTGGAGTGGTGAAACGCAGGTGATTTCAACGCGGTTGCCGTCGGGGTCGAGCACGACGCTTTCGTAATAGCCGTCGCCGGTCTGGCGGGGCTGACCGGCGATGACATAACCGGCGCGGTGTACCTGTTCGGTCAGGGTGTTAACTTCTTCGCGTGAACCGATATCAAAAGCCAGGTGGCTTATGCCCACCTGTTCACTGCCTGGCGGGGTTTGCCGCCCGGCGATATCGACCCGCTGCATGATCTCTAACCGCGCTCCTTCGCCGAAGCGCACAAAATACGATTCATATTTTTTGGCCGGGTTGCTATATTTTGCGCTGCTCACGCCGCCAAAATAGGTTTCATAGAAGGCGCGCAGGGTTTCAATCTGGTGCGTCCACAATGCCAGGTGGTCAAGTTTGATCATGGTGAATTCCTGAAAGGGACCCGTGTGCTTGAATTACAGATCGCTAACCAGCGCGATCATGCTGCGGCCGGCGGCACGGTAGGTTCCGCCGGAAATTGCTGGCGCATCCAGCCGGGTGAAAATATCATCGGGAGAAGAAAGATGAGTATCGAGCAAACGCCGCCAGACGCAGCCGGGCGGCAGCTCGGGCAATTCAAATACCAGTTCGTCCCAGAAGGCATTGAGAATAAAGTGGGTCTGATGTTTGCCGCTGCTGGTGGTGACGGTGAGCGCCAGGCAGTGCGAATCGGGGCCCCAATCGGGCTGGTTGAGTTTTGTGCCGTGCCAGGTGATGTGTGTATCTTGCAGCGCTTCGCTGAGGCTTAACCCGCGTTCGTAGCGGTTGGTAATGTAACGCTGGCGGAAGGTGATGAGCAGTTTGATAAAACGGCGCAGTTCGGCATGCGGCTCAACCTGGCTCCAGTCAAACCAACTGATCTTGTTATCCTGGCAATAGCCGTTATTATTGCCCAACTGTGTGCGGCGGACCTCATCACCCATCAAAAGCATGGGGGTACCCATCGAAAGCAACACAAACGCCAGATAGTTTTTCACCTGGCGATGGCGCAGCGCCTCAATTTCGGGGTCGTCGCTGGGGCCTTCCACGCCGCAATTCCAACTGAGGTTGTAATGGGTGCCGTCGCGGTTTTCTTCCAGATTGGCCAGGTTGTGTTTCTCGTTGTAAGAGGTCAGATCGTTCAGGGTGAAGCCGTCGTGGCAGGTGATGAAATTAACGCTCTGGTCGGGGCCGCGGTTGTCTTTGGCGTAGAGATCGGGGCTGGCTAACACCCGGTCGGGCAGACGGGTGACAATACCCCGGTCGCCGCGCACAAAGGCGCGCACGTCATCGCGGAATTGGCCGTTCCACTCCATCCAGCGTTCACCGACAAAACTGCCCACCTGATACAACCCGGCCGCATCCCAGGCCTCGGCAATCAGTTTTGTCCCGGCCAGAATGGGGTCCGATTCGATATCCCAGACAATGGGCGGGTTGTGCACCGGTTGGCCGGTTTCATCACGGGTGAGGGTGGAGGCAAGATCAAAGCGGAAGCCGTCCACGTGCATTTCGGCCACCCAGAAACGCAGGCTGTCGACCACCATGCGGCGGGCAATGGGGTGGTTGGCGTTGAAGGTGTTGCCGCAGCCCGAAAAATTGGCATAGCTGGCTTTGTTTTCGCCCAGAATGTAATAGACATTATTGGCCAGCCCACGAAAACTGAGCGTGGGCCCGTTCTGGTCGCCTTCACAGGTGTGGTTGTAGACCACATCCATGATGACTTCAATATCGGCGCGATGCAGGGCTTTGACCATATCGCGGAATTCATTCAACGGACCGAGCGGATCTTTTTGGGAAGAGTAGCCAGGGTGGGGGGCAAAAAACGAAAAGGGGCTGTAGCCCCAGTAGTTGGTTAAATTGCCCGGCGCATCCTGGGCATCAAAGGCATATACGGGCAGAAGTTCCACCGCGGTAATGCCCAGATCTTTCAGATAGGGAATTTTTTCGATCAGCCCGGCAAACGTGCCGCGCAGTTCGGGGGCGACCCCAGAATTGGGGTTGCGTGTGAAACCGCCGACATGCATCTCGTAGATGACCGTCTTTGAGACCGGGTGTTCGAGCGGCAGGTCGCCTTCCCAATCGTAATCATCCGAATCTACCACCACGCTCTTAATTGCCGAGGCGGTGTTATCGCCGGGCAGACAGGCCGCCGCGCGGCTGTAGGTGGAGGGAATGACGATTGACCGCGCGTAAGGATCGTAGAGCACTTTGTTACTGTCAAACCGCAGGCCGCGTTCGGGATAAAACGGCCCATAAGCCCGGTAGGCGTAGATTTGGCCGGGTTGAAGATCGGGCACGAACTGGTGCCAGTAATGGGAAGTGCGGTTGAGTTTGGGGTCGAAAGGCAGAATGCGGGCGGGGTGGCTGTCTTCGGCGTGATCGAACAACAATAGATCCATGCCCAGCGAGCCGCGCGAGAATATGGAAAAATTTACCCCCCGGGGGGTAACACGCGTTCCCAGTGGAAAACTACGTCCCGAGGTGCGAATGGTCATGTCTGCTCCGCTTTTGCTCATCAATACTCTGAGTATATTCTGACCCGTGATTCTGCGCAAGGCATTGTTATGCAACTGACAGGTTGCGCCCTGGTGCACTGCGGCGGGGATCTTTCACGATTCGATTTTCTTTCAGTTTTGCTGTGGTAAAAAGGGCGCTTAAATTTTCTTTTAACTTCTGAAACGGAATTAAAAATTGTTTTTGTGACCCGAATTTGCAGGGTATTTTGGCTGTCGAAATTTTCTGTATTGACAATGCTTTTTACGCGTGATATAAACGACACATGTTTACGAACTTCGCCCATAAGCATATTAAGCATGGCCAGACGAAACTCCTGTCAGGAGCGGTTTCGGCAGCTTGACGTTGCGAATCAACGGGCACTAGCGTAAGAAACAAGACCTCTCCCTGGCAGGGAGGGGTTTTTTGTTGTCTGATCAAAATTATTTTTTGCCAAAGGATTTGAGGAGTCTAATGAAAAACAAAGTTTTCGCCCTGAGCATTATTTTGACCATTGCAATGCTTCTGGCTGCCTGCGCCGGCAGCCCCACTGAGGCCCCGGCTGCCGAGCCGACTGCTGCCGAAGCGCCCACCGCCGAACCCGCTGCCGTTGAACCAACTGCCGCCCCCGCGGCCGACCAGCCGGAAGGCTGCCTGGGTTCGCCCGATACGGCCCTGGTGGACCTGGAATGTCGCGAAGTGACCATTGCGGTGGAGAATGCTTACCTGCCCTTTAACTATATCGAACTCAAAACTGGTGAACCCGGCGGGTGGGATTATGACACCTGGACCGAGCTCTGCACCCGGCTGCGCTGCACCCCGGTGTTTGTCGAAACCGGCTGGGATGGTTTGATCCAATCGGTGGCAGACGGCCAGACTGATGTGGGCGCCGATGGCCTGACCAATACCGAAGAACGCCAGCAGATCGTCGATTTCTCGGTCAATTACCTCAATATTGAGCAGCGTTTACTGGTGCGCAAGGGTGAGACCCGTTTTGCTTCGATCGAAGAGCTGGCTGCCAACCCCGAATTTACCCTGGCCACCCAGTCGGGAACCACCAATTACGAAACAGCGGTCAAATTCCTGCCCGAAGACCGCATTCAGGCTTTTGAGCAGATGCCCTTTGCTGTGCAGACTCTGATTTCAGGGGATGTGGATGCGGTGTTGATTGACGCAGTGGCCGGGCTGGGCTATATGGGCGAGAACGCCGACCAGCTCGAATTTGTCGGGCCGAGCATTTCTTCGGACGGCCTGGGCTTTATCTTCCCCAAAGGCAGCGAACTGGTAGCCCCGGTGAACCAGGCCATTGAAGCCATGCAGGCCGATGGCACGCTGGAAGAGATTAACACTCGCTACTTTGGGCCCGATTTCAAAATTACCAGTGAAGATATCAAGTAGGTTGGAAACTTTCGCCGGCTGAATGAAAACTCAATTCAGCCAAAAATGGGGCGCAGTGTGGCGCCAGCAGGCGGTGAGAACCCACTGCGCCCCGTCTAAGAAACAAACAGGAGCAGGTAATGGCTGTAAAAGCACAATCTGAATCGCTTCCGCGGGTCGCGGTACCCGCAGATTTACGCGGCCGGCTGAGGCGCCGGCTGGAAACTTTTCCGTGGTGGCTGGCTGTCATGGCGCTGCTGGCTATTCTGGTGGTGTCTTCGATCTTGAACAATGAAAATTATCGTGATGCCTTTAATTTCATCCGCGCCGGGCTGACCATTACCCTGACGACAACGGTTTCGGCTTTTGGCATTGCGCTGGTTCTGGGCCTGGTGACCGGCCTGCTGCGCATTTCAAACAGTGTGGTGCTGCGCAACGCAGGCACCTTTTATGTTGAGGTGATTCGCGGCGTGCCGATGATGGTGTTGATCTTTTTTATCGCGCTGGTGGTGGTCCCTGGCGCCATTCAGGGTATTAATGCCCTGGGCCATCAATTGCAAACGCTGGGGCTGACCAGCCTGGGCAACCGGCTGACCGCCCTCGATCCCAGTGTGGTTTCAATGAATCTGCGCGCCGTGGTAGCTTTATCCATCACCTACGGCGCTTTTCTTGCCGAAATCTTCCGCGCCGGCATCCAATCGATTGGGCGCGGACAGATGGAAGCGGCCCGTTCGCAGGGCATGAGCTATGCCCAGGCCATGCGTTATGTTATTCTGCCCCAGGCGGTGCGCAATGTGTTGCCCGCGCTGGGCAATGATTTTGTCTCGATGCTCAAAGATTCATCGCTGGTCTCCATTCTGGCGGTGCGCGATATTACCCAGTATGCTCGTCTGTATGCCGGGCGCAGTTTTCAATTTCAAGAGACCTATACGATTCTGGCCGTGCTTTACCTGGTGATGACGGTGCTGCTTTCGTTTGTGGTTAAATATCTCGAAAGAAGGTATGGTCAGCATGAACGCTGAAGATATGATTGTGGCCCGCAATTTGTATAAAAACTTTGGCCGGGTGCAGGCGTTGGAGAACGTGAGCCTGACTGTGCAGCGCGGTAAAGTGGTGGTGATTATTGGCCCCAGCGGTTCGGGAAAATCGACCCTGCTGCGCTGTCTGAACCGGCTTGAAACCCCCGACCGGGGTGAGGTGTATATTGACGGCGTGCAGGTGACCGGCGACCAGAAACAACTGAACAACCTGCGCAGCCAGGTGGGCATGGTGTTCCAGCACTTTAATCTTTACCCGCACCTGTCGGTGTTGGATAATGTGACCCTGGCGCAGCGCGTGGTGGGCGGTGTGGCGCGCGAAGAGGCCGAAACCGCTGCCATGCAGCAGTTGGAGCGGGTGGGGATTGCTGAAAAAGCGGGTGTTTTCCCGGCCCAGCTTTCGGGCGGGCAGCAGCAGCGGGTGGCCATTGCGCGCGCGCTGGCGCAGACCCCCAAGATCATGCTGTTTGACGAGCCTACCAGCGCGCTGGACCCCGAGATGATTAAAGAGGTGCTGGATGTGATGACCAGCCTGGCGCGCACCGGCATTACCATGGTGATTGTGACCCACGAGATGGGTTTTGCGCGCGCCGCCGCTGATGAGGTGGTGTTTATGGATGAGGGCAAGATTGTCGAGCGCGGCACGCCAGAAAAGATCTTTGATCACGCGGTGCACGAACGCACCCGCGCATTTCTTTCGCAGATTCTGGTGCGGTAGGCCGCCGATGAAAAACCATCATTCCCCCCTGTGTCGGTCGGACACGGGGGATTTTTTTTGGGCAGATTGGCGCAGCATGACACGACTGACAGGGGGCGGGGGACCCGGCAAACCTGGCCAAAAGCAGGTTGCGAATGGGGGGCCGAACCGTATAATCATCTTGACCGCGCAGAATCAATGCCCGGTCATTTTCAACAAACCCGTTGATTTTGGAGCCGTATGCTAACCAATACCGAATTGAAAGCCATCATGGACCAGTCTTTTGCCATTCCGGCCGGGAGCAGCCCGCAGCAGCTTGCCCCGCAACTGCTCGCCAACCTGGGCTCGCCCGATTCGGACCGGCGCGAGACCAGCCTGGAGATCATCTGGGAGTGGATTAATAACGGCTGTTACACCCCGACCGAATTGAAGGGAATGGCCGGTCAGTTGTGTGACAATTTGCAGATGGGGCTGGGCGAACAGGGCGACGACCGCGTCTTTTTACGCGCCTTTTCAGCGCTGATTCTGGGGGCGGTTATCCGTCATGAGCAGCACTGCGCCGAAACCGGGAAGCCGTTTCTGACGGCGCAAGAGGTGGCCGGCTGGCGCGAGCAGAGCCTGGCCGGCCTGCTGGCCGAACGCGATCTGCGCGGGTATGTGTTTGAAAAAGGCTGGGCGCACGCATTGGCCCACGGGGCCGACCTGCTGGGTGACCTGGCGCGCAGCCGCCATACAGACCGGGCGGGGCTGGAGGCCATTTTGAACACGGTGGCGGCGCGGGTGACCTGCCCGGCGGAGAGCGTCTTTTTGTTTGAAGAAGACCAGCGCCTGGCGACGGCGGTGTATACCGTGCTGCTGCGCGGTGAGGTGGAGCTGGGATTCTTTGAGGCCTGGCTGGCGGGTCTGTTGGCCCCGGCCGGGCTGTCGCCGTGGCAGGAAAGCTACAGCCAGCCCGAATTGAACCACGCCAGGGTCAACACGCTGGGTTTTTTGCGGGCGTTGTATTTTCATTTGCTGTTCGGGGTGCGCAATTTCTGGCAGGAGGGCTATTATGACCGCGAGCCGCAGCACCAGCCTGAGCTGCTGGCCGGGGTGCAGCGCGCGGTGCGCTCGTTTAACCGCGGCCGGTTTTATCGGGAGGCAGCGGGTGCGGGGTTGGTGGAATTGAAATAGATCCCGTCTGAGAAAAAACATTTCTTCAGCGCCGCAATTTGAGATTTTCGAAAATCCTGCACCAGCGGGATTTGGTTTAGAAATACATCAAAGGCATGAAAGCCGCCGGGAACTTCGCATAATTCGCACGGCACACCCGCCGCTTGCAGCCTGCGCGCATAGGTCTTATCTTCATCATAAAACAGATCCAGGGTCCCCACCCCGATCCAGGCTGCGGGCAGGCCCGCCAGGTTTTCGCGGCGCGCAGGCACCGCATATTCCGGCAGATCTTCCTGCCCGCATTTTTTTGCCAGATAAGACTCCCAGCCAAACCGGTTGCTTTTCTGATTCCAGGTAATGTTTTGGCTGTCATCCACATCTGAACGCAAAACTGTTCGGTCGTCCAGCATGGGATAGACCAGTAATTGAAAGATGGGCTGAATTTCCCGGCGGTCATGAGCCAGGTGAATGAGGGCAGCTGCCAGGCCGGCCCCTGCGCTGGCGCCGCCGATTGCAATGCGCTGGTTGTCGATGGGTGCGTGCGCTGCCGCCCACTTGAGGGCGGTGTAACCATCCTCCAACGCCGCCGGAAAGGGATTTTTGGGCGCCAGGCGGTAATCGACCGAGACGACCGTGATATTCAGTTCCAGGGCATACTGTATGCAGCGCTGCTCATCCTGTTCAGGCCTGCCCGACACGTACCCGCCGCCGTGAAACCAGAGCAATGCCGGTATGGTTCGCCCAGCCATTGCGGTGGGTCTGTAAATGCGCAAGCGGATGCTTTTCTGGTCTTCACTGCCCGGGATCAGGACGTTTTGGATGCGGATGCCTTTGGGACGGGCCGGCGCGGGCAAGAGGCGCGGCAAAAGGTTCACAAGCCAGAGATTCTTGCGGCTGAAGGTCAGGTTTGGAAAAAATTTTGCGAATTGTTGAAGTTCTGGATGGATGTCGGAGCTTTCGTTTTTCATGGCAGATCGATC
>CAZQLE010000150.1:0-9976 GCA_964593905.1 uncultured Anaerolineaceae bacterium | reverse complement strand
GGCTGGGCCGGGGTGGCAGCAGGGGTCTCGTCAAAAGCTTTCAGCCAGTCTGGCTCACCCGCACTGGCCGCGGGCTGGGCCGGGGTGGCAGCAGGGGTCTCGTCAAAGGCTTTCAACCAGTCCGGTTCGCCGGCATCGGCCACAGGCTGGGCCAGAGCGGAGGTGGTTTCATCAAAGGCTTTCAACCAGTCCGGTTCAGTCGCCGGGGGCTGTTTTTCTTCGTTTTTCCAGGGCGGCAAATCTTCTTCTTTGGGCGGGGTGATATCCTGTTCCCATGCCGGTTTAAGATAACCCTGCTCTTCCTGGCTGCGGTCGCGCACCCGCTTCAGCCAGTCGGGGAGTTCACCTTCCGGCTGGTCATTCGCCGCCGGCCGGGCATCATCGCCCACGGCCCCATCGGCGCGCAAATCATCCATCCAGTTCTCGCCGGAACCTTCAGCCGGCGACGTTAACCTGGCGCGGCAGTATCGACAGCTCTGCGCGTCTTCCGGGTTGGTACGCCCACACATTGGACAAGGTTTATCCGCCATAATCACCCGCTGTAGGGCCGGTCAGCGCCCATTAAAATCCGTATGCCAGTCATCAGGCTGCCCAGTGCAACCCCCAGTAAAATGCCCCGTGCGCCGGCCAGCGGCAGACGGTTGATCACCATCACCAGTTCGCCAATACCGGGCAGGTTTTGCAACGCGGCCGATAACCCGCTGCCCAGCAGCAGGAAAACGATCACACTGACAAAGAAAATCATCCCCATTGCGCCGCGCCGTTTTTGCAGCAGCCGCAAACAGGCATAAGCCAGGCTGACAGCCAGCATGGCCATCAATGAGGTCTCAACCGGGGCCTGAATCGACAACACCACCTGCCGAAATTCGGGGCTGCCGGGTTTAAACCAGATCCCCGCTGCGACCGTAGCTACAAAACCCAGAATCACCAGCAAGCTGTATGGATCGCGCGTCTTGGAGCGGGTCAGCTTGCGCCAGTGGGCCGCCGTCAGGTTAATTACCCCCACCAGCCCGGCCACCGCAGCCAGAATCACCGCCCAGCCGAGCAGTGTTGCGCGCACCAGACCCAGCGCCTCGGGCATGGGGGCAAAATAGCCCGCCAGAATTACCAATCCAACCGCAATGGCAACAGCAGCAGCAAAGGGCGCGCGCATCAGAACCTCACTCCAAACATCTCATTGATCAGTTTCAACAGTACTGTCGCCAGCAGCCCGCCAATCACCACCCAGCGCAGGATATCCTGCACGCGCAAGCTGGCAAGATGCGCGGGCCCGGCCTGCAAGTAAGCCGGGACGGCGAACAGCTCTTCCCCAATCAGGGGCTCCTCAGCCGTGGCATACAACACCGCCTGAGCCGGAAGCGAATCACTGGCCGCCAGGGTAAACGCTTTTTCCTGATCGGAAGCCTCACATAAAAAGGCCACTTCGGGCCCAAAATTTCCCAGCAGAATGGTGGCTGCCACCTGTTCATCGTGGATCACCGGCAGCGTCCCGGCCACATAGGCCAGGGGTTGTGTGCCGGTCAGGCGGCCCTGATCAGCGTCGTACTGTTCCAGCACATTGCTGGTGCGGTAGGCCGCGCGCAGGGTATCCTGACTGAGCAAAGAAAGCGCCCCGTCGCCACTGGTCACCGTGGGCGGCCGGTCGCTAATCACACTCAATTGTGCAATCCGTTCCAGCGCAGCCAGACCCACCAGGCCCGATGCACCTTCCACCCCCAGCAGACTGCCTTTACCCAGGGTGATGTGCAGCCGCTTGCCGTCTTCCACGGCCAGCCCCAGCGCGCGCCGCAAACGATGAAACGCCGCTAGCGGACGCAGGGTCATGCGGCCACGTTGCGATTTCAGAAAGGTAAATAGAATCATCAGCACAAAGGCGACGATCACCAGAAGCAGCGCTATGGTGTTTTGTAAATCAGTCAAGATGGTTCTCCTTCCCGCAAGAAGGTAATAAAAGAACGGCTTTCTTCAGGATCTTCCAACAGTTGGGCCAGCGCCTGCCATGCTCCACCCTGACGTTCTCCCGCTGCAATGGGGGCTGTAAAATAAACCATTTGAGCTGCAAAAAATCGCAGCGGCCCCAGTGAATCCAAAATTACAGCGGCAGGTTCGGCAAGATGGTGACGGCGCAAGAACTTAGACCAGGACGACCAAAAAGACCGTTCTTGCATGCAACCAGTATAGCACAATTGAGGTTTGTAGAAAGTTTTCAAAATTAACAGGCTACACGATATAAGGTCGAACCGCCCCCCTGGCGGGCATATTCGCGCAGCGCGGCGCGCAGGGCGGCTTCATCGGCCCAGAAGGTACTGATCTGTGAAACATATGCCGCTGCCGCCTGCTCCCAGGTGGCGGTCGCTTCAGCAGGCAGATCAAAACGCACCGCCCGGCTGTCTGGCGGCAGCAAAGCGCGGCCCGTTTCACCCCCGCCCGCTTCAGGTTGAGCCGCATAGGGATAATCGGGGTAATACCACAGCTCACAATGAGCCTGTTCTGCCGCTGCGCGCACAATGCGGTGGTCCACATGCCCGCCGTAGGTCAACGGGCAGGCCACCCGCGTCCCGGCCGGAATCTGCGTCTGAAACAACCCGGCCAGTTCAGCGGTCAAACCCGGCTCAGCAGCGGGGCGAAACAGATCCTCCCGGTCAGCAATGACCGGCCGGCCGTCTGGCAGACGACGGTAGATGCAGTCGGGGTAAGAAAAATGACGGTAAACCGCCCCCAGGCGGGCACAGGCCGCCACATCTTCCGCGCGCCGCGCAGCCACAGCCGCGGGGCCGGTCTGCCAGCGCTCGTGCAGCTCGCGTGCAAAGGGGGTCAACTCACCCGCCGGCGGGTCGCCGGCAAAAATCGTCCACACCGCCGTGGCTTCGGCGCGGCTGGCAATCAGCCCGCCGCACGAGAGCACGGCATCATCCAGATGAGCAGAGAGAAAAATCCACGCCATAGGTGTGTTGTACCACAAAGGTGAATCTTTCACACCTCAGAGATGGTTATCAAAATACTGACGGGCTGCGTTGTAACGGCGCTGTTTCGGTGCGCTAAAGCGCACCCTACCGTGCATCTCCATCGTAGGGTGCGTCTTGACGCACCAGCGACGGCAGACAACAAGCGGCACGGGCCTTGCAGACCAGCGCAGGGATGCTTCGCCGTTGGCTCAGCATGACACGGACGAAAGGCAGGTGCGCCAGGGCGCACCTTACTTTACTTTTGATTCACCGCTCACTGACCCCCGATTTATGATAGACTGGTGCTGTATCAAACATCATTATCATGTTTGACACAGTGCTAGATTCATCCACAAACACAGGGAGGCCGCCGCGATGGGTATTCTGGATATGTTGTTTGGAAAACGCCCCTACCCGCCGCAGCACCAGCAGCAGGTGGAAAAACTGCTGGAAGAGCTGCAGCGCATCGGCGCGAAGGATGATTTTCTCTCGGAACGACCGGGCGGCCAGTACAACTTGCAGTGCCGCCATATCCGCGCCCGCGAAATTGGCGTGCGGTTGGATGAAATTGGCGGGCTTGAGCTGATGGAATACGCCCAGCGGCTCATCAAAAAGAAGACCAGCGCTGAAATGGCCGATCACCTCGGCTATTGCTGGACCGATATCGGGCGCTGGGTGCCCTGAACACAAACAAACAGAGGATGGCAATGGACCGCCATCCTCTACTTTTTTCATGATTCGCCGCCGCTTCTCACGCACTGTGTGACCGGGGCCGAGAAGCTCACTCCGCTGCGGCCTGCTCCCAGATCGAATTGGTAAAGACCTGTTTCACATCCACTGCGGGCATGCTGTCATATTTCACCAGCATGTCGGCCAGCGCCTGCCATTCTTCGGCCGTCTGCCAGCCGGGGCCCTTGCCAACGGTGGCCGGTGATTCAAGGTCTTTTAACTCGGCCGCCAGCATAAACTGCATGTGCTCGGGGTCGGCTTCAGGTCCGGCATATTTCATCACCATCTGCACCGCTTCATCGGGGTTCTGGCGGGCAAACGCAATCCCGCGCAGTGCAGCGCGCAGAAAACGCGCCAGCAGTTCAGGCTGTTCGGCCAGGGTCTGGTCGCTGGTCACGTAGGCCAGCCCCAGGGTGGGCACGCCAAAATCGGCCGCGTCCCACAGGGTCAGTTCATGACCCCACTTTTGCAGCAAATAAGGCTCGTTTGATTTAAACACCGGGTAAACATCCACCTTTTTTTCGGCCAGCAGGCGCGGATCAAAACCCACGTTGACCAGTTCCACCTGGTTCACATCGGCCCCGGCAGCGCCAAGCAGGGCAAACAGGTCGGGCGGCGGGGTGCCTTTATAGCCCACCAGATGCCCCTGCCAGTCGAGCGGCGTTTTCAGCCCGGTTTCAGCCAGGGCAGCAAAGGCTTGCTGTCCGCGCTGACCGATCAGCGCAATCGAAACCAGCGGCAGACCCGGGTCGGCACGGCGTTTTAGCAGCACGGCCGCGTCTTGCGTGGTCACCTGCACCTTGCCAGCCGCCGTGAGCTGCAAGTGCTCGCCCTGCCCCGGCGAGTGTTGAATATCCACCGTCAGACCCTGCTCTTGAAAATAACCCTTTTCTTGCGCCACATACACACCCACAAAAGGCAGGTTGGCCTGCGGTTTATACCCGGCCATAAAGGTCATGCTCATGGGCGCGGGGGGTTTGGGGGCGCAGCCGGCCAGCAGACCCAGCACAACCAGCCCGGTGAAAAACCAGGAACGGAAGAAACACATAAGATTCACCTCAAAAGATTAAGAATCGCCGGCGCGGGCCGCCTGCCAGAACAAGGCCCGCTGCTCCAGCGCATCCAAAACGCGGTAGAGCAGCGCACCGGCTGCCGCCAGAATAAAAATTCCGCCAAATAAAAATGGGAGGTTTAAATTGGTATACGCCAGCCACATCTCGCGCCCCAGCCCGCCCGACGCGCCGGTCCATTCGGCCACCACCGCGCCCACCAGCGCCAGCGGGGCGCTGATCTTAATCCCGGCGAACAAAAAGGGCAGCGCAGAGGGAACCCGCAGATGCAAAAAGATCTCTTTGCGGCTGGCATTCCACGAGCGGAATACATCCAACAGGGCGGGGTCAACCTGTTGCAGACCGCTGAGTAAGTTGACCAACAGCGGGAAGAAGGTCATCAGCGCCACGATCAACACCTTGGGCAGCATCCCAAAACCCAGCCACAGGGTCAGCAGCGGGGCAATCGCCACCAGCGGGGTCGATTTGACCAGAATCGCCAGGGTCATCACCCCGTCTTCCAGCCCCGGCCGCAGCACAAGCAGCGCCGCCAGCAGCGCACTGGTGGTCAGACCGATCACCAGACCCGCCAGGGCCTCGCTCAATGTGACCAGCGAAGCCCCGCCAAACAACGCCGGGTGTTCGGCCAGGGTCAGCAGCACCCGGCTGGGAGAGGGCAAAAGATAGGCCGGGGTCTGCAACACGCGTACACCGGTCTCCCACAGCAGGGCAAACACCAGCACCATCCCCAGGGCAAGCAGGGTTGCCCGCGTCGCACGACGCGCACGCGGCAAAACGGCAGACGCAGCCGGGCGGTCACGGGCTTCCAACATATGGCGCGCGGTCATAAGGCCGGCTCCAGCGCATCTGTCAGACAGGCGCGCAATTTTGCCAGCAGCGCCTGAAAAGCCGGGTCGGCTTCGCGCCGCGGGCGCGGCAGCGGCACCAGCAAGTCGGCAATCACCTGCGCCGGGCGGCGGCTGAACACCAGCACCCGGTCGGCCAGGCGCAAGGCTTCATAGATATTGTGGGTCACCCATAACACGGTCGGGCGCAGCGGCTGCCACAAACCGGCCAGGTCCAGCGCCAAGCGTTCACGGGTCATCTCATCCAGCGCGGCAAAGGGTTCATCCATCAACCACAGACGGGCGTCCTGGCTTAAGGTGCGCGCCAGCGCCAGACGCTGCTGCATGCCGCCCGAAAGCATAAACGGGTAGCTGGCCGCGCGGTCGCGCAGCCCCACCAGGGCCAGCGCTTCATCGGGTGAGAGACGCACAGCCCGCCCGGAGCGGCCCACCTGATGCGCCAGGGCAACATTGGCGCGCAGGTTCAGCCAGGGTAATAACGCCGGGCTTTGGCCCATCCAGGCAATTTTGCGCTCGGCCAGCGCTTCGGCGGGCGCAGCGCCATCCAGCCACATTTCGCCCTCTTGCAGGGTCAACAGTCCGGCCGCCAGACGCAGCAGGGTCGATTTTCCGCACCCGCTGGGGCCCACCAGGGCAGTAAACTGCCCGGCCGGAATCTCAAAGGTCAATCCATCCAGGGCGGTCAGCGGTGATGAACCGGCAAAAGTATGACGCACATTGTGCACGGTCAGGTTCATAGCGCCTCAGCATGGGGCAGCGCCGAAGAAAGCCCCTGCCAGCCCCGCAGGCTGGTGGGTTGAATGCGAAAAGCCACCATCACCTGTGGGCGTGATGCCGCGCTGGGCTGGCCCAGATAACGGCGGGTCAGACGCCGCAGCAGGCTGTCCAGGTCCAGGGCGGGTTCTTCGGGCGCCACCGCGGCTGCCTCGCCGCGCACCACCACCCGACGCAATGGCGCCCAGGGCTCATCCACCGTCAGCGACACAGCGGGGTTATGCAAAACATAATCGGCCCACTGTGAACCCTGCCAGGCGATCACGGTAAAGCCCCGTCCATCCCATTCCTGCCAGACCGGAATCACATGCGGCCCGCCATCCGGACGCACACAGGCCAGCCGCGCCGCCCATGGGCCCTGCAAAAAGCTGTCCACTTCGGCGCCGCTCAGGGCGCGCGTCGGTTCCAGACGGCGTTCTTCACCAATTCGATAGGGGTTGTAGGCCGGGGCGCCGATCTGATACGACAGCCGCGCCGCCATGGCGCGCAGATCGGGCAGAAACTGGGCCAGCAAACGGTCGGTCGGGGTGCGAAAACGCGGGGCGCTGAGCATCAGCGCCGCTTCGGGGTGCACCCCATCGCGGCAGATCGGCAGCGCCAGATCCACCGCTTCTTCGCGCTCGTGCAACGCAAAACCATACTGGTGCACCGTAGCCGGCGGCTCACTCTGCAAGACCTGCGCCGCCGCGTCCAGTTCGGGGGCGGCCAGGCCCAGTTCAAACGCACAGCGCACCTGGCGGCGGCCTTCCACCTGCGCGGTTGGGCGCGGGCCATGTTCAGAAGGCAGCAACAACAGCAGGGTATCCTCCCAGGGCTGCGAACCGGCTTCCTGATAAAAAGCGCTGATCAAATCCCGCGCCAGCGGGTGGCGCGAAGAACGCCAGGCTTCCAGGCGCGGTCCGGGTTTATACCGTCCGCGTTTTTCGGTCTGGTCGATATAACCAAGCGCTTTCAAACTGCGCAGCAGCACAAACAACGAGCTGCGCGACAGATCCAATTGCAACTGCAAATCCTGAGCGGTCAGGCCTTCGGGGGCCTCCATCAACAGCTCGATCAGGCGCAGTGTTCTTTCTGCAGTGGGGGGGTTGGGGTCAGAAATATTCATAATCTGTTATGCTGGACTATAGTCCAATATAACAGATTACAAAAGGGATTACAACAGGAAAAATGTCCGCTTTTTACGCGCCGCTGATGAACAAATCCACCGCTTCAAGCAGGGCATCCAGCTCATAAAGCTGAACCTCACCCATCGCGGCAATGCAAAAATAGCGGTCGCGCAGGGGACCCAGCCCATTCGCCAGACGCATCCCGCGCGAGGCGAGAAACCGGTTAAGGTCTTCAATCGCGATCCCCTTACGGTTTTGGATCACGGTCAGCGTTTCGGCGCGCACGCCCTCCGCAGCCAGCGGCGGCAGACCGCGCTCTTCCGCCCAGACCTCCACGCGCTGCGCCAGGGTCCGGTGGCGTTCATGGCGCACCTCAAGCCCTTCCAGCAACATGCGGTCCAACTGCGCGCTGAGCGCATACAGCAGCGAAACGGGCAGATCGCGTGTAATTGCATCGCGGCTGCGCGCGCGGTGGCGGCGCACCAGATCCAGCGTCCAGCCGCGCGGCCCGCCGCCCGCCGCCGCATCCAACGCACGCTGCGAGAAACCGGTCAAAACCAGGCCCGGCGGCAGCGCCAGACAGCGGTCTGATACCGAAAACAGCGCGTCAACCCCCCACTCTTCGGCCGGCAGCGCCGTGCCGCCCAGCGAATAGGCCGCGTTGACCAGCAGCAGCGCCTCGGGTTGTTCGGCATGGATCAGGGCGGCCAGCTCGGCCAGCGGGTTTTGCACCCCGGTGGAGGGCTCGATCTGGGTGAGCAGGATGGCAGCGTAAGGTTTTTCGCGCAGCATTTCGGCCAGCCGCGATGGGTCAATGGCCTCGCCGGGGTCTACATCCAGGCGGTCGAGCGTTTTGCCCAACGCCTGACCGATCTCATACCAGCGCAACGAGGTCGCCCCGCCGATGCAGCACAGTGCAGGGCCATGCACAAAACTGCTCAACAGCGCTTCCAGCCCGCTAATCTCACTGCCTGGCAACAGCGCCAGGTTCAGCCCGCCAAAAAACAGGCGATGCAGGCGCTCTTCCACGCTGGTGAACAGCGCTTCATATTCCTGGCTGAATGAGGGAATGATCGGGCGCGCCTGGGCGGCCAGCACCTCGGGGGCAACCTCAACCGGTCCGGGCGTAAACAGCGGGCTCATACACGCTCCTGGGCATGGCAAATGCTCTTTGGATGATGCATCAATCGTGGTTAGATAACCGAAGTCCCCCTCGCCCAAAACGGGAGGGGGAACTTGAACGGTCTGACAAAGTTCCGGATCAGTTCAGAAAGAAAGATACAACAACCAGCACAGCAATGAAGCTGCCGGCCAGAATGCCAATTTTTTTCAAATCGCTGACCACATAGCTGTAATCGGGTTTGAATTCTTCAGCAACGGTCGAGCGGACCGGCCGCACTACGCGGACGGGTGCGGCGGCTTCGACAGCAACCGGCGTGGACGTGGAAGAGACCTGGCGTTTCTGTTTCTTGCTCATGGAACGAACCTCCGAAATAAAATAGCAGGATCAGTATTATACCCGGCCGGCAAAAATTACCGGGCCATACCAGCATTACTCCTGTAAATACGCTGACACAACAATCCGCTGATCATCCACCAGATAGGGATAGCAAGAGATCAACGTTACCACCGGTTCCTGGGTGGGGGCCATCACCTCCACCTGAGAAGGATCGACGATCTGGGTCTGGCGGACAATATAGGTATAGGTCCGCTGGTTGGTAAAGAGCACGATTTCATCCCCGCTCTTCAACCGGTCCAGATCGCGAAAGATCTCGCCGAACACATCATTATGGGCCGACAGGATCAAATTCCCATCCTGCCCCGGATTGGGCGAACCGATATACTGCCCAACCCCTTTCTTAAGCTGCTCCCAGCCGTCGCCCATCACCACCGGTGCTTCAACCCCAATGGCGGGCACCTGAATGCGCACAGCCTGTTCCGGGCTGGCGGTCGGCACCGGCAGGTTCCCCAGCGACTGCACCAGCGGGCGCAAATGCGCAGGGATTTCGGCATCATTAAACTGCACCCCGCCCGGCGCATTGGGCGGCGTATGCCCCGAGGGCAGCACCACCGCCTGAATCAGGGGCGTTGGCGTCAGCGTTGGCAGGGTTAAGGCCGATGACACCTCGCTGTTCAGGTCGCGCAGCGCGCTGAGCCCCGAAAGCAGCACCATCATCAGGCCAATTACCGCCGCAGCTTCAACCACCAGCAGGGCCCGGTCTAAAAACACACGCCGTTTGGTGGGCGGCGCTGCGCCGGTTGGCCCGCTTTCTTCGGCCGGCAGTTCATCGGCGCGCAGGGTTTCAATCGGGCGGCTCAACGGCTGAGGTTCAACCAGCACCATCCGGCCGGTGCGGCGATAATGCTCCAGACGGCCCTGACGTTCGGCGCGCCGTTTTTCAACCAGCAGCCGGCGAAGCTCATCCACCGTCAGTTCATCTGCATAGCGCCTGCGAGCCACCACACCTCCGCTTTTTGACCCTGGAACTTACTGCCCTCGATTATAC
>CAZQLE010000149.1:3517-10021 GCA_964593905.1 uncultured Anaerolineaceae bacterium | reverse complement strand
TTCTTGGCGTCATAACCGGCCGCTGTGGATTTCTCTGGGGGTTATCTTTCTCCTGGGCGCGGCGGCGTTTTTGCCGTTTCTCGGTCAGCTTGGGTTTTACCGCGATGACTGGCATGTCTTGTGGTCATCTTCGACCGGCGGTGTGTGGGCGGTTTTTCGCGAACATGTCATTGACCGTCCGTTCATGGGGTTGCTGTATGGCGTAACGGTCAGGCTGTTAGGATATTCACCGGCGGCCTGGACAGTTTATGCTTTTGTTCTGCGCTTCATCTCTGCCGGAGCGTTTTATGTTTTGTTTGGTCTGATCTTCCCAGACCGGAAGCAATATTCATTGTGGGCCGGGGGACTGTTTTTTGTTTACCCTGGTTTTCTTGAACAGCCCAATGCCAGTATGTTTCAGATGCATATTGCAGCGTATATGCTGGCGGTGCTTTCGATCACGCTCTCTGTGGCGGCGATTAAAGAAGCGCGCAAGGGGCGCAGGTGGTTGTGGGTTGTACTGGCAACGGGGCTCACATTTCTCTACCCGTTGATTTATGAGTATATGATCGGCCTGGAATTGCTGCGGCTGTGTTTGATCGGGTATGTGCTTAAACAGCAGCAGGCGCGCTGGCCCAGGGTAAAGTCGATTTTTTTGAATGAACTGCCCTATGCGGCGGCGGCGGGTTTGTTTCTGGTGTGGCGGTTGTTTGTTTTTCGCAGCACGCGGTCGGTGACAGATGTTTCGTCGTTAAAAGGCATGTATCTGGCCGACCCCTTTGGCTCGCTGCTGCGGCTTGGGGTGGAATTTCTTAAAGACATCTGGGAATCGGTGGGGCTGGCCTGGGGGGTGCCGTTGTATACCCTGACCAATTCAGCCGACCCCAACCGGGTTGCGCTGGGGCTGGTGATCGCCTGCGCTGGCGGCGGGTTGTTATGGTTTGTTTCCACCCGCATGATTTTGCCGGTTGAAGAAGATCATTCCATAAAAACCACGCCGGGTGAACGGGCATTGCTGGGGTTGGTGGGGGTGGCTGCGGCGCTGCTGCCGATTTTGATTTCGAACCGGCACGTACAATTTCAAGATCTGTATGACCGGTATACCCTGTCTACCACGCTGGGGGTGGTCTTATTGTTGACTGCGGCCCTTGAGCTGCTGCCCACCTTTAAAATGCGCACGGCGGTCGTTGTGATTTTGACCAGCTCGGCCCTTTTGACGCATTTTATGAATGGCGTCTATTTTAGCGACCTGTGGAATTACCAGCGTCAGTTGTGGTGGCAGCTTGCCTGGCGGGCGCCCGACCTTAAGGACCAGACCACGCTGGTACCGCTTTTGCTGCCGGGCTACCGCCTGATGGAAGGGTATGAGGTGTGGGGGCCGGCCAATTTGATCTACCGGTCGGGCGATGACGGGTTGTCGATCAGCGGCGAAACATTAAACAACCAGACCCTGCTGCCGTTGATGGATGGCTATGCCGTGCAGCGCACCTTTCGCAATAATGACCTGCTGATTGAATTCAAAAATTCGCTGGTCATGAGCCTGCCTGCCGGGGGAGGGTGTTTGCGTGTGATGGATGGCGCCCACCCCGAGCTCAGTTCGGCCGAAGAGCCGGTGCTGCGCATGGCGGCGGCTTACTCCAAACTTGATTTGATTCTGCCAGACGCGGCGCAAAAAACGCCGCCGGCCGAAATTTTTGGGCCCGAACCGGAACACGGCTGGTGTTATTATTATCAAAAGGCCAGTCTGGCCCGGCAAAAAAAAGACTGGGAAGAAATTGCCCGTCTGGGCGATGAAGCGCGGGCCGGGGGGCTGAAGCCGGCCGATGGGGTGGAGTGGATGCCGTTTTATGCCGGTTATGCCGCCCTGGGGCGGTATGATGAGGCCAATGAACTGGGCGGGCTGATTCGTCAGGATGCCGGGTTTACCAATGACTGGTGCCGCGCTTATGATGAGCAAACCCGCGAGAGTGGTGGTTATCTGATCATCAACCTTTGCCAATAAGGAGATTTAATGAACGATACATCACGCGTGATGTTAATTACCGGCGCGGCCGGCGGGGTCGGACGAGCCACGGTGCATTACTTCACCCAGAAGGGGTGGCGGGTGATTGGGGTGGACCGTGCACCCTTCGGCCCTGAATTCCCGGCGAGCGGGCTTTTTATTCAGGCCGATATTTCGAAACCGGATAATATTCACATCATCTATGAAAAGGCCGGCGCATTTACCGGCAAACTGGATGCAGTTATCAATAACGCGGCAGTGCAAATTGCCAAACCGCTGATTGAAACCACCCTTGAAGAATGGGATATGGTGATGGCCTCCAATTTGCGCTCGGTGTTTGTGGGCGCAAAACTGGCGTATCCGCTGCTAAAACAGGATGGCGGCGGGGCGATTGTGAACATGTCATCGGTACATGCCGTGGCGACTTCGGCCAATATCGCCGCTTATGCAACCAGCAAGGGCGGTGTGCTGGCGTTAACCCGGGCCATGGCGATTGAGTTTGCCCCCGATAACATCCGCGTGAACGCCATTCTGCCGGGCGCAGTCGATACCCCCATGCTGCGGGCAGGGTTGAACCGGGGTCATGTCAGCGGCGAATCGGTGTTGGACCGCCTGGAAAACCTGGCGCGCAAAACGGTCAACGGCCGTGTGGCGCAGCCCGAAGAAATTGCCAGCGCGATCTATTTTCTGGCTGATAATACCCAATCTTCCTTTATGACCGGCCAGGCGCTGGTGATCGATGGCGGTGCGACGGCACGCCTGAGCACGGAGTAGGCCTGGATGGCGTCCATCAAAGACTCGCTTAAACAGATATTGCCCGAACCCGTGGTTGGCGCGGCGCGCACCACGCTGGATGCTCTGGCCCGCATGAAAGGGATGCCCGAAGCCTATCTGCACCCGTGGCGGCGCGATACCCGCCGCCAGTTGGCCGCATTCAAAGACCGGCACCGCGGTGAACGTTGTTTTATCATTGGCAATGGCCCCAGCCTGCGCGATACCGATATGAGCAAGCTGCGCGGTGAAAACACCATCGGCATGAACCGCATTTATCTCATGTTTCCAGAGCTGGGTTTTGAGACCACCTATTATATGTCGGTTAATGACCTGGTGATCGAACAGTGCGCGGCCGAAATTCAGGATCTTAAGCTGCCCCGGTTTGTTTCGTGGCGCGGCCGGCAGTGGCTTAAGCCGGATGCCAATTTGTTTTTTCTGTATTCCACCTATACAGGCCCGAAGTTTGCCCGCGATATTCGCGGGCGGATGTGGGAGGGCGCGACAGTGACCTATATGGCGCTGCAGACGGCCTTTTATCTGGGCTTTCAACAGGTCATTCTGATTGGTGTGGACCATAACTTCACCACCCAGGGGAAACCCAATACCACCGTAACTTCACAGGGTGATGACCCCAACCACTTCCATCCCGGCTATTTTGGCAAAGGTTTCCGCTGGCAGCTCCCCGACCTGGAAACCTCGGAGCGCGCCTATCAGATGGCGCGCGAGGCCTTTGCGGCTGATGGGCGCGAGGTGATTGATGCTACCGTGGGCGGCAAGCTGCGCGTGTTCCCACGGGTCGATTTCAATTCTCTTTTCTAAAAGATACCCTTGGGAAAATTGCGCGTTTCGATCGTTACACCTTCTTATAATCAGGCTGCTTATCTGGAGCAGACCATTCAATCGGTGCTTAACCAGGGTTATTCAGACCTGGAATATATCATCATCGATGGCGGCTCGACCGATGGCAGCCAGGAAATTATTCGCCGGTACGAAAAATATCTGGCTTACTGGGTGTCGGAACCGGACCGCGGACAGGCGGATGGAATTAATAAGGGCTTTCAACGCGCCACAGGCGAGATCGTCGCCTGGATCAACTCGGATGATTATTATCTCTCGGGTGCGCTGGTTTCGGCTGCACACGCGCTGTGCGAACACCCTGAATGGGGGATGGTGTTTGGTGATGTTCTGTCGGTGGATGGCAACGGTCAGCCCTTAAATGTGATGCACTATGATACCTGGGGTTTGCAAGAGCTGATGTCTTTTCGCATCATCGGACAACCGGCCGTGTTTATGCGCCGCTCTGTTCTGGCGCTGGCCGGCGGGCTGGACCTGAACTATCATTACCTGCTCGACCACCATCTCTGGCTGCGGCTGGCGCAGCACGCAAAGATCGAGTATATCCCCCAGATCTGGGCGGCCGGCCGGTTTCATGCTGCTGCAAAAAACAAAGCCAATGCGGTCCAGTTTGGGCAGGAAGCCCACCGGCTGGTGGACTGGATGCGCACTGATCCCCAATTAAAACCGCTGTTTCATCTTAACCGGCGAAAGATTCTGGGCGGGGCAGACTGGCTGGATGCCTATTACCTTTCAGAAGGTGAGCAGTATCGCGCTGCGCTGCGCTCTTACGGGCGCAGCCTTCTCAGAACCCCGCTGCGGGTGGTGCGCGACTGGCGGCGGCTGGCTTTTACGCTGCTGGCGCTGGCTGCGCCCGAGCAGGCGCACCAGCTTTACGATTCGCTGCGCTACCGGCGCAAGCCGCATAGCAGCGATGTGCCGCGTTTTCAACCCGGTGTGATTGGCCCGCGTGAAAAAGAGGATGCACCCGCGGTTCAAGAGGAGCGCCCGGAATGAAATGGGCTGCGCGGCACTCTGGGGGCTTTGATCGCCGGGTTCTGGTCGGCGGCCTGGTGGTGCTGGTGTTGCTGCTGGGGCTGGGTGTTCGGATGGTGGATCTGACCGACCCGCCACTGGATTTTCACGCCACCCGTCAGCTTCGCTCGGCCATTCTGGCGCGGGCTGCTTTTTTTCAATTTTCTCACAACGGCAGCGCTGCCGAACAACAGCTTTCACAGGATCTGGCAGCTCTGGAGGTGTACGAACCGCCCATCCTTGAAACCCTGGTCGGCGGGGTTGATGCCCTGCTGGGGCGGGAATACTTCTGGGTTGGCCGGGTGGTCAGCGCCCTGTTCTGGGTGTTGGGCGGTGGCGCGTTATACCGCGCCGGACGGCGGACGGGCAGCCGGGGGGCATCCTTAATCGGTTTGCTGTTTTACCTGTTTTTGCCCTTCAGCGTTGTGGCCAGCCGCTCTTTCCAACCCGACCCGTGGATGTGCGCCTGGATTTTGTTTGCGCTGCTGGCGCTGTTGCGCTGGGTTGAACAACCGACCTGGAAACGCGCTCTGACGGTGGTGGCTGTGGGCAGCGCGGCGATTTTGATTAAAGTGTTTGCGGCTTTTTACGTGGGCGGAATGCTGCTGGGGGCGGCGTTGACCGTCTATGGTCTGAAACGCTTCTGGCGGCAGGCGCAGGTGTGGGGCATGGGGGTGCTCATGCTGGCGCCTGCGCTGGTGTATTATTTGCTGATCAACCCGCAGCGTTCGGAGGGCTTTCTCAGTTTCTGGACCGGGTCGCTGATCCATCTCATTTTGACGACCAATTTTTATGCCGACTGGCTGGCAATGATTAAGGGTTTGACCGGGCTGCTGCCATTTGGTCTGGCGCTGGTGGGGGCGCTTCTGGCTGCCCCGGCGCTGCGCGGGTTGCTGTTGGGCGGCTGGCTGGGCTACGGGCTGTTTGGGCTGGTGTTTCCCTACCAGTATGTGACGCACGAGTATTATCATCTGATGCTGGTTCCGCTGATGGCGCTGTCTTTTGTCTCGGCGGCCGGGGGGCTTATCGACGCGGTGCAAAATCAGCCGCGTGCAGTGCGGGTGGCAGCCGGAGGGGTGGTGGTGCTGGCCGCTTTTTACGGGTTGTATGTCTCACGTTCAACCCTGGTGGGGAATTCGTATCAAAATGAACCTGAAAGCTGGCGGCGGGTGGGGATGGCCGTGCCGGCCGCGCGGCCCTTTATTGCCCTGACCGCCGATTATGGAATGCGGCTGAATTATTTTGGCTGGCGCAGCCCCGGCGCCATGTGGCCTTCTGGCGCCGATTACCGCCTGTTTGCCCTGGCAGACGGCGGCGAGCGTAACTTTCAGGACGAATTTGAGGGACGCACCGCCGGGATGGATTACTTTCTGGTGACGGCTTTAAATGAGTTTGAGAACCAGCCGGAGTTGAAAAGCTATCTGGAAGAAAACTACCCGCTCCTGGTGTATGGGAATGGCTTTCTGGTGTTTGATTTAACCGCGAAAGGCAGCCCATGAGCGCGGCGCCTGCTCTGGCCGCTGCCCGGTCCCGCCAAAAGCCGGCGGGCTACTGGCTGATTTTTGCGCTGTGCCTTGGGCTGGGTCTGGCCGTGCGGCTGGTGGATCTGACCGATTTGCCGCTCGATTTTCACCCGACCCGCCAGCTTCATTCTGCGTTAATGGCGCGCGGGATGTATTCTCAGACCGCTGTGGATATGCCGCAGTGGCAGCGGGAACTGGCCGTGCAGCAGTGGAAGATGGAAGGCATCATCGAACCCCCGGTAATGGAATTGCTGGCAGCGGCGGCCTACCGCGCTGCCGGTGCGCCGTTGTTGTGGCTGCCACGTTTGTTCTCCATTCTGTTCTGGCTGGCGGGGGCTGCAGCGGTGGCCGCGGCGG
>CAZQLE010000149.1:0-3507 GCA_964593905.1 uncultured Anaerolineaceae bacterium | reverse complement strand
TCCTGGCGGAATTGCCGCGCTGTTGTTTTATCTGGCCCTGCCCTATGGCGTGATTGCCAGCCGCTCTTTTCAACCCGACCCGTTGATGACCGCGCTGTGCGCGGGTTTCTGGTGGGCGCTGCTGCGCTGGCCGCAGCAGCCGGGTCTGAAATCGGCATGGCTGGCCGGGCTGCTGGGCGGTCTGGCGGTGTTTATTAAAAGCACGGCCCTGTTTTTTGCGCTGATTCCGTTTGTTGTCTGGGTGCTGGTGCAATACGGGCTGCGCGCTGCGCTGCGCTCTGGATCGGTGTGGCTGGCCGGGGGGCTGTTGATCTTGCCGTATGCGGCGTATACCGTATATGGGCTGTGGCCCGGCGGCTTTTTGCAGGGGCAGTTCAGCGGACGTTTCTTCCCCCAGATGTGGCTCAGCGCTGCGTTTTATCTGCGCTGGGCGGCTAAAGCGTTTACGGTTGTTCCGCTGGGCTGGGCCGCGGCCGGGTTTCTGGGCGTCTGGCTGATGAAGCCGGCCGGAACGCGCGCAGCGTTATGGGCGGTATATGGCGGCTATCTTGTGTATGGCCTGGTCTTGCCGCACCACGCCGGCACGCATGATTATTATCACCTGCCGTTGATTCCCCTGACGGCACTGGGGCTGGCCCCGCTGGCCGGGGTGGGGTGGAGCGCGCTGCACGCAGCATTTGCGCCGCGCCGGTGGGGGCTGTGGGCGGCGGCAGGGGTGATAACCCTGGGGGTGATTTATACGCTCTACCAGACCCGCAGTGACCTGCGCCGGGTTGATTTTCGTCCCGAGGCGGATTTTTGGACGAAGATCGGGATGGAGCTGGGACAGGATCAGACGATAACGGCCCTCACGCCCGATTATGGCGCGCGGCTGGCTTACTGGGGCTGGGTGAATGCCAATCACTGGCCGTCGGCCGATGATCTGGCGTTTCGGGGGGAGACGGATTTGAACCGGGCCGTTCAGGATGCTTTTGCGCAGCTTGCCGCAGGGCGCAGCCGCTTTTTGGTGACCGATTTTGAGGAGCTGAACCAGCAACCAGCGCTGCAAATGATGTTAGAATCATACCCCGTGTTGGAACAGACCGAAGAATTTGTGATTTATGATCTAACCCGCCCGGCGTCGGGTGGAACAGGACAATAATTGTATGCTGGTTTCGATCATTACCCCGTCTTTTAATCAGACCAAATATCTGGAAAGAACTCTTTGCTCGGTATTGGAGCAGGATTATCCCGAGATCGAGTATATCGTCATCGACGGTGGATCAACCGATGGCAGTGTGGAGACGCTTAAACGCTATGAGAGCCGTCTGGCCGGGTGGGTTTCAGAGCCGGACCGGGGCCAGACCGATGCGATTAACAAGGGTTTTGCCCGCGCAAAAGGCGAGGTGTTGGCCTGGCTCAACTCAGATGACACCCTGGAGCCGGGCGCGGTGCGCGAGGCGGCAGCTTATTTGCAGCAGCACCCTGAAGCCGGGATGGTGTATGGCGACTGCAATTTTATCGATGCCTCCGACCGGGTGATTGGCCGGTTTGGGGCAGCCCAGACCGATTATCAGCGGCTGCGCCAGGGTTATGTGCACATCCCGCAGCAGGCTTCGTTCTTCCGCGCCGATTTATGGCGGCGAGTGGGGCCGCTGGACCCGAGCTTTTATTTTGCGATGGATTATGATCTGTGGGTGCGGTTGGCAAAGCTGGCGCCGCTGCATTATATTCCCCGCCTGTGGGCGAATTTTCGTTTGCATGGTGATGCCAAGACCATTGCCGCCGATGACCGCTGCTGGCCCGAGATGCTGCGCGTGCACCGCCGCGAGGGGGGCAGCGTGTTTTCGGTGATTTATGGAAAATACTGGCTGCGCAAACTGGTTGCGCCTTACCTTACCTGGAGACGGCGCAAGATGTTTGGGGGGTAATTTGCGATTGGCAGGCCGTGATCTGTGCGCCGGTTATCCTTCCGGTACCGTCCCTGACGAAGTTTGCGCGGGGTAAACATCAAAACGAATCCGCTTTGAGAGCAGCAGATAACCCAGCGCGCCCAGCGCGCCAAACGCCGAACCGCCCACCCAGATGGCGACCGGGGCGATATAGTCGTTCATCAGACCGCCAACGATAGGCCCCACCAGCGAAGCCACCGGCCAGGCCAGGTTGAGGATCGACATATACCGGCCGCGCATATCTTCGGGCGACAGGTTGGCGACCAGGGTGGTGATGGTGGGGCTCATGATCAGCTCGCCCATGGTGAGGATCACCATCGACAGGGCAAAGCCCCAGAACCCGTTGCCCAAAGCGATGGAACCCACCCCCACGGTGTAAAAAAGTGCGCCAATGCCCAGCACAGGCAGCGGGGTGTGGCGGCGGGTAACCAGGGTGACCGGGTATTGGATGAAAATGCACATCAGGGCGTTGATGGTGACGATAAACCCGTACATTCGTTCGGGAACGCCATAATTTTCTTTCGCATAGACTGATAAAAGCATCCAGACCATCGAAGATGACATCATGGTCACCATAAAGCTGATCATGCTGGCCATATACGCCTTGTCGCGCAGGACGATGCCATACCCGCGCCGGGGTTCGGCTGCGGCTTTCGGATCGGTTGGCACACGGGTGGGCACGGTTTCGCGGATGGCGAACAGGGTTAACAACCCAAACAGGCTGAAAGCCACTGCGGCGCAGTAAAACGCTGTGTCGTAAGAGGCCCCGGTGGTCAGAAAACCACCAATCACCGGGCCCAGGGCAACACCGGTGTTATGCACCACCCGCATCAGGGCGTAGGCGTCGGTGCGTCGTTCAAAAGGAACCAGATCGGCGATCATGGCGTTTGCGCCAACCGGATAGAGCATGTTCATTGCGCCCCAGAATGCCATTAAAGCGGCAAAAACCGGCAGCGTGTTGGCAAAACTGAGCAGTACATAATAGACCGTTCCCGCAAAAAGGCTGATCAGCATGACAATCCGGCGGCCGTAGCGGTCTGAGATTGCGCCGGCGATGAAGGATGAAATCAATCCCATCAGAGAGCTTAAGGACATCATCAGGGTGACGGTGGTCAGCGGAATATCCAGCGTTTGACGCAGATAAATGCCCATAAACGGCCAGACCATTGCGCCGCCCGTGGATGAGACTAGCGACCCGGAAACCAGTAGCCAGAATTGATGGGGGTATTCTTTGATTAATCGTTGGAGCCGGTTCATGATGATTTCCTGATAAACATTTGGTTGTAAATAGCCGGCATTCGCCGGTTTTAGTTCACGACGCATAAAAGACTCGTAGCGCGATTCTAACATGCCAGCGTGTGGCGTGTATCTATCCTCATGGGAGGATGCAACTTGTCTTTAGACAGGGTTACGGGCAGCCGCCTGATTCAATTGGCACTGTGCAGGGTTGGCGCGTCTGGGTGGGCTGGGCCGTGGCGGTGCGGGCCGGCGGATAACCAGAGAATGTGGCGGTCGGGTTGGCCGCTCCCGGCGTTTTGTTGCCCGAACCGGGGGGGGTGGAATAGAACTCACCGGC
>CAZQLE010000148.1:0-10035 GCA_964593905.1 uncultured Anaerolineaceae bacterium | reverse complement strand
CTTCAGCCCCCAGCGTTCCGCCAGGTCCGGCGGCAAAATCAAACGACCGTCAGCATCCACCTCATAATGAAATTCTCGCTTTGTCGTCACAAAAGGTTCCTTCTACAACAAAAATCGGCGCTCGCATATTTGGCAAAAATCAAAAACCGGGCCGTATTCGGCCTGACCCAACGGCATGGTCACCGGTGAAGACTGCCTATTGCGCCTCACACACGACGCTCAACCTAGATTTTACCGGCCAGACCGCGCAGAGACAAGTTTGAAACATCCTCTCTTGCAAACCAATATGTCATCCACGCCAGCAAGTGGCCCGCCGGCAACACCGGCAGGTATAAAAAACTGCCCGCGAAGGGCAGTTTTCTCAACCGTACATCCAACAATTCTTGTAGACAAACTTACATAGAGCATTTTGAAAATCACAGGGGTGGGTCTAACGACCCACCCCTGGTTGGTCTTTTTTCAAGACCGGCCGTTCAACAAAGCAGGGTTACTTGGCGCTCAGGTCGACATCCCACTTGTTGACCGCTTCCTTCGCAGTGGAGCTGAAGGTGCGGGTAACATACGGCTTGGTCACGGTGTTGCGCGCGTACCAGTAGATCGGGGCGATAACTGCATCTTCCCAGACCAGCATGGTTTCGGCTTCAGCGTAGAGCTGAACGCGCTTGGCAGGATCGAGCTCAGCAGCGGCCTCGCGAACTTTGGCTTCGAAAGCTTCGTTCTTCCAGGTCACGCCACCTTCGGGAACGCCATCGCCATTGTCATCGGTGTTGGCAGAACCACCCACAGCGAAGACCTCGCGGATGAAGTTGTTGGCATCTGCGTAGTCAGGGCACCAGCCGAGGCGGTAGATCTGCGGGGTGTCTTTGCCCTTGATGGTATCGAGGTAGACTTTCCACTCCTGGTTGACCAGGTTGATGGTGATGCCCAGGTTATCTTTCCACATGGCCTGGATCGCTTCAGCGATCTTCTGGTGGCCGGAGGAGGTGTTGAACATGAGGGTGATCTTGCCATCGAGGTCGGTCAGGGCGAGTTTCTTCTCATCGAGGTACGACTGGAGTTCAGTCTTTGCCTTTTCGGCATCATACTTCACACCCAGATCGGGGAACTCTTCGAGGGTCGGGGCAGCGGCGAGACCCGGGCGGGAGAACCACTGAGCGGGGGTCTGGCCACCCTTGAGGACGTTGTCGATCAGGCTCTGGCGGTCAATGGCCAGCGAGAGCGCGCGGCGAACGCGAACATCATCCACAAAGGCTGCGGTGGTGTTGAAACCGTAGTAGTAGGTGCACAGATCGGGAGCGGTCTTCAGCTCAGCCGAGAGTACGGGGTCAGATTTCACACGGTCGAGGTCGGCCAGAGGAACAGCCACGGCGTCGAGGTTGCCAGCTTCGTATTCAGAGAAAGCGGGGACCTCATCCAGCATGCTCCAGGTCACTTCGTCGAGCTTGGAAACCGGAACAGCAGCCACATCGGCGGGCCAGAAGGGGTTCTTCACAATGGTCAGGAACGAGTCGTGGACCCATTCTTTCATGGTGAAGGGGCCGTAGCCCTGATAGAAACCGGTCTCGGTCCATTTGTCGGAGCGAGCTTCGGTGCAATCGTCGCCTTCGATCAACCACTTGGGCTGAGCATAGGCAACCCACATACCGGCGATGGCGGCGTTGTAGGCAGCGGCTTCATTGAAGGTCACCTCGAGGGTGGCGGCGTCAATGGCTTTCACACCCACGGTGGTGGGGTCTTCGCTCTTGCCAGCGTTGTAATCGGCTGCGCCAGCGAGGGCAAAGCCCAACACATAGGCATAGTTCGAAGCGGTGGCCGGGGCCAGGGTGCGCAGGATGCCATATTCGAAGTCCTGGGCAGTGACCATGCGGTCTTTGCCTTCGCAGTCCTGAACCTTCACAACCGAGTCGGTTGCAGCATCGTACTTCACCCAGGGGATGTCAGTACGAAGGTTGAAGGTGTAGACTTTGCCGTCTTCGCTGATGGTCCAATCTTTGGCCATGGCGGGCGAAAGTTCGTTGGTAACTTCATCCTGGTTGGTCAGACCCATCATGGTCATGGTGACAACCTGGGTTGAAGAAGTGTCGGTGGACAGGGCGGGGTCGATGGTCGGGATATCGCCAGGGCCCATGTTCAAGAAGACAGCCTTCTTTTCTTCCACTGCAGGAGCCGCAGCGGGGTCAGGAGTGGCGGTTACAACCACTTCTTTGGTCTCACCTTCAACGACCACGGTCTGGATGATCGTTTCAGGAGTTGCGGCAGCAGGAGCGCAGGCGGCCAGTACCATACTGGCGATCATCAGCGCTGCTACAATAACGAAAAGTTTGGAACGCATTCTTAACTCCTCCTTCTAAAAGATTGTTGGATCTAAGGGTTGACTCAGCGAGTAGAAATCTTTTTCCTTCTACGCGCAATTGGCAATCCTTAGCGATACATCTTATGTGTGGTTTTAGCGGCAAAATTGGTGTTGGCTGGCATAATTGAAACGTTTATAGCAAACAAATGATTCAAGCTGCCCTGTAATTGTAGCATAGGATGACGCTGAGACACAAAGGGCGAACCACCTGATGGAATCGTTGAGCGAATAAAATTCCCTCTCCATTCCGGTAAGCTCGCTTGTGGGCTGTGCGGTTTACAATCTACCGCAGCGCCAAAATTTCTTTTCACTGATTTCACCAATAGAGAAACCCTGGTCAAACCTTTTTTTGTCAACGGGGGGCCCTTCAATAGTGAAGGACCCCTCTCGCTTTAATGTATACCTATTTTACTCAGATTTTGTTGATTTGGGAATAACTCAACTTGTCTGAGCAAATTTACATCTATTATTGCGTGCCTCGCAGACGCGGGTCTAACGCATCGCGCAACCCGTCGCCGAGGAAGTTGAAGGCAAACATGGTAACCGCCAGTGCCAGCGCCGGGAAAATGGTCTGGTTCGGGTAAGTGCGCACCACCTGCGACCCTTCGGAGATCATTGCGCCCCAGGAGGGTTTGGGTGGGTTGACGCCCAGACCGATAAACGAGAGGAAGGCTTCGGTGTTAATGTAACCGGGGATCGCCAGCGTCTCGGCCACCACCAGCGGGCCCACGACATTGGGCAGAATATGGCGGAACATGATCCGGCCGTCTTTTGCGCCAATGGTGCGCGCCGCTTCGACAAATTCTTTCTCACGCATCGAAAGCACCTGGCCGCGGGTAAGGCGGGCCATGGTTTCCCAGGCGGTCAAACCGATGCCAATAAAGATGAAGAACATGCCGCCCAGCGCCGCGTCGATCTGACTGATGCTGTAGGTAAATGTTCCGGGGTCTGGTTTGGCAAAGGTGGAGCGGAAGAAGGCCAGCAGCAGAATGATGAACAACAGGCTTGGGAAGGCGTAAAGCACATCCACAATTCGCATTAAGATGTTATCCAACCGGCCGCCAAAATAACCCGAGATCGAACCATAGGTAACGCCGATCAAGAGGCTGATAAAGGGGCCGATCAGGGCCACAATCAACGACACACGTGAACCATAAATGATGCGGCTGAACAGATCGCGCCCCACATAGTCGGCGCCCAGCGGGTAATCGGCAGAGAGCTTGACATAAGGCTTCATGGTGGGGAACACATTGGTCACCCACTGCGGAACCTTGTTTTGATCGGTCAGGGTTTGTTTGTCATACGGGTAAGGCGCAATCACATCGGCAAAGATCATGATCAGGTACAGTAAAATGACCATCGAGCCGCCAATGACGGCTGCGCGATTGCGCACCAGGCGTCGCAGGGCGTCTTTCCAAAGGCTTTCACGCGTAGCGGTAAGGGGCGCCCCGCCGCTGCCTGCCTTCTTTTTCGACTCCACCTCAAGCTGTGCAGTCATAAATTCCTCCTCAAAAGATCAGTTTCCATGTTTTGCAGAAAACTGAACAGATTGTTTGATTAGTCGTACCGGATGCGCGGGTCTAGATAAGCATAGACCAGGTCAACGATCAGGTTGGCAATAACCAGGAACACCGCATACAACAGGATGGTGCCCATGATCACCGGGTAATCACGGTTGGTGATACTGGTTACAAAATAGCGGCCCATGCCAGGGATGCCAAAGATCAACTCGGTCACAAAGGTGCCGGTGACCAGGGCGGCGAACATGGGGCCCAGAATCGTCACAACCGGGATCAAAGAGTTTTTCAGTGCATGGCGGGTGATAACCAACCGTTCTTGCAAACCCTTGGCGCGCGCGGTGCGGATATAATCTTCGCGGACGACCTGCAGCAGACTGGCGCGGGTAAGACGGGCGATGATCGCCGAGTTCCCCAGGCCCAGTGCGATGGCCGGCATAATGGCGAATTTAAAGAAACTCCAATCCAATTTTGAGGGGAAGATACCCAGAACATAGGGGGGCTTTGAACCCCACCCCGTGGGCGGGAGCCATTTTAGGGTCACCCCGAAGATCCAGATCAGGATGGGCCCCAACACAATCACCGGGACCGAGACACCAAAAATCGCCACGCTCATCCCAAGATAATCAAGAATGGTATTTTGTTTCAGCGCAGCAAGAATACCCAGCGGCATCCCAATGATGATCGCCACAAACAGCGCCAACATCCCCAGTTGAACCGAGATGGGCAACTGCTGACGGAAAATATCATTTACTGTGCGGCTGCGCGACGAGAATGAAGGCCCAAAATTCATCCAGCGGACATAAACGCCGCCAATTTTGAATTTAAACAGAGCGTCATCTTCGATGGAAGAAGTCGGGGGGGTGGAACTAAACTGCGGCACCATCACGTCACGCAAATATTTGACATATTGCACCAGCAGCGGGTCATCCAGGTGATAGCGCTTATTCAGGTTTTCCATAATTTCTTTGGGCAGCGCTTTTTCACGGTCGAAAGGACCACCTGGCACAGCGTGCATCAGGCCAAAGGTAATGCCTGACACAACCAACAACACAACAACCATATAAAGCAAACGGCGGGCGATATAACGACCCATTCAACTCCTCCAATTAAAGCCAAAAAAGCGGCTTGAGTTGGTCAGCAAGACCTACACCATATGACAGGCCACAAAATGGCCCGCAGCAACTTCACGAAATTCCGGTTTGGCTTCTTCACAAATCTTGGCCGCCAGGGGGCAGCGTGTGCGGAAGCGGCAGCCCGAGGGCGGGTTGACCGGCGAGGGAACATCACCTTGCAAGATGATGCGGTGCCTTTTCTCTTCTGCCATCGGATCGGGGATCGGCACGGCAGAAAGAAGCGCCTGGGTGTAAGGGTGCAAGGGGTGCAAATAAAGATCGTTGCGCTCAGCCAGTTCGACAATGATCCCCAGGTACATCACGGCCACACGCTTGCTAATGTGGCGCACCATTGAAAGATCATGCGCAATAAACAGATAGGTCAGTCCCAGTTCAGACTGCAAGTCTTCCAAAAGGTTGACCACCTGAGCCTGGATCGAAACATCCAGCGCCGAGATCGGTTCATCACAAACAATGAGACTGGGCGAAAGCGCCAGGGCGCGTGCCACACCAATGCGCTGGCGCTGGCCGCCCGAGAATTCGTGCGGATAGCGGTTTGAAAAGGCCGGGTTCAACCCCACCAGTTTTAACAGCGATTCGACCCGCTCTTGAAGCTCTTTTCCGCTATGGGTGTTGTGAATGACCATCGGTTCGCCGATGATTTCACCCACCGTCATACGCGGGTTCAAACTGGCATACGGGTCCTGGAAAATCATCTGCATCCGGCGGCGGGTCTTGCGCAGTTCTTCGCCCTTCATCTTTACCAGGTCTTTTCCTTCAAATGTGACACTGCCAGAGGTTGGCCGGTAAAGCTGCAAAATGGTGCGGCCGGTGGTCGACTTGCCACAGCCCGATTCGCCCACCAGACCCAGGGTTTCACCCTGGATAATATCAAACGAAACCCCGTCCACCGCGTGAACAGCGCCAACCTGACGCTGAATGACAATCCCACGGGTGATCGGGAAATGTTTAACCAGATTATCTACATGGAGCAAGACTTCTTTCGAGGACATTAGCGCGCACTCCCAGTTGAAGGATTCACCCAGCAAGCCGCATTATGTTCCGGTCCAACCGGCAGCAACTGCGGGTTTTCGTGCCAGCAGCGCTCCATGGCATAGGTGCAACGCGGCGCAAAGGGGCAGTAGGTGGGTTTTTCAAGCAGCACAGGGGGAAGACCGTCAATCGAGGTCAGGCGGCGGTAGCCGGTTTCGTCCATGCGAGGCAGGCTACCCAGCAGACCAAGCGTATAAGGATGCGACGGGTGCGCATACAGCTCTTTGACCGGGGCTTCTTCAATGACATAACCGCCATACATCACGTTCACCCGGTCGGCTAACCCGGCAATAATACCCAGGTCATGGGTGATCCAGATGATCGCCATCCCCAGCTCATCGCGCAGCCGTTTCACCAGTTCCACAATCTGCGCCTGAATGGTTACATCCAACGCGGTGGTCGGCTCATCGGCGATCAGAATCTGCGGGGTGCAAATCAGCGACATGGCAATCATCACGCGCTGGCGCATTCCACCCGAGAACTGATGCGGGTAGTCGTTAAGGCGGTCTTTGGCTTTGGGAATACCCACCATGTTCAGCATTTCTGCCGCACGGTCCAACGCCTGCTGATGAGAAACGCCGCTGTGAATCTGAAGCGGCTCAGCGACCTGGCGACCGATGGTCAACACCGGGTTGAAGGAGGTCATCGGATCTTGAAATACAACGCTGATCTGCGACCCACGAATATGGCGAATTTCCTCATCAGACATTTTGAGGAGGTCTTTGCCCTGATACATCGCTGTACCGGCAACAACCTTGCCAGGAGGTGAAGGGATGAGGCGCAGCATAGACATCATCGTCACGCTTTTGCCGCAGCCGCTTTCTCCAACGATCCCTAGCGTTTCACCTTCTTTAAGTTTAAAGGAAACGCCATTGACCGCATGAACCATACCTTCACGGGTCTTGAACTGCGTTTCGAGGCCCTGCACATTCAAAAGATCGGCCATGCAACTAAGTCCTCTTTACGAATGGGTTTTGGGGAATTGGAATACCCTAGATGCGCATTGTCCACCGGACAAGCTAAAGCTTCAATCAGTATACCGTGAATAAAAATTGTTGTCAAACAAAGCAAGATGAACGTCACGCACTGCACCTATAAAAATATGACAGCCCTCACTCACCAGAAATCCGCCAATTCGCGTAATTCTTCATCCTTGTTCAGAATTCCCGGGGGTTTGAGCATTTCACACCCCTAAACACGCAAAATAAGAGCGTCTTTCTGTAGACCGGGCTGTTATAAATCATCTATAATAAAGGATGATGGGTGAGGTGAAAACTTAACATCTGTTGTTAAAATATCGGGTTATTTAATTTGCTCGTGCCCGATTATACTCCAGTATACGTCGATACAATGGAATTATTATATCATGGATAACAAGACAATTCAGACAATCATTGATCTTTTAGAATGCGATTACGCGTTCTATTTGCGCCGCCGCAGTTCTCCGCCGCTGCTTCTGACCAACTGCGAGCGATTTCCCTCGGCTTCGCTTATTAAAGTGCCCCTGCTGCTGGCCTGGATGATGTTAGAACGGGTCGGCGAGGTGAACAGCAACGAATTGTGCGACCTGGATGAAGAATTGCAGGTGCAGGGCGCCGGGTTTGCCTATTTGCTGCGCGGAAGACGGCTGCCCTATCAGGATGTGTTGTTGATGATGATTGCCACTTCAGATAATTTATGCACCAATCTGATCATCCGCCGCATGGGCATTGAGCGCATCTCTGAAGTTTTCAACCAGACGTTGGGGTTAAAGGGCACTGAACTGCAGCGCAAATTGATGGATTTTGAGGCCCGCGAACGCGGGTTGGATAACACCATCAGCGTGGCCGATTGCATCCGCCTGTATGATCTGATCCATAACCTGCGCCCGGCTGAACGCCAGATGGTGGAAAACATGCTCGCGGTCAATCAAGATGAAGGCCTGTTGCTGCGCAGCATTCCGCGCGATACGTTAACCTTTTACCACAAGACCGGGTCGATCCCCAATGTGCTGCACGACTGGGGCTATACCCGCGAGCATGAGATTTTCTTCCTCACCAAAAATGTAAAAAATGAACCCCTGGCGTTTGAGGTGTTTGGCAAGCTGGGAGAGATTTTGATCGGGAAATAAAAGGCCGCCGTGGTGTGCACTAACAATGGCAGGTTGAGTTGAGTCATGCGCACAGCGTGCAACACCAACCTACCAAGCTGCACACCTGCGATACATGGCACAACGGCGAAGCATCCCTACGCCAATCTGCAAGACCCTCGCCGTAGCCCGCACAGTCGTGGAAGGTGCGCCAAGGCGCACTCTACTGCGCATCCGCATCGTAGGGTGCGTCTTGACGCACCGCAGGGCCGTCGGGGTGCACGCAGTGCGCACAGCCAGCCGTTTCCGCCTATTGATCCATCACAGCCCGGGCCCTCAATCCAGATAGGTACACGCGCCGCAGTAGCTTTCCTTTAAATGAGGCACCGACTGCACGTCATCCACATACACGCCGTTGCGCGCACGAGAGGAATGCATCACGGTCCAACCGCCCAGGCTCATCGAAACATGGGTGATATGCCCCTCTTCGCCGTAAAACACCAGGTCTCCGGGCCGGAAGGGTGGTTCGATCACCCGCCCGCCAAAAAACTGCGTATCGGCGTCGCGGCTGAGGTCGATGCCCACCAGCTTGTGCAGCAACTGCGCCAGCCCCGAACAGTCGATGCCCAGGCTCGAAACACCGCCCCACAGATAAGGCACCCCCACCATGCTAAAACTATCGGCCACCATCTGCCGCCGGCGGTCTGCTGCGGTGCGCGGCAGGGCATCCAGCGCGCGCAAATCGGCCGCGCGCACCCAGCCCCGTTCACGGGCCTCTGTGCGCGCCCACCCGTCGCGAATTTCGCTGACCGGGATGCGCGTGCCGATCACCAGCCGGCTGAGCAGCAGGGCATCTGCACGCGGCTCGGCGCGCAGCTCGCTCACCCCCACGCAGACGATATGCGTGACCGCCGCCGGTAAATCGCTGCTTAAATAAGGGCGGTACGCCCAGCCCTGATAGCCATCCAGCACCTGGCGGATATAAACCCAGCGGTCGCGCTCTTCCAACACTTCAAGCTGCATCCCAAACGTCATCTGGGTCACCTGCTCACTTAAGAAAGACGTGTCGCGGTGCAGGCTGGTCTGATTGGTTGCCACGCTCAAAATCTGCGGTTCGGCCTGGCGCAGCACCCGCACCTGCGCCAGATTGGGCTTAAGTGCCGGGTAGCGGGCATGCAGGCCGCTGGTCAGTGCGTCGAGGGTGCGCTGGTCGAGCACCCGGCCGGTTAACACCACACCTTCGGCGTCGGCCGAGGCGATCTGAATGTCATAGACATTGAAACGGCCATCGGCAAACGGTTTGCCAAGCTCTTCAATCACTGTCGTGATTTCATTTTGCATGGTGGTTCTCCCCAATAACTACACAGCTTCACGAATGCGGGTGACGCCGATGCCCGCGCCCTGCGGGGCCGTAACGCGCGCATCTTCGCCAAAGGTCAGCCCCTGATAGGGGTCGTTCGAGATCAAAATCGGCGGGTCCAGATCAACCCAGTCGGCCAGACCCATCAGGTGCGACATGGCGCCCACCCCCACCGAGGTCTCGATCATGCAGCCCAGCATCACGCCCATGTTAAATTCATCTTTGGCGCGGCGCAATATGGCCGCCCCGTTCGAAAGCCCGCCCACTTTCATCAGCTTCAGGTTAATCGCGTGCACACCGGCTGCGTGCAGCTTTTCCACATCTTCCATCGACTGCACCGATTCATCAGCCACCACCGGAATGCCCGTGCTGCGCTGCACCAGCCCCATGCCTTCAAAATCGTCGCGCGCCACCGGCTGCTCGATCATTTCCACGTCGAACTGTTCCAGCATCTTCACCAGCGCCACCGCACCCTCGCGGCTCCAGCCGGCGTTGGCATCCACCCGCAGGCGGGCCGTGGGCCGCACCTGTCGAATGCCCGCCAGCCGCGCCCGGTCGAGGTCTTCTTC
>CAZQLE010000147.1:0-10064 GCA_964593905.1 uncultured Anaerolineaceae bacterium | reverse complement strand
CCTTTCAACTGCTGCGGGTCTACAAACACCTGCGCCGGGGTGCCATCCATCACCACCTGCCCCTGGTTGAGCACCACCACCCGGTCGGCCAGGGCGGCCTCTTCCATAAAGTGGGTGATGAAGATCATCGTCAAACCCTCACGGTGCAGGCGCGCCATACGCTCGCGCACTTTGCGCCGCCCAATCGGGTCCAACATGGCAGTAGCTTCATCAAAGACGATACAGCGCGGGCGCATGGCCAGCGCCCCGGCCAACGCCAGACGCTGCATCTGTCCGCCTGAAAGCGTATGCGGCGGCCGGGTGCGATATTCCCACAATCCCACCGCGGTCAGGGCTTCTTCCACCCGCGCGCGAATTTCTTCCGGGGGCAAACCCAGGTTCTCGGGGCCAAAAGCCACGTCTTCTTCCACCAGCGTGGCAACAATTTGATCTTCGGGGTATTGAAAAACCATGCCCACCAGGGTATGAATCTCGGTGCGGTGGGACGGGTCGCGGGTGTCAAAGCCGGCTACACGCACTGTGCCGGCGGTGGGCAGCAGCAGCCCATTCAACAGACGGGCCAGGGTCGTCTTGCCAGAGCCGTTCGAACCGACAATGGCAACAAACTCCCCTTCCTCGATATTCAACGAGATACCCTTCAGCGCGGGAAGGATACTCCCATCCCGGCCTGTGTAGGTATACTCAACCTGATTGATTTCGATCAGCGCGCCCATTCTGCCGCCTGTGGGTCAGAGTTGGGCTAAGTATACCATTAGCGTGCCATCTCGCCTGCCACCGGCCGATCTGTCAACCGCAGCCATTTCTCCATCTGCTGTTCCAGATACAGCGGAATTTCAGGCGAATCCAGCTCACCCAGCACCATTTTTGTCTCTCCGGTCTGCATCACCGCATGAAGTTCATACTGGAGGCCGCTCTCATGTTCGCTTTTTACTTTTTTGGTGGTCTGCTTGACAAACAACTGCTTCACCTCACGAATCGGCAGTGTGATCTCACCGCTCCAGGGCAAAGGCTCATGCCAGACCGCCAGCTCATTGGCATCCAGGTCGAGATAGGTGCGGTTTATCAGCCCGGCCAGGGTGGTGTAGGTCAGCCACACCCCGATCAACACATGAAAGACCGGGAAGATCTTAAAAATCAGCGGGGCCCCGGCAGCAAAGGCGATCCCATACCAGAACACCAGAAAACCATCCCAGAGGCAGCAAAAGAACAGCATGGGCAGATATTTATACGAAAACCATTTACGGGTGATGCGCACACTGCTGCGCCCGCCCTGAATATGCAGCGCTTCGGGCCGGGGGATGAACATTTTACCGCGCGAAGGGGCAGCCGGTGCTGCGGCCGGCGGGGCAACCGGGATCAGGTTGCGCACCAGATGGGTGTTGCCGCAGTAAGCACATACCGCGCGCGGGCTGTGGGGGGTGATATCCAGCGCAGCCCCGCACGAAGGGCAGGTAAGGGTGATAAAGTCACGCAGCGAAACAGTGTTCATTGGAAGACCTTTTTCGGTTTTGGTATCGCTACAATTATGCTTCAGAACCGGGCTGCACCCAATTTACAATCCCCTTACCGATTTGCTCTGCGCGCCGTTGGCGCAGCATGATATAAACACAAACCAAGTGTCATTCTGAGCCGGTGCGCCACGTTCTATCGGCGCGCCGTGCGAAGAATCTCTACCCTCATAAGCACACCGCTTAAATCGCCAGTCGGCGGGGCAGCAGGTTTTTCAAGCGGTCGGAAGAGATCTTTCCCCGGCCCAGCACATCCCCTTCCGGGTTTACCACCACCACAATCTGCGCACGCCGCAGACCCTCCAACGGAGCGCCGCGCCAGTCTTCGCCGCGCAGCCAGGGCTGCACCTGCTCGGGCGGCAGCACAAAGCGGCCGCCGCTGAACTGGCGGGCATAGCGAATCACCCAGTCGTGGGCGGGGATAAAACCATCCGGGGTCTCTTCGCCAAAAGGCAGCCCCAACTGTTGAAACGGCAGCTCGCCAAAATATTGCAAAAAAGCTTCGGGCAGCGCAAAAATATCGCGCCCGCGCCGCCACAGACTTAACCGCTGTCCGGCCAGCACGGCCTCCAGCGCAAAGCCAAACTCATCCTCCAGCCAGCGCGCCAGATCGCCCACCGCGCGGGCCGGCAGCGCCTCCAACCCGGTGCGCAGCCACGGCCGCTGCGGGGCGGGGTCTGACGGGCCGGGTGTGACCCCGGTTTTGGTGAGCAGCGCCGCAAAAAAACCAGCCGTCTGGTAACGGTGCGGCCAAAAACGCGCCGCGTGCTCAACCCCGCTGGCAAAACTGCGCTCGCCGTCGCCGCTCAACCCCGGCGCAGGTTCGGGCAGCCGCACGGCGCTGGGTTCAATACGCACACTATCGGGGAACTGGCGCAAAACCGCGTCCAACACCCCTTCATCCTCTTCGGGTTCAAGCGTGCAGGTTGAATAAACCACCTGGCCGCCCACCTTTAGGGCCTGCACCGCGCTGACCAGCAGCCGCGTCTGACGCTGAGCCAGTGAGGTGCGCTCGCGGGCGGTGATGGCGCGCATCGGGTGCGCTTCGGTGCTGCGCAGTCCCTGCATCGAGCAGGGCGCATCCAGCAAAACCCGGTCAAACAGCTCGGGGTACCAGTACCCAAAACTCTCGCCGGGAAAATTGGTCACAGCAGTGTTCACCGCACCCCAGTTTTGCAACACCAGCCGCAGCGCGGTCACCCGGCTGGCGCTGGAATCATTGGCCACCACCAGCCCGCGGTCCAAGGTGCGCGCCGTCAGGTGGGTGGTTTTGCCGCCTGGCGAAGCCGCCATATCCAGCACCAGCAGCGCTGCCGTTTCGTCCAGATCAAACAGCTCCACCGGCAGCATCGAGGCCGCATCCTGAATATAGAAACGCCCCAGGCGGTGTTCAATAGTCTGCCCCGGCGATACCCGCGCCGCGGTCAGATAGCGCCCCAGCGGGCTAAAGCGCACCGGTTCCAACTGCCAGCCGTAACGCCCGGCCCAGCGCGTCAGGTCTTGCAGGTCAGCCTTCAACGGGTTCACCCGCAGCGCGCTGTGCAGCGGGCGCTCCAGTTCGGCCAGCAGCCGTTCAAATTCGTTTTCGCTTAACAGCGGCCGAAAACGGTCCAGCGCATCCTGCTGGGCCGATACGGTCGGGGCGGCCGGCGCCTGATTCTTTTTGCGTTTACCCATTGTGTGCCTCCCCGGCCTGTTTATCAATACAAAACACCAGTTCGCTGCCCACCCGAACCTCAGTCACAGCCCAGGGCAGCCCGGCAACGGTGTTGGTCACCAGCCGGCGCTGACGCTCGAGCATACTGTGCTGCCCGGTCAGGTTCTCAACCGGCAGTGAGACCAGCAGCCAGCGCACCTGAATCGCCTGCCAGAAGGCGCGGTTGCATCCGCGCTGACGCTGTTCAAAACGGTGCGCTTCTTTAAAGAAAAAAGCCACCAGCGCAGTCGTTTGCGGCGGGTCGACCAGAATATCGCGCAGCTCACCCAACCCGGGCAGCCCGCGCAGCTCCAGATATGTGTTAATCAACCCGATCCGCGGGGCATGCAGGTCATAAGCGTGGTAGCGCACCCCGGCGGGCAGCCCCATCCACGGCAGGGCAAACGGGTTCAACCCGCAGGCCAGGTCCAGAACCTCATCCGGCACCCCGGTCACAGCAAAGATGCGCGCAAAAAACTCCTCCAACAGCGAAATTCGCTCGCGGGTTGAGGCGTGCGCCGCCAGCAGGTCCAGACAAATCGCGCGCTCCTGGGCTGCATCTCCACTGGCAAAAGCGGCTTTCAACGCCGTAGCAGCAGCCGGGTAATCGGGGTCGCCCAGATAGGGCGCGGCGATATTGTGCAGTTTGTGGCGCGCCTCTTTCATTGCATCTTTTTCACTGCGTTGATTTTGCAGCTCGCGCTCCAACACATCACGCACGGTCTGGCGCAGCAGCGCCCCGCCGCGATATTTGCGCAGGTTCAACAGTTCATCCACCAGGGCATCCAGGTCAGGTTTCAAGCGTAAAATCCTCAGGCAATCCAGTATAAATTTACCCACCCCACCCAGAAAGCCGCCTGGAGCGAGAGAAACAACACTCCCACCCACCAGAACAACTCGCGCGGTTTGAGCAGCGCCGCCAGCGCAATAAAAGCCGGAAAAACCACCGCCAGATAACGGGTCATGCCCAGGTAGTTACCGGTGAATAAATTGGCCGCCGGAAGCAGCAGCGCAAACAAACCATAAGCCCGCGACTGCGGCAGCCGGACCAGGGCCCAGACCCCCAGCAGCAAAAACAGCCCCAGAAAGAGGATGTTCAATTTATATACATCTGCGCCGGCATACGAAAATGCGCCCAGCACGTTCTCGCGAAAGTTGCCAATCTGGTGCCCCCAGGCTTTTTGGGCCGTCATGGGGGCCAAAAAATCACCGGTCAGGCGGTTCAACCACGCCAGATGCGCTACCAGCGGCAGCGGGGTGAACCCCAGCCAGAGCACTTGCGGGCGCAAATCACGCAGCCGCCAGTGGATCGAATCCATATACAGCCAGACCAGTGGCAGGGCGATCAAAATTCCCTGTGCGCGGGTGACGGTTAACAACCCGGCGCTCACCCCGGCCAGCCACCAGCGCCGCTCCAGCGCCGCCGTAAACGCCAGCAGCGCCAGAAAGAGAAACAGGCTCTCGGTATAAAAGGCTGAAAAATAAAACCCGGCCGGAAAGAGAATCACCAGCAGCACCGTGCGGCGGGCGGCGGCCTCATCATAAAGATGGTCGCGCACCAGCCGGAACAACAGCACCAGCGCCGCCAGAAACAGCAGGTTCGAAAGCGCCAGCCCGATCACCAGAATTACACTGCGTGAGACCAGCCCCCCCGGCAGCAAAAACGTAAACAGCTTGACCAGATAAGGGTAGGCCGGAAAGAAGGCCACGTTGCTCATCTGCCCGCTCAGGTCGGCGGCCGGCTGATAGCCCTTTTCGATGATCGAGAGGTAATGCTGCGCATCCCAGCGCGCCCAGATATCGAGCAAAAAATGGGGTGAAGACACCCAGCCGCGTTCGGTGTAGCGCTCATAGGTGGGGTTGGGCAGATAATAACGCCCAAACCACATCACCACCACCGCCGCCAGACGGGTCGCCAGAAATGGCGTAAGAATACTCTGCCAGAACCAGCCCGCGCGCAGATCGCTCCAGCGCTGCGGGTTGGCACGCCAGGAATTGAATTGATGCCGCACTGAATCGATCATGGTCTCTCAACTCCGGCTGCACAAAAAAGCCAGCTCAGATGAAAACTCAAAGCGCTTCACCCGCCAGCCGCGGCCGGCAACCAGTTCTTGAAAATGAGCCTCATAATTCTGCACCATCCCCTTGGCGCGCCCGCCCAGGCTGTGCGCCGGGAAGGAGATCAGGGCGTGTTCCCCCGGCAGACTGTCGAGCAGCCGCGGGCCAACCTGCTTATCCACCTGCTCGAGACAGGGGATGGTTTTGAGCAGCAACACAAGCTGCACCGGTTTTTGCGGGCAGCCCTGCACCAGATCACACAGCCCGGCCCCGCCCTGCAAACCAACCTGCGCCATAAACCGGGTCAAAAAGACGGTCATATCCCGATAAATATCACAGGCCCAGTACTGCGCCCCTTCGGCCAGCGGCATCCACGGCGCACACAGCGGGTTCAACCCGCAGGCCAGATCCAACACCGAGTTCAGCGGGCCCAGCGAGGCCAGCGTCTCGTAAAAGAAATGCTCCACAATCCCCAGCCGTTCACGGGTCGAGGCGTGCTGGCGCAGCACAACACGGCAAAAATCCTGCGTCGCGGGTGCAGCCAGCGAAGGGGGCAGGCTCTCCAACGCAGCCGTCCAGCGGGCGTAGGCCATGCCCGCCTCCTGGTAAGCCCCGCCCACCTGATGCAGCTTGTTGCGCACCGCCTTGACCGTCTCTTTGTCGCTGCGCCCTTTGGCCAGTTCAACGACCGTCAAACGCCGCACCAGGTCAGGGTCCAGTTCGCGGTAGCGTGCCCCGGCCTGCACCTGTTGAATCAGTTCCACCAATCGAACGTCATCTGCCATGTGTGGGGGTCTTCATGCGCTCGGTGAGCTGGGTCATAAAGCGCAGGTTATGGATGGTGGCCATACGCGGGTAAAGGCTGTCGTTCATCTTGAATAAATGGCGCAAATAGGCCAGTGAATAACGCGAGCAGGTCAGGCAGTCGCAGCCGGGTGAAACCGGCGTGTTGGCGCGGATGTGCTTTTCATCTCCGATATACACATACCGCAGCCAGTTGCCGCTCAGGCTGCCATCCGAGTTGGCAAAAGAATACAATCTGCCGTGCCGCGCATCGCGGGTGGGCATGGCGCTGTCAAAAATGCCGTATCCCAGACGGTAGCAGGCCAGCACGTTCTCGGGGTGCCCCACCCCCAGGGCGTGCATGGGATATTCAGCCGGAATTAACTCGCGGGTATAGCCCAGAATATCTTCCAACAAATGATTTTCCGCGTCCAGCGGCCAACCGCCAAAGCCATAGCCGTCAAAGCCAATCTCCAGCAGCCGGTCGGCGCATTCTTTGCGCAGGTCGCGATACCCGCCGCCCTGCACCACCGCAAACAGGCGCGGCGGCGTCTGGCCTGCGGGATATTTTTTTTGTTTAATTTGCCGGTCAAATTCCTCACGGCTGCGCCGCGCCCATGCCACGGTGCGTTGAACCGAAATGCGCTGCTCGTTCTCATCTGAGTCAACATGGGTGCAGTCATCCAGGCAGATCACCACATCGGTGCCATAGCTGAGCTGAAGCTGCACACTTTTTTCGGGGGTGAGATGAAACTTCCGGTCCGAGTTCTCGGGTCGAAAGGTCAGCCCTTTTTCGGTGAGCTGCCCAAATTTTGGGTTCTGACGGATGAGCGAATAGGCCTGAAAACCGCCCGAGTCGGTCACAATGGGCCGGTCCCAACCGCTCATTTGATGCAGCCCGCCCAGGGTCTGAATGGTACTCGTGCCGGGACGCTGCATCAGATGAAAAGTGTTCATCACCAGCGCGCGTACCTGACTGTTCATCAGGTCCACCGCATCCACTGCGCGCACCATGCCATAGGTGGCATCCGGCAGATAAATGGGCAGTTCCAGGCAGCCGTGTGCCAGGTCCAGGCTGGTCGGGTAGATAGATGAAGAAGATGTGATCATATGGCAACATTATGCCCCAGGAAGAGCCGCTGTGCAAGGGAAACCATAAATGTAAGGCTTGCGGGGGCCAGGCAGCGGCCGGCGGGTTCCCAGATTAAATACATCAGGGGCAAAGCTTCTGCCCGCAGCAACATGGTCTGCCCACGCTGCTACCGCAAAAGCTTTGCCCCTGCAAAAATTTTTTCGCCGGCTTACGGCTCTCTACCCACCATGTATGACTCTTAGCGATTCGCCAGCCCAACCACGCTGCGGAACATAAAGTAAGCCTCCACCATATCGGCCGATTCAAACTCAACCGTCCGCCCGTCTGCACGCACAGCACCGGGAACCACCTCAGCGCCATCGGCCTGGGCCGAAGTGTTGAAACGCACCCGCATCTTCACCGGGGCAGCGGTCTGCAACGGCTGCGGGGCCTGGCCCTGCAAAAATCGGCGCACTGCGGTTTCGGCCTTCTCACAGATCAGCTTCTGGGCGGCTTCAATCGCCAGACAATCGGCCGAAGTGCGGCTGGTGGCCTGTTTGACCACCGCAGTTTCGATGCCGGGCATCCATGCGGCCGCCTCGGCCGTGGCGGTTTGATCACCCGAAACCATCAGCACCGGCACGCCAAAATGGCCCAGCACCGAGCCGTTCAGGCCGCTCTCACCGCTCACGCGATCATTAATCCATAAATCAGCCACCCGCACACTCGACCAGGTATGGTCCAGCACGGCCGGGTGTGCGCCTGCCCGGGCATGATACCCGATCAAGAACGCAGCATCTGGTTTGGCATCGGCGCCCTGCACCATCGAAAACGGGGCGGCGTTGCCGCTGTTCAATTTTGCGCGCGGGTCAAGCTCTTCAATCAAGACATTTTGGCCGTCCCAGTGTCCATCGGTCACCACCACATCGTCCACCCCGGCGGCAAAAGCGCCGGCAATGGCCGCGTTCACATCCGCCGTCATCACCCGTCGAAAGCGCTCATACTCCGCGTGCCCGGGGGTCACATGCTCCCAGCGGCTTACGCCCGAAATGCCTTCCATATCCATGCAAATTAAGAGTTTCATCCGTTTCTCCGTTGTTTTCTAACCCTGGGCCAATGTTGCCATGCTGCGAAAGGCGCGAATCGCCATCAGCATGTCGGCGGCGACAAATTGCGCCTTTTTTGATTCCACCCGGTGCACACCCGGCAGCCGGGTGGAACGGGCGGCCTCGATGGACTGGGTGAACTCCACCGTCAGGGTCACCGGTCCATTGAAGGCAAACGCATGTGGCCCCTGCCCGCTGGCAAACCGTTTTACGGCCAGCCCGGCCCCGGCGCGAATTCGCGCCTGGGCAGCGGTGGGGTGCAGACATTCAGCCGAAAGCCCGCTGGTCGCCTGTTTGACCACCACCGCCTCTACACCGGGGATAATCGCCCGCACTTCTGCGGCCAGGGTCTGGTCGCCGCTCACCAGCAAAAGCGGAGCCTGAAACGCGCCGGCCACCGCCGCATTCAAACCAGTCTCACCCACCAGAATATCATTCAGCCATAGATTCGCAATGTGCAAATCCCAGGTATGGTTTAACACGGCCTGCTGGGTTCCAGCGCGGGCATGGTAGCCAATAAACATACAGGCATCCGGCCGCAGTTCAATGCCCGACATCATCGAGTAAGGCGCTGCATTGCCCGCGTTCAACTGCGCGCGCGGGTCCAGCAGTTCCACCATCAGATTGTGCCCGGCATTATGCCCATCAGAGACCATCACCTGGTCTGCCCCGCCGTCAAACGCACCGGCAATGGCAGCATTGACATCAGCGGTCATAATGCGGCGAAAACGAACATACTCAGCATTGGCCGGGTTGACATGACTCCAACTTGTCACGCCCGAAATGCCTTCCATATCGGCTGCAATCAATATTCTCATCATGCTCTCCTCAGAGTGGGGGGGTGATTTAAGTATACTATGATCCCCACAGGATGCAATTGATTACAACCACCCAGACATCAAAATCAAGTTATAGAAATATCCCATTGCCACTGCCCCAAACCACAACGTTCCCACCACCAGCGCCAAAACCCGCCAGCGGGCAATGGTCAGGGTTCCGGCAACGGCCCCAACCGATGTGCCCGCCCCGGTGATCAAGAAGGCCAACGCAGCGCCCTGGCTCATTCCGCTGTCGATCAACGCACGCACCAGCGGCAGAGAGGCCTCGGTATTTACATAGAGCGGCAGCCCCAGCGTAGCCGCCAGGGGAATACTGTACACGTTGCCGGCCCCAAATACGGCCGCCACCCACTCGGCCGGGATCAACCCATTGAGCAGATAACCAATGAAGGCAAACCCGAAAAACATCACCAACAGCCGCCGGCCGGTTTGCCACACCTCGGTCATAAACCGGGTGATGCTCACCTGCCGCAGTTGCGGCGCAGGGGTCAGATCTACCGTGCAGCAGGCGCCGGTTTCACCGCCCGACGCCCCCACCGCAACCAGCCCCAGCGAACCCGGCCGCACCGGTGCAGCAGCAACCGCCGGGGCCAGCCGGTTTGGGCGCTCTGCGGGGGCATTCACACTGCCACACCCGCAAGATTCTTGCGCTTCAACCGCCCCAGCAAAACGGGCCTGGCCGGTTAACCAGCCGCGCGATTCAAAGAATGAGGCAGCCGCGCCGCCCAACAGACCCAGCAAAATGGAAGATACAAAAAATGCCAGGGCAAACGGCCAGCCAAACAGACCTGCGCTGTAGATCAATTCTTCGGGCGAGGTTAGCGGCGAGGCCACCATAAACGCCACCACCGGCGCCCAGGGCATCATGCTGGCCATCATGCCCAGCAAAATCGCCATCGTCCCACACGAACACAACGGCGTACCCACCGCAATGGCCGTTGCGCCAACCACACCGGCCCGCCGGTATCGGGTCAGCCAGGCCGACACCTTTTTGGGGTCCAT
>CAZQLE010000146.1:0-10177 GCA_964593905.1 uncultured Anaerolineaceae bacterium | reverse complement strand
AATTAGTCGTGTATAACCCGGAAAAGTTACGGGCAAATTAAAAATTGACCGGCGCCAGTTCCGGTCGGCAGGGGATGATTCCCACCTTCCAGATCAAGCGCCGGATTCGATATTGCAAATCGCAGAATCACGCCGCGGGGACCTGTCAGAGCACCCCGCGGCCGACTTCAACCTTAATCCATCCAGTCTCCGCCAGAAAATTTGGGACAGGATCGTTTTTGGCCGCTAAAAGTGCCCTGCCATTGATAACTGTCTTCATCCCAGACCCAGTGATACTCTTTTAAGGCCGGCTGAACTTCGGCCAGGGCCGCGGTTGCTCTGGCCCGCCCGGGGTGATACTGCCGCCAATCGGTCTGTGGCTGCTCTTTGGCCTGCATCAGCCGGCAAGAAAGCAGCCCGCCCAACTGATCTCGCACCGATCCATTGGGAGCAGTTTGAAAGGCCTCCACCGCCCCCGGCAAAAGATCATCCGAAAGCTGAATCAGATAACTGCCATCCAGTTCTTCACCGCGGCTTGCCCGCGCCAGATTCTGGCGCAAAATAAAGCTGTCCATATTCATCACGGCCAGCGCCGCGCCAAAGACATAAGCCGTCAAAATTACCGCCAGGGTAAAATGCTGCATACGCCGCGCCCACTCCAACAACAGAACCACACCCAGCAAAACCCCCAGACAGATCATAAAGACATGTGACACCGTGCGCAGCCGCGAAAAACCATACGCCATTTCATACATTAATAGACGCTGATACGCCGAAACCAGCATCACCCCCACCAGCGCCATCAATACAGTTCCCAGACCCGAAAACCAGAGCCGTTCATGGCTTTGCTCGCGCCGGGTCACCACACTGAGCAAATAAAACAGCAGCAGGCTCAAGACGGCCACAACCACCAGTTCAGAAAAACCCCGCACCGCATACTCGGAATAGGTATACCCATCACGAACAATATTGGCCTGACCGCCAAAGAAATAACGGAACTGAACCCCTACAAACAGAGCAAACAAAATATTGACCCCGCCCAGCACAATCCCCGATTGAATGATGCCCAGGAAGGTGGTTTGCAGGGGCTTTTCGCCCCCCATCAAACGCGTCTCAGCGCTGCGCAGCAGGCTGTAGCGCAGAACACCGGCCACAATAAAAGCCACAAAGACCAGATAAACCACGCGAAAAATATATTCGGGCAGTTGCTCAATGGTCAACCATGAAAAGACCCCCTGCAAAATATCGCCAAAAATCGGGTCGGCTTCTGAAAGCAGAAGCCCAAAAATCAGCATAATGGGCAGCCCCAGCAGCAGCCCGGTCAACACAGCCCCCCACAGGCGCTTTTTAGCGGGTTCGGCTGAACGCTCTGCTTCGGGCCGGGTTTGGCCCATCAGCAGCATGAAAGAGCCGCTCAACGCGGCGCCAAACAGCCGAAAACCACCAATCAGCCAATCCAGCCAGCCAAAACGGATCCAACCCCCGCCGCGCGCGGTCAGCGCCAGCGCACACAGCCCGAACAACGTCAGCAGTACTGCGGCGGCAACCGTAAACGGTTCAAGCCGCAAGAACGGAACCGCCGCAAAACCGACCGTCAACACAAACAGCACCAGCCCGACAGTAGAGATTTTCTTCTTTTCCAGTGCCAGGGCAATCACCCCAGCCAGAGCCAGCGCAACAGACGCCCCAAAAAACGCCAGTCCCGAGACATTCTCCCAGGTTAGAATCTGGTAAAACAGGCTGAACACCAGAGCAACGATAAAAACACGAACAGGTTTTTGAATGGTTTCCATAAGACCTCACAAAGAATGGGTGGTTGTATTTTTCTCAAAACTTGAATACCGGGCCGCAGGTAAATTTGAACCCAGTGTTATTTGCAGGGTGGGGATCAGCATTGCAGCAAAGCTGATCAAAAACCAGCCCCAGCGAAATTCGCCCGGTGGAAGCTGGTTCCAATCGGGCTGGCGGCTTGCCAGCGCCAGCAGCGCATCAGACATAAAGATAAACAGCGCCAGCCCGGCCCCGGCCGCAATGGACCCCACCCGGACCGGTGACAAGGCCAGCGGTCTGGCCTGTGCGGCACGGCGCAGCGCCAGCACCGCCCCGAGACACATCAGCAGCGCAATCATCACCGGGGCCAGCACCGGGCCAGTCCACCGCACCGGAATCAGAAACAACACATCCGGGCTGAACAGCGAATACGGCCAGTCGATAAAAACCTTCAGCCAGCCATAGTATGCCACATCCCACAGCCCAAATGCAAAAACAAAGCCATAAAAGCGGGTGGCGCGGCTGTTCCCCGCCAGCCAGCCCACCGCCGCCAGCATCACCACCGTGGCCGCCTCGCGCAGCACTTCGATCTTCTCATAGTGCAGCAGGCGCACGTTTTCATTGCTGATATTCAACAGCCCGCGCAGATAGACCACCACGGCCGCCTCCAGCAGCCCCATTGCCAGCGCAAACGCCGCCATCCAGACCAGATTGGATTTCCATTTTGTCATTTTTTCAAACCTCCTTTTTAGCGGCCAAATACATTCCACAGCGCATGCAGCACCAGCCCGGGGAAGATGGTTTTTGAACGCATACGTGCCAGACCGGTCAACACTCCCACCGCGCCGCCGACCAGCAGCTTATAGAACAGGATTCTCCCCAGCCCGGCAGCGGATGATAGGCCATGCCCCAGCGCAGCCGAACGCAAAATCACCATGTCGGCATATCCCCCATGCCAAAGCGCAAACAGGCCGGTCAAAATCACAAAGACCCACCCGAGCGACACTGGTGCGCCCGGATTTCCGCGAAGCCGGTTCCAACCCCAGCCGCGAAAGAGCAGTTCTTCACACAATGGCGTCACCAGCACCCCCGAAAGATTCGCCAAAGCCATTTCGGGTGCTAAAACCACCCCAATAACCAGCAGCAATAAAACAAGCCCCATACCGGCCAGGCTCACCATTCGTTCCCGTGAGCCAGAATCTGCCAGGCGAAACCCCAGAGCAGCCCGCGAGGGGCGAAAAACAGCCAGAACCGTCAGCGCAGGCACAACGAAAGAGAGCAGCGAAATGGCATCCCACGCAGTGCTTCTGCTGCCAGGCGAAAACACCCGCAGCAGAAGTTGCACAAGCCCGGCCCGGTAAAGCTGTAATGTGAGCAGCACACCGCAAAATTTAATGGTGGAAGAGGGAAGAGTGGAAATAGTCATCGGTCACCGCATTGAAACTCCTTTCTGGTTTGGAATAAGAATAATCCATTGAAAAGATCGCGGCGACCGCTTAAAACCCGGATGTTAAGCACCCGGGTGCGCAAATAAAACCAACAAAAACAAACAGTTTTCTCATGATGCATTTGGTAAATTATTCACTATAATTAAAGTAACCATCTTTATCGGTCGTCCGGGGGGATACTTACCGTGATGGGTTTCAACCTTCCCCCATTTCGGTCGATGGGGTTACATTTTCAGTACGGAGGGAAAAATGAACATTTCACGTTGGGGACGTATTATCGCGTCTGCCTGTATTGTGCTGGGCATGATCCTTGTCCCGGCGCCGGCTTCGGTTGCCGCGCAAACTGGCGGCGAGGGCGAAATCACCCGCGACACACCTTACATGCCCGGTGAACTGGTGGTGAGTTTTGATGCCGCCACCCCCCAGGCAGTGACCGCCGCCGCGCAGGCGCTGGCCGGTGAGGTTTCGGCCAGCGTAAAAGACACCTTTGCCAACACGGCGGTGTTGCAATTTGACCCCGCTGCCGATGTATTGGCCCTGGCCGATGAAATTGGCGCCCAGGCAGGCGTTACTGCCGCCGAACCCAATTACATCTTCTGGATTCCCGAAGGGGACCCAAAGGGTAACACGGTGCTGCGCGAGGAAACCACCCGTGAAATCAGCGGGAAAAAATCCGACTGGCGCGAAAGCATGTCCATTAATAAAGTGCTCACCCCTTCACAGGATATCGGCGCCAGCGAGGAAACAAAGCAGGTAACCATTCCGATGACAGAGCTGGAAGCCATGCGCAAGGGTCCTTCGGCCAAAGGCATTCCCACTTATGCCAATGACCTGTGGGAAAACTGGGGGCTGGACTGGTCGAATGCCGGTATCATCTGGAGCGAAAAAGCGGCCAGCCCGGCCGTGTGCGTGGTCGATACCGGGGTCGAGGCCGCTCATCCCGATCTGACCGGCAATGTGATCAACGGCAAAGACTTTGTCAATAACGACACCATCCCCAATGATGATAACGGCCACGGCACGCATGTGGCGGGTGTCATCTCGGCCAAAACCAACAACGGCAAGGGCATTGCCGGCATCTCAAACGGCAAGGTGGTGGCGGTTAAAGTGTTGACCGCCCAGGGTTGGGGCACCAATGACGACATTGCCCAGGGCATCCTTTTCTGCGCAAACAACACCGCAGTAAAAGTGATTAACCTGAGCCTGGGAGGGCCATCGAGTTCTGCCATTTATTCTGCGCTCGATTATGCCATCAACACCAAAGGCAAACTGGTCGTCGCCGCAGCCGGCAACGATGGCACCAGCAGCACCACCTATGCTTACCCGGCGGCCTGGGCAAGCGGTTCCGCCATTTCAGACGGGCTGATCTCGGTTGGCGCCACCCGCCTGGAGACCTGGATTGACACAAATTCCAACTCACTGGATGATGACGGCTGGTACGCGCGGTGCGCCGCCAATTTCTCCAACTACGGTTCCTGGGTCGAGATGGTCGCGCCGGGTCAAGATATCTATTCCACCACCCCCGCGCTGGCCCCGTTTTATGACAGTTATTTTTATGGCGCATACTCCAGTTATGATTCTTTTAGCGGCACCTCAATGGCAACCCCGCATGTTGCCGCCGCTGCGGCACGTCTGTGGAGCCAACATGCCGTTGCGCCCAATTTGTGGAACAAAAGCCAGATTCATGACTGGTTAATTGGGCAGGGCGATGAGCTGGATACCACCACCACCGGCGGTTCATCAGGTGATCGCACCAACTGTTGGCCGACTTCAATGGCAAACGCCACCTATCTCAATGTTGCCCGCGCCATGAATCGTTTTGCCTGGTATACCTCGGTGCGCGATGCAACCAACGGCCTGCCGCTGAAAGACGCAGTTTTGAACATCAATCTTTGCGCCAAAACATCCTCTGGGAACTGGAACTGCGGCGCCAATGGCGCATTAAAAGACAGCGCCAAGATCACCAGCAACTTCTCAGCCTGGGTCGATCTAATCAACCTGCCTGCCTATGAACTGACCCCGCAAGGGTACCCGGCCATCGGGTATGATGAAGTGGGCGACCCCTACCTGAAATACAATTTTTATAACCTGTCTGTTCAAAAAAGCGGGTTCACCGCCGGCGTGCAAACATACCTCCGCGGTTGGGGCTGGGATTCGGGTGCCTATTACAGCGATTATCGCTCTTACGCCAATGTGCCACCCGCCAAAGGCACAAATGCGGTGTTAACCTGGGATGACCCCAACTATGATTTCAGCCTTGGCGTATGGCTGCCGCAGTATTCAGGCTTGCCCACCAGCATGCTGCGCGTTCCAGATCTAAATCAGGGATATGTTGGATCGCTGACCACCGCGCCTTATGCGCGCTATAACCGGTTTGGAGGATTTGATAGTGGTGGACCGGGTGATTTTGCTACCGTTGAATCAGTCTCAATCGTGAATAAAAGCGGCGCCATCCCCTACTATCTCACCCCCAATAATTATTATTCCGTAACCACAAATTTGGACGGTAGTTATGAAGACACTTCCTATCCATATATCCAGGTCTGGGATAACGGCGCGCTGGTAACGCTCTATTATGACGGTGGTGATGGCTGGTACTATGGGGCCATTAGAAGCAAACCGCCGTTAGGTTGTGAAGATCTCTGGTATGCGCTGGATATTTACCAGTGGGGAACCAAGATCTTCCCTGAAATGATTAACACCTGCGGCGCAGACGATAACACTTCAGGAGCGCGGCCCTATAGCATAAGCGGCTCGGCAATCTTTAAAACCCAGTAAAACAGATTCTCTCAACCCACATAAAAGTATTTTGACAAATTTCGGCGGAGCGGGCACCCCCGCTCCGCCGAAAACAAAACCCTCCATCAAAACCCTGCCATCATCCAACCGCCTGGGGAAGAAATATGTTAACCAATTGGCGACCACGCTCACTCACTTCTGCGTGCCTTCTGGCGATAACCCTGCTGGCGCAATTTTCCATCCCGGTTCACAGCCAACCCCCACTTCAAACCGAACCACTGCCCGCTTACCGTGCCGGCGAGCTGGTGGTGGGGTTCAACGTTTCGCCTGCGACCAAAATTGGCGTTCTGGCGCAGGCGCTGGGCAAAGAAATCGCGGCCACAACAGTGCAAACCTTTGCCAACACCGCCGTTTTTCAACTCGATTCTGCGTTGAATATCCATGACCTTGCCGCACAGGTGCAGGCCATGGATGGGGTGCGTTTTGCCGAACCCAACTTCTTTTATACCGTGCCCGATTCTCCCGCCGGGCAGCCGGCCCCGGCAAACACCGCGCCTCTGCACGCCACAGATGGCAGCCTGATCCTTGCCCCGGTGGAAGAGCTGCTTTCGCTGCGCCGCAGCGCGCCCACTTACCCGGCCGATGGCTTCAACAACTGGGGCTTTGCCTGGTCGGGGGCCTCCATCGTGTGGACGGAGAAATCGGCCAGCCCGGCGGTCTGTTTGATCGACAGCGGCGTCGAAATTAACCACCCCGACTTGAAAGGCCGGGTGCTCAATGGTTTTGATTTTGTCAACAACGACGCACTGCCCAACGACGATTACGGGCACGGCACACACAGCGCCGGGATCATCGCGGCCAACGCCAACAATAAGCTGGGGCTGGCTGGGGTATCCAACGGCAAAGTAATTGCGGTCAAGGCTGTCAATGCCCAGGGCCAGGCCACCGCCGAAGATATCGCGCGCAGCATCCGCTACTGCGCCGACCATGCCCAGACCAGGGTCATTTTGGTCAATGCGGTCGGGCCGGCCGCGCAGGTCCTCTATGAAGCGCTGGATTACGCCATCCGCACCCGCGGGCGGCTGGTCATTGCGCCTGCCGGTGATGACGCCACCAGCAGCCCCACCCTGGCCTACCCGGCTGCCTGGGCCAGCAGCGCCACGCCTCCGGTTGGCGGTGGAACCAACTCTATCGCAGACGGGCTCATTTCGGTGGCGGCCACAGCACAGCAAAACACCGTCACCGTCCTCGATACCCTGGGCAGCCCGTTTGCCATTGATCTGCCAGCCTGCCGCGCCCAATCCTCAAATTACGGCGACTGGGTCGAACTGGCCGCCCCCGGCGAAGCAGTCTATTCCACCCTGCCCGCAGCCAATCCTTTTATGCTCCAATATGATTCTGGTCTTCCCTCCGCTTACGGCACCCTCAGCGGGTCATCTACCGCCGCTGCCCACGCCGCCGCAGCCGCAGCGCGCACCTGGAGCCTGCACCCCGGCCGGCCCTACCCGCTCTGGACAGCCACCCAGGTGGAAAATCGTCTTAAACAAACCGGCGACGCGTTAAACCATGCCGGCGGTCTGAGCGGCGAGGCATCCTTCTGCTGGCCCGATAGTGGCCCAAACACCACCTGTCTAAACCTGGCCCGTGCCATGAACCGCGGCGGGCTTTTTTTGAAGGTGCACGATGCCCAAACCGGCCTGCCGCTCAAAGATGCCGTGGTCAACATCAACACCTGTTTAACCCTGCTCACCCCGTGTGATCAAAACGGCGCCACGAAAGACAACGGAAAAATTATCGACGCCACATCTGCGGCAGTGCATCTGATCAACATCCCGGTCTACGAATGGGATCCCGCCGGGAATGAGCGCAGCGACGCCACCACCCACGAAAAAATCAACCTGCAATATAACCTGGGCGTACAGCGCAGCGGGTATACCAGCGGGGTGCAAACCTATGAGCGGGCAGTCATTCTCAATGCCGGTGAAATCATCACCCGCCCTTATTTTGATCTGGCCGTTCCGCCCGCGCGCGGCACACACATCACCCTGACCTGGGAAGGCACGCCCGATTTTGACCTGGAACTCTGGCTGCCGGCGAGTGTCCCACACCGAATTACGCGGCTCAACCCCGGCAGTTTATGGAGCTTTCCGCAGGCGCGTTATTTTCGCGACGGCGGTTCACCCAGCCCCGAAAAAGGGGATGCCCTGCAACTGGAGACGATCACCATTAACAACAAACCGGGCACCCTGCTGCCTTTTTATTTATCGCCAGCTTCACCCTATGCGATCACCGTCAGGGTGAACCAGATGAACAGCGATGCATTTCTAGACCCCGCCGTGCAGCCCACCCTGCGGGTATGGAACAACGGCAGCGTAATCAGAATGCCCAATCAAACCACACGTTTCTGGCCGGTGGTTGCAAGCTGCGCATCCTATGATCTATGGCGCGCGTTTGACCTGGGCGCAGCGCTCAAACAGCCCGGCATCATCACCCGCGATCAATGCGGCCCCGACCAACCTGGTTCACCCATCTGGCCCTATACACTGGTCGATTGACCATCCCCTCACCCCAGGGCCTTCACAAAGTTGAAAGCCCCGGCGCGTGGGGGGCAGAAGACCCACCCATACCGCACGGCGGCAAAAACACCGTCATGAGGGAGAATAAATTCTTTTTTTGAACAGTGAGGCGGGGTATCCGCCTCACTGTTCAAAAACCGCGCAGAAGATAAGCAAGCTTGTGAAAACTGTGTCCCCTCACCCACCCGGGTGCTTGCAGGAACATCACAAGGCGGGTAAGATCATTCATAATCAGGCACCGCTCTGCCCGGTGGCGAAAAGCCCCGCTTCAGGGTGGTATTGCCTGAAGGATCAAACGGGACGGGGCTGACATGTTAAACCTCTTAATTGTTGAAGACAACCTCCAGCTTCGCCAGGCGCTTTCCATCGGGCTTGAAGCGCCGGGTGAAGTTCATGTATGCGGCAGTTGCAGCAGCGGCGAAGAAGCGCTGCCATTTTGCCTGGAACAGACGCCGGATGTGATCTTGATGGATGTGCAGTTGGCCGGGCCGCTTAACGGCATTCAGGCCGCTGCCAACATCCGCCGCGAGTTTCCCCGTCTGCCGGTGGTGTTCTATTCGATCCAGGATGATGATCGTTATTTTCGCGATTTTCGCCGGGCCGGCATTCTCAGCCATTATGCGTATGTCCGCAAATCCAATTACCTGCTGCCGCAGATGATCTTGCCGCTGCTCAAAGACGCCGCCGCCGGGCGCAGCTTTATCGACCCCGAGATCGAGGCCCGTGTTCAAGAAGTGCGCCATAAAGACGAGCAGTCGCCCCTGGCACTGCTGGAACCCAACGAACTGCTGGTGGCCGAAATGATCGCCGCCGGGATGACCAACGAGCAGATTGCCGCCCGGCTTGGCTTTCGCGACAAACGCACCATCAGCCGCACCAACGGCCAGATCTACGCCGCCTGGGGGCTGGATGAAACCACCACCGACGAAAAAGTGGCCCGCACCCGGGCCGCCATCATCTACCACGCCGGCATCCTGCTGATCTGGGATGCAGAAGGGCAGCCGTTACAGCAAAATGAACGCGGAGAATGGGTGCTCTGGCAGGGGAAAGTATGAGCGCCTGGGGGCCGTTGGACGGCGCAACGCTGGCGATGTCGCTCTTCAATATCATGCTGCTCACCTGGCTGGGTTTGACCATCTTCCTCACCAGCGAACGGCGCAGCCCCGGCATCTTGCTCACCACGGCCGGGCTGTTGTTTGGTGCTTCCTTTTTTGTCGCCCATTCGGTCATTCTAACCCAGATCTTCAGCGCCCCCACACGCTGGTTGGATATCTGGTGGCGGCTGGGCTGGCTGCCGGTGTCAATTTCACCCTTTCTGTGGTATCTGGTGGTGTTGTGGTATGCCGGCTACTGGGAAAAAGACGAAAACAACCCCCTCCGCCGCCGGCAAAGGCCCTTTCTATGGTTGAGCGGATTGTTTGGCCTGGCTATTGTGCTGCTTTTGATCCTCGGGCGGGTCATCCCCAGCTTTTTTGAAATCATCCAATTTGATCTGACCCATACCACCGCGGTGGGTGGGCTGCCCATCCTGGTGGTGATCTTTCCGCTTTATCTGCTCACCTGTCTTGGCCTGGCGCTGGATGCACTCTTCCGCCCCGGCCCGGCCCGGCGGCTGATGGGTGGGCAGGCGCGCAACCGGGCGCGGCCCTGGCTGCTGGCGTCTTC
>CAZQLE010000145.1:0-10306 GCA_964593905.1 uncultured Anaerolineaceae bacterium | reverse complement strand
CTTCATAAGAAGGGAAACAATGCGCGCCAAACTGACTTGCAAATCGTTCGCCGCGGGCGGGGTCTTCATCGGCCAGCCCGATCATCTCAACCCCGGGGATGGCGCGCAAATTTTGGATATAGGCTTCAGCGTGCAGATGGGCAAAACTTAAAATGCCAATTTTCATTTCACCACCTCCGCCAGGGGTTGCAGCAACACGGCTTTTCCGCTGTGGGCCGAATCGATGGCCGCCAGCGCAATTTGCACAGCCGCCAATCCATCTTCTGCCGAAACACGCACAGGCTTGCCCTCCGTCAGGGCCGCATAAAACTCTTTGATCTGGGTGGTGTAGGGGCTTTCGGCAACCGGGCTGGCCGGCAGCCCAACATCGGGGGCATCACCGGCCGGTTTGGCCAGAAGCGCCTCAATCGGCGCGGTGGCCTGCGAATCAAACTCGATCATGCCCCCATCACCCGAAATTTCAAAACCGGTGCGAAACGTCGGCGGCGGGTAGGCCCACGCCCCGGCCACCTGTGAGATGGCGCCGCTGCGGTGCTTTAGAATGACCAGACCGTAATCGATCGGGCTATCCGGATGCACGCTGCTCACCTTGCGCGCCAACACGCTCTCCACCTCGCCGCCGATCCAGCGGGCATAGTCAAGATCATGGATCATTAGATCCAATAGAATGCCGCCCGATTTGGCTTCGTCCAAAAACCAGTTGCCCATCGGCTTTTTGGGGCGGTAGCTGCCCCGAGAATAGCGGGCCGTTGCCACCCTGCCAATTTGTCCCTGGTCGACCAGGTTTTTGGCATTCACATATTCGGGGAAAAAGCGCACCACATGCGCCACAAACAGTTGCACCCCCGCCGCCCGGCAGACAGCGATCATTTGCTGCGCCTCTTCCACCGTGCGGGCCAGCGGCTTTTCACAAATCACATGTTTGCCGCGCTGCGCGGCCAGCATCGTCAACGGCGCATGAAGATGGGTTGGGACGCAGATATCCACCACATCCACCTCGGCCAGCATGGCCTCAAAATCTTCAAACACCTGCACGCCATACTGCGCCGCCAGATCGCGCGCCTCCTGCGGTGTCTCTGCCGAAAAACCCACCAGCTCTGCATCGGTGGCTGCCCAGCCCGCAGCATGGGTCGACCCCATAAATCCAACCCCTGCAATTCCAACTCTCATCGTCGCTCCTCTGGTTTCAATCGGTTTCGAGGGTCATTACTTGATCGCACCCGCGGTAATGCTGCGGATCATTTGCTTTGAAAACAAAATATAGAACAACAGAATCGGGATCATTGCCAGAGTCAGCGATGACAGAACGGCATTCCAGTCGCTGACAAATTGACCCAGGAACTGCTGCACCCCCAGCGTAATGGTCGCCGTTTCTGAACTGGGCGCAATAATCAACGGGAACCAGAGATCGTTCCAGATCGGGATCATCGTAAAAATGCCGATGGAACCCAGCGCCGGGCGCACCAGCGGAACAACCAGGGCAAAGATGCGATATTCACTGGCGCCATCCAACCGGGCAGCGTTAATCAACTCGCGCGGCACCTGGCGCATAAACTGGGTCAGAATGAAAATGGTCAGCGGCAGCGCCTGCGCCACATAAATTAAAATCAGCCCAAACAGGTTGTTCACCAGCCCCAGCGAGACCATCATCCGCAAAATACCCACCGTGCCAAGCCGAATGGGAATCATGATCCCAATCGATAAATACAAACCGGTGATCGCATTCCCCGGAAAATCATATTCCGACAAAGCATAAGCAGCCATCGCGCCGATTAAAAGGGTGAACACCAGCGCAGCCAGGGTAACAATCGTGCTATTCAAAAAATACTGGGCAAAGTTGGCGCGCGAAAGAACCGTATCATAACCCACCAGGCTAAAGGTGTCGGCATTGGGCAGTGCAAAAGGCGCGCCGAAAATCGCTTTGCGCAGCTTGAACGAATTGATCACAATCATAAAAATCGGGAACAGGGCAATAACCGCATAGCCCCCCAGCACCAGATGCGGCAGCAGAGCATCAAAACCCTGGCGCAGCCGATAACCGGCCGAGACCCCACGAACCGTTCGCGAATTTTTAATCATCCTTACACCTCACAGTTCATAGGTTGTGACGCGCCGCTGCCAGAAGAAGAAATAGAGCAGCACACCACTTAAGATAACCAGGAACATCATTGCCGCCACGGTCGCACCCATGGTGGGGTTGCCCAACTGCAACTGCTGGCCAAAAAAGGTGCGGTAAAACAACGTGCCCATAATATCTGAAGAGAATTCCGGCCCCGCCAGGGCGCCCTTCATGGTATAGATCAAATCAAAAGCGTTGAAATTCCCCACAAAGGTCAGCACCGTTACAATACCCACCGAAGGCAAAATCAACGGGAATTTGATATTCCAGAATACCTGCCAGCCGGTGGCGCCATCGACCCGCGCCGCCTCGATCAATTCATCGGGAATCCCAATCAGCGAGGCATAAAAGAGGATCATCGGGATGCCGATAAACTGCCACACCGAGATCAGCGCCACGGTCACCAGCGCCGTCTGGGGCAGCCCCAGCCAGGGTTTAAATAAAGCCCCCAGGCCCACCAGCTTGAGCAGCGTTTCACTCACCCCCCATAACGGATTAAGGATTAACTGCCAGATGAACCCGATAATCACCACCGACAAAACGGTCGGCATGAACAACAGGGTGCGATAAAAGTTTCGTCCCCGCCCGCCCGAAGCCAACAGCGCCGCCAGCAACAAACCGATCGGGTTTTGCACCAGAACATTCACGGCAAAAAAGATCAGGTTGTTTTTCAGCGCGCCCAAAAACCGCGGGGCGTAGTTATCGTTGGTAAACAGAGTGACATAATTTTGAATGCCATTCCATACTTCCCGATTATCCGCAGTGATGGTATAGAAACTCAAACGCAGCGAATCCAGCAAGGGATAGATCATAAAAAGAGTGTATATAATAACTGCCGGAGCAAGAAAAACCACAATATGCCAGGGAAAGCGCTTTAAGCTGGATTTTTTGCGCATCATTCATTCCCTCCCAGATCACCAAAACGGGTTATGTCATTCTTGTTGAAAAAGCAAAATCTACGGGGTCACTATTCATTTTCTCATAAAATGCCATAGAACCCAAACCGATAAATCATCTCCCCGACGGCGAAGGGTATCCTTCGCCGTCGGGATGAAATCCTGCTCAGCGAATTACTGAGCCGGGGTGTACCACTTATCCAGGCCAGCCTGAATTTCTTCGGCCGCTTTTTCGGGGGTCAGGGTGCCATTCATTACCGCAGCACTTACCCGCCACAGCTCGTTTTCCAGATTGGGTTCGCCGCGTGACAAAATCTGGTAAGAGTTACGGATGGTGGATTCGCATTCATCGCGCCAGCTCATAAACTCTTTGGCCAGTTCGTCTTTCAGCTCAACCTTATGATTGGAGAGGGTGAAGAAACCGGGCAACTGGTTGCTGTACAATTCAGCAAATTCGGCCGAGGTCATCCATTCGAGGAAGATTTTGGCTTCTTCGGGGTGCTTGGTCGCAGCATTCATACCCAGCGCGATGTCCGTGTGATCGCTGATATAGCAGGTATCGCCGGCTTTTTCGACGGGGGGTTTAAACACACCCATCGGGAAGGTAGCCTGGCTTTCGAAGGTGGTGATCTCCCAGGAGCCGGTCGGATAGATGGCGGCTTTGCCCAGGGTGAACAGCGACTGTGCATCGGGGTATTTTACAGCTTCGTAACCGGCCGGCAGATAATCTTTCCAGGCGGCCAGTTCTTGCCAGGTCTTCACATAGGGTTCGTCAGTATACTTGGCCGTGCCAGCGAGCAGCGCCCGGCGGCCTTCTTCGCCCTTCCAGTTGTTGGGGCCAATGTTCTGGAAGCCCATCGTGGCAGCTTCCCACATATCGGCGGTGCCCATATCAACCGGCGCATAGGTTCCGTCTGCTTTCAGCGCATCCAAAACGGCTTTGAATTCTTCTTTGGTCTCAGGAACAGCCAGACCCAGTTTGTCGAAAGCTTCTTTGTTATAGAAGAAACCGTGGATCACAGAAGCCATGGGAACACAGAACACAGTGCTGCCATCATCGGTGATCCAGGCGCTCTTCGCCACATCGCCAAAGTTTTCCATACCGGGCAGGTCAGTCAACGAGGCCAGATAACCCTTTTCGAAGAGTTTCAATGAAGCATCAAACGGGCGACAGGTGATCAAATCGCCGGCCGTGCCGCCTTCGAGTTTGGTGTTCAGCACGCCGTTATATTCCGCCGGGGCCGAAGGGGCAAATACGACTTTGATGTTGGGGTACTTGGCTTCAAAGGCCGGGATGATCACATCTGACCAGATCGTCAGATCATCATTGCGCCAGCTTTCGATCGTCAGCGTCACTTCTTCAGCAGCCGGGGCTGCTTCAGCAGCTTTGGTCGGTTCTGCTGCGGCCGGGGCCTGTGTGGCCTCAGCCGGGGCCTCTGCAGCCGGTGCCTCAACCTCGGGGGCCGGGGTCGCTGCGGGTGCACAGGCAGCCAACACCATTGCCAAAACAACAAACAGAGCAAACAACTTGAACTTCATGCGATTCTTCTCCTTTCAAGCTGATAGAGGAAAGGACCTTCAGAAACGTTCATCCAGTCCCAAACATTAGAACGGGTTGCGCTAACAACCCGAATCTAAACCATACCAGACCAGGCAGGCCGGACCGGCCGCGCTGGTTTCCAGTTGCGAGGCCAAAATCTCCACCTCGTTGCTGGCGCCCGAGAACACCCGCCGGGTAATTTCAGCCTGCACCCGCGGTTTCAGATAATCGAAGATCGCCAGGCCCAACCCGCCCCCAAGGATCACCCGTGCCGGGTTGGACAACATGGCGCACATCGCCGCAATCTGTCCCAAGGCCTCGCCCACCCGCGCCACTGCCTTTGCTGCCACAGGGTCACCCATTTCCAACGCACGCACAATGTTCGCCGGCGTCAGATCAGGGCCATCCTGAAGCTGGGTTGCCGGTTCGCCTTGTGCCAGCAGGCTGCGCGTTACAGCAACCAGTCCCGGCCCTGAAGCAAACGTTTCAGCACAACCGCGTATGCCACAATTACACAGCCGTCCGTGCTCAGGATCCAACGAAATATGCCCCACTTCCATCGCGCTGCCTGTCGCCCCGGTTACCAGTTTGCCGGCGGTGAGCAGACCCCCGCCCAACCCGGAGCCGACACTCAGGTACACAAAATCGGGACACCCCCGGCCAGCGCCCAGGTAATATTCACCCAGCGTGCTGGCGTTGGCATCTTTTTGCAGCCAGACCGGGTAGGGTTCCACCAAGCGGGAGCGCAGCTCCGAAACCAGAGAAACTTCCTTCCAACCCAGATTAACCGCATTGCGAACCCGGCCTCCCACGGTGTCAATTTGTCCGGGGCTGCCCAGGCCAATTCCGCCCAGCGGCTGCCCGGCCGTGTGAGCGGCGGCAATCAATTCATTTACCGCACCCGCAATCGTATCCAAAACCCGCTGCGGGCCCTGTTCGGGTGAGGTGGCGGCCTGCTTCATCATCAACACCTGTCCGTTTTGGGCAATCAGTGCCGATGCAATTTTGGTTGCGCCCAGGTCCACCCCAATGGCCAATGTTTCTGTCATATGCACCTTAAAGATGTGGGTTGCGCTGGCGCCAGTATTGCAGCAGTTCACGGTTGTGTTCCACCGCACCAGGCAGATTATGGCTGACAATCACCGGCGGGGTCAGGCCCAGCGCGGTAACCTGAAACATCGTTTCAGTCAAAAGACAATTCCAGATCAACGCCCCCATCAGGGTGGAAATCGGGCCGACCCGCCACTCCATTCCCGGCAGTTCCACCTGGGCATCGCCCGGAGGGCCAAAGTTATCAATCGTATAATCGCAGATCTCGTCCAGGCGCTTTGCCAGCGCCGAAAGGGGCGCAACTGCTGCATAGGCTTTTGAACACACCCCCACCACCGTTAAACCAAGCTCTTTGCACAGCAGCGCCATCTCCACCGGCAAATAATTAACGCCGCTGTTTGAAAAAATAAACATCATTTCACCCGGCTGGGGAGCATAGCGCTCCAGAATCGGCCTTGCCAACCCCGCTGACCGCTCCAGCTGGCCGCTTAAAGCTGCATTCTCATGCAGCATCAAGGCCGGATAAAAGACCGGCACGGCTGCCGCCATTCCGCCCGCGCGGTAAAAGGCCTCTTCGGCCAGCATGTGTGAATGTCCGGTGCCAAACAAAAAGATACGCTGCCCGGCTGCCACCACCCGGGCCATTTCCTGCGCCACTTCGGCCAGCAAAGAACGCTGACTCTCAACAACCTTTTCGCTGAGCTCGCGCACAGCAGAATAATAGGCATCGATTCCTGGCGTTAAAGCGCACATGCGGTTTCCTTTATAGATCTGGCAATGGAGGATGAAAGATTATTTGGACCAGATTTCAACATGGAATACATAACAGTCGCTGCGATAATAAGATTCGACTGTTTCAAAAGGCCGGTCATCCTGGCCGAATGTGGTGCGGTTGATATGCAAAATCGGGGCGCCGCGGCGGATCTTTAACAGCTTGGCCTCATCCGCCGGGCACGAAACCGCCTCGATCTGTTGCAAGGCGCGCACCGCAAAGACATTAAACCGATTTTTCAAAGTCTCATACAACGAAGATTCGGCAAAATTCTCTTCCAACAACGCGCCATACTCACGATACGGCAGGTACGAAACTTCCACCGCCAGCGGCTGGTCATCGGCAAAACGGATGCGCTTCAAGAGCATCACCGGGTCGCCGGTCTGAATCTTCAGGGCATTTGCCACCATGATATTGCTGGAAACCACCTCAAAGCGCAGCACTGCCGAGCGCGGGCGCGATAGACGCGACTGCATATCCTGCGTAAAACTGGTCAAATGCCCCAGATGCTGCTGAATGCGCTTTTGAGCAATAAAGGTCCCCTTCCCCTGAATACGGGTCAACAGCCCCTGGTTTACCAGATCACCCAACGCCTGCCGCACAGTCGTCCGGCTGACCTGAAATTTTTCGCCCAGCTCCGCTTCAGAAGGAATCCGGTCGCCGGGGTTTAAATCTCCAGACGCGATCATATTCTCCAGATAAAATTTCAACTGGTGATAAAGGGGAACAGGACTGCGATTATCCAGAGCAAGGTCTGAAGTCATATCGCCTCAATAAAAAATTCTAAAATTGACCCGTGTTATGGTTTGGATTATAATGTCCTTACATGTAATGACATGTTACAACAAATTATTTTCGTTGTCAATCGACACTTTCCCTGCTTTGCCCGCCGGTTGACCGGCCCTTTTGTGGAGGTCAAAAATGTTGATGGAAATCGTTCATGCCGCAGTGACCCATGCCAGTGATGAGATCCCCGATTCTCACATCCTTCTTGAGGAGGGTCGCATTCAATCGGTGACACCCTGGCAGGGAAACCTCTTTTCGAAACAATCCAAAGTCATCGACGCCACCGGCTGGATCGCATCTCCCGGTTGGATCGATATTCAGCTCAACGGCGGGTTCGGGGTCGATTTCACCGAACGGCCCGACCAAATCTGGTCGGTGGCCGCACAAATGCCCCAATATGGCACCACGGCGTTTTTCCCCACCATCATCACCGCCCCGCTGGAGCGGTACGAACAGGCCATCCAGGTGCTGCGTGCCGGGCCGCCCCCAGGTTGGAAAGGCGCCCTTCCGCTCGGTTTGCATATCGAGGGGCCCTTTCTGAATCCCCAGAAAAAAGGCGCCCATAACCCCGCTCATTTACGCCTGCCGGCGCTTTCGGCTGTCCAATCCTGGTCGCGTCAGAACAGGGTCCTTCTGGTCACCCTCGCCCCAGAACTGCCGGGTGCGCTGGATGTTGCCCGCCAACTGATGGCGCAAGGGGTGGTGGTCAGCGCCGGGCATTCACTGGCAACCTACGAACAGGCCGAAAACGCCTTCGAAGCCGGGTTTGGCTGCGCCACCCACCTGTTTAACGCCATGCCCACGCTCGAACATCGTGCACCGGGTCTTACCGGGGCCGTCTTGAACCACCCCGAAGTTTCGGCCGGGATTATTGTCGATGGCATTCATGTACATCCCGGCATGGTGCACACCGCCTGGCAATGTCAGGGTTCATCCCGACTCATGCTGATTACTGACGCGATGGCCGCGCTTGGAATGCAGCCGGGAACGTATCATCTGGGCGATCAAATCACCATCGTAGATCAAACCACCGCCCGCCTCGAAGACGGCACCCTGGCCGGCAGCATCCTTACCCAGCAGCAAGCCCTGCAGAACGTGATGAAATATTGCAACGCCCCCCTTGCTGATGTGCTCCCCACCCTCACCCGCAACCCGGCAGCGCTGTTCAACCTGAACACAAAGGGCCTTCTGGCCCCCGGTTATGACGCCGACCTGACGTTTATCGACCCCGCCGGTGTCGTGCAAATGACCATCGTCGCAGGCGATATCCTCTACGCCAGATAATAATTCCGCTGCGGGTATGAACGTTCCAGTTTTTATCGGGCCGACCAAAGATCGGCCCGATCATTTTTAATCACAGGGATTGTTAAAGTCCATTGCGTTTCTTCGGGGTTTGGGGTATGGATGGCGGAAACCGCCATCCATACCCCAAATGAATGGTTTCCCTTCCCCGTTTTTTCGGGGAAGGGTACGGCGAAGCCGGGGGATGGGGCCAATTTTCTTTTTTACCAGTCAGCATTCCTACTTTAAGAATCGCCTGGTAAATTTTTAATAACCCGTGCTTGACGATTTGAACATATGTACTATAATAATTAAACATTGCGAAAATCAAACGGATTAATTTCCCCGTTTGTTAGCAGCGGTATATAATGATAAAAAAGCGGTGTAACTTCTCAGGCCACAGAGATACAGCCCAAGTTTGCCAGAATGACTGAGCGATTACAAAGCGGTTTACGAAAACAGGAGCGAACCAATGGCACGAAAAACAAACCCATCTGCTGCCACTCCCCTGCCTGGTGAAGGCAATAATTCAATGAACGATGCCCGCCGGGTTGTGCTGGATAAAGCCCTGGGTGACATCATCAAGCGCTACGGCGAAGGATCGATCATGCGCCTGGGAGATCATAACCTGCAGGTAGAAGCCATCTCCACCGGGTCATTAGCGTTGGATCTGGCGCTGGGCGTCGGCGGGATTCCGCGGGCGCGTATTACCGAAATCTACGGGCCAGAATCTTCGGGCAAGACCACCCTGTGTTTGCATATCGTCGCCGAGTCACAAAAGGCCGGCGGGACGGCAGCTTATGTGGATATGGAACATGCGCTCGACCCGGTTTATGCCACGCGGCTGGGGGTTGATATCAACCAGCTTTACGTATCGCAGCCCGACACCGGCGAACAGGCGCTTGAAATCACCGAAACCCTGGTGCGCTCCGGTGCGGTGGATGTAGTGGTCATCGACTCGGTCGCCGCGCTGGTTCCACGTTCAGAAATTGAAGGCGACATGGGTGATGCCACCATGGGTATGCAAGCCCGCTTGATGTCTCAAGCGCTGCGAAAGCTTTCGGGGGCAATCAACCAGACCAAAACCGCGGTGATCTTCACCAACCAGTTACGTCAGAAAATTGGCATCATGTTTGGCAACCCCGAAACCACCCCCGGCGGTCTGGCGCTCAAGTTCTATGCTTCAGTCCGCATGGATGTTCGCCGCATCCAGTCCATCAAGGTTGGCGCAGAAATCATCGGCAACCGGGTGCGCGTCCGGGTGGTCAAAAACAAGGTCGCCCCGCCCTTCCGCACCGCCGAATTTGACATCATGTACAACGAAGGCATCTCCAAAGTCGGCGATATCATCGATCTCGCCACCCAGCTTGAGATCATCCTCAAACGCGGCGCTTTCTATTCCTATGGCGATGTCCGCCTGGGCCAGGGCCGTGAAAACGCCAAAGAATTCTTGCGCCAAAACCCGGAAATTGCCAACGAAATTGAAACCGCTGTTCGCGATCGCGCGATGGGCAGTGACGTTTTATTGGCGGCCTTCGCAGAAGGCGGCGATGATAGCTCTGGAGAAGATTAAAGGTTAACCCACAGGCCCTGATTTCCCCAGCCAAGGCTTGAGAAATCAGGGCCTGTAAAGGCTCAAACCACAGAGACAAAGTCAGGCATTCGCTCTAATGGCTGAAAAGTTACCGGGGTTTTTATTTTTGGCTGCAGGTTGGCCTTAATCTTGCAATAAGAGAGACCAACCCATTGGAACTGGAAGGTGACCTTGAAAGCCGCCAGATCATTTTCATCCGCACAGCCAAATCATTGCACCTTCTTATTACTGCTCCTGCTCGGCGCGCTGGCCATTGCAGGTTGTACCC
>CAZQLE010000144.1:0-10328 GCA_964593905.1 uncultured Anaerolineaceae bacterium | reverse complement strand
CTGTCAATGCTGATGGTGAACGAACTGGGCATGGGTTTGGGGTAGGGCAGCCCCAGCAGTTGGTAAAGCGGCAGACCGGTCTGACGCCCCAGCCGGTCGTGCAGGGCAATATCCAGCGCCGCGCGGGCCGGTTTGGGGCCGGCTGCGCCCACCCAGGCAGGAATGTCTTCCAGCGTTTCGGGGAAGGGCGTGCTTTTTTGCGCCGCCTGATCCCAGAAGGCCGTCATCTGCTCAAAATCGATGCCGTAATACGGCGGAATGGTGCCTTCGCCCACGCCGCTTTCAGCGGCCAGATGCACCAGAAAGGCAGTACGCGTTTCGCTGACGCCGTACGAAACCCGGAACGGGTTGCGCAGTTTCAGCGTCAACCGCTCCCACGTCAGACAGGGTGTCACACTCATGGAGAACCTCCAGAACGATGATATGTTTCAGGGATGAAATAGGATTAATCAGGATACTCGCGGTCGTGCATCTACATTCTAAGCGATTTCTTCCAGAAAAATGGATAGAATCTGCGGATCAAAGTAACTACCCGATTGCTCCCGAAGGTAGGATAAAGCATCGGACCTGCTCCAGGCTCGCCGATAAGGCCGATCGGAGGTGAGTGCATCAAACACATCGATGACTGCAAAAATCCTGGCAGCCAGAGGGATTTCAGTACCTTTCAATCCACGTGGATAACCGCTGCCGTTCCACTTCTCGTGATGGCAGTATGGAATATCAATGGCAGGGAGAAGATAGTCGATCTGGCAGAGAAACTGTCTGGCATACCCGGGATGAAGCCGCATTGTTGCCCATTCGACTTCGGTCAGGGGGCCAGGTTTATGCAGAATATTGTCTGGAATACTCATCTTGCCAATATCGTGCAGCATCGCCCCGCGCCGGAGATGTACGATGTCATCCTCAGACATACCGACTTTTCGAGCCAGAAGTACCGATAAATCGGTCACACGCAGTGTGTGTCCCCGCGTCTCCTGGTCGCGCAATTCCAAAGCCAGTGACCAACCCTGCAAAGTGGCATCATAAGCTTTGAGCAGCTCTTCATTAGAGAATCTCACCGTTCTGTAAAGCTGTGCATTGGCAATTGCGAGAGTGATCTGATGAGAGAGGGTCTTACAAAGAATGACATCATGATTGCTGAACCCGCGCGGCTTACGGATTGTACCCACAATGATCGCGCCAATCGCCCTTTCTTCAAGCACAAGGGGGATATAGAGAACCGACCGCAAGTGCCGTGCTTCACATATTGCCATTTCAGCAGCCGAGAGCAACTCGGTCTTCGTGTCAGGCAAAAACACAGCCGAACGGGAATCCAAAGCCTTCTTTAGGTGAGGATGGTCATCGGGTAATTCAGGTTGCAGACACAACCATTGCAATTCAGCACCTAAAGGCGGGGTGGTTGCGCCCAGGAGTAATTTTCCAGCATCCATTAAGTAGATCGCCCCGGTCTCGAGGCGCAACACCCTCACCGCGCTGTCAACCGCTCGTTGAAGCACGGTTGGCAGATCCAGAGAGGCGGTTAGCATACTGCTTACCTCTAACAAGATAGACAGCTCTTCTACAGGTATTTGTTTGCCTGGCCGAGGAACGGGTTGAACATCCCCATAACTCATAACAATATCCCTTTAAAAGAAATGGAAAAGACGGCTGCTTACAAAACAATCTACGCAAAAATGGCAATAACTTCATTGGTAATGTTTTTGGACCCCACAAACATGTTCATTTATGCGTATTCCTTAAAATCATAGCACAGAAACTGGCAAAAATTCAACGCCATTGAGGAGAAATGGCGTGGTTTGGTCTTCCATTTCAATCATAAAGCCAAAACTCCAGGCCTGATTAATTTTGCCAACCGCCAAAGTGGGGATAAGCTGTGATTTTGGCTCCAAAGATGGAGTTTACAAATGGATCGCTAAAAATGCTATCCACTGGGAGCAATTATGCTAGGATTATGTAAGTTCAGCCACATCGATCATCATTCTGTGGTGAAAATGTTGGCGAAAAATATCAAACGGGGAATTTCAGTTTTCATTTCGCAAGATAATCGTTGAATCGATCCATTTTTAGTTGGAGAATCGTGGAGGATTCGGATGACACGAGCATTTCATCGTCACATAAAGAAATTCGCTGCTGCAATTGTCCTCCTGCTCATCCTGCTATCCACAAATGTGCACGATCCAGGTCGAGTACTCGCAAACCCGCCAGGTAAAAACGATCTGATGTTCATGCATACAGGTTTCATGACCGCTGAACCGGCAAAAGTCTGCCTGTGGAAGAAAATTCCGCTAGAAACCTATTTTACATTGATCAGCAGAGATAATCCCCTGGCTCCCCTCGCCCCATTAAGCGGAGCAACTGTTACCATCAGCGCAAAATTGGGCAGCATCAACCGTCAAAAGTTCATCTACACCAACCTGGTTATGGATAAGCTCGAAACCCAGAACATGGCTTACACTGCCCGCAAGGCCGGTCATGAAGTCATCACCGTTACGGTGACCTGGGCTGGTGAGACCGCTACCAAAACTTTGGAATTCGATGTGCGAGCCTGTAAGTATAAGGTTCATGCCAGTGCAGACTTAACCAAAGTGGATGGTGCAACCCTGAATCTTGAATACTGGCAGCCAATGGGCACCTTTGATCTTTCCGGCACACTTGTGGCGCAAGAGGGCGGTATCGGCGGAACTGGAACAACCAACTTATTTGAGGATGTGGTCTTCCTTGGAGGAGCAGATCTCGAAGGTACCTGTACCCACAATCCTCCCTGGCAGGGCTCTTCTGGCATGGAAATAAATGGGGATATGGCAAACCTGGAGGAAGATGGGAATCTGAAATTAACCCTGAGCCTGGAGGCTTTCGCCATCAACGCCACCAACATTGTTTGTGTTGGAGATGGCGCAAGTGGTCATGCAGAAACTCCTAAAATGGAAATCGCCTCATTTGATTTGGATTTTGATCCCCTTTCTGCGGATGGCGGGTCGACCTCGCGCTCCTTTCATTTTCCGGCTGGCAGAGGAGAATTCGAAATGGAACTGACCGTCAGTCCGGAGGCGGAGTCATGAAGAAGAATTGGGGTTTATTGCTTTTTTTGAGCCTTTGCCTGATGAGCTGCACAGCCATCGATAAGATACAAGGCGACCCATCTCCCGATAGCCCTCAAGACAACACCGGTGGACTCGCATCTGAATCGGGAGCGTTGTTGTTTTCAGATCCTGAAGCTGGATTGGTGGGCTTGGCTAGCTATCATCAGGATTTGACCGTGGCATTTGATGGTCAAAAAGACGGTCAAGCCTATCAATGGTCAAATTCCTATTCGCGAGATTATGACAGGCAGGCCAACGGCGATTTCCTGTTGCTAAAAACCAGTGAAACCGGACAGGCGGATCGTGAACGCTTGATTGGGAGCCTGGATCAAGCCCATTACTCCCGCACGGCTCAAAGCGAACCCTGTCTTGTCAATTGGGGCTCGCTGGCAGAAGGCGCAGGCGAGATCCTGAATCCAGCCAGCCTGCTGCCGGCCGTTTCCGGTGCAGTTGAAGCAGGCGTTGAATCAGTGAACGGTATTGATTCAATTCATTACCGGGTCAATTACACATCCGAAAAGAATACGCTGCAAGGTGAAGCCTGGATGGCTCAGGAGGGTGGCTATATCGTCCGCTACACCCTGTCGATTCAGGGAGGCGAGTCCATCTTTGGTAAGGGTATCGCTGGTGAGAAAACATTTGCCTATGACCTCTCGCAAGTGAATTCTCTTGATAAAGCTGTTCCTCCTCAAGGCTGCGAAAGTGTGCTCACCGATTTTCCAGTGTATGCCGATGCCCAAAACTTGCGCCGACTGCCCAATGGCATCGATTACACCAGTCAAGCGAAACCAGAGGAGCTCGGCCAGTTCTATCAGGATCAATTGATCGAACAAGGTTGGATGGTGGTCTCGCTGAATACCTCAATTCCGCAAAAACCGGTTCTGGTGTTGGCAGATGTTGAAAACAATCAATCCGTCTCGATCCTGCTGGATGCAAGCGGCGGGCAAAGCACCTGGGTGAGCGCCTTAGTGCGGCAATGGAAGTTGGAAACCAACCTGACCGGGTCTGAATCGACAGAAATTCCTGAAGAATCTCAACCAGCCCAGGTGATTGCAACAGTAGACCCTGCCCAAAGCGGCCTGCCTGAGGATATTCCTCTTTATCCGGGTGTGACGAATTTGATGACCTTCGGAGAGATGGTTAAAGCAGTCTCTGCAGATTCTCCTGAGAATATTTCCGATTTTTATAACCAACAGATGCCAGTGTTGGGGTGGACAAAAGTCTTAAATAATCAAATGGACGGTATTCATATGTCGGCCTGGCAGAAAAATGGTCGATCCGTGAATATTACGGTCATGCCCGAGAATGGGGTGACCACATTAATGATTCTGCAATCGCAAGATTAATACAGAAGTTCTTGCTCCGACCACAGCCAAACCCGTGGCGATCAACGCCCGCGCAGCTTTTTGCTGCCCGGCAAGGCCCTGAAAACGATCCATCAGACAGCTGCCGGGGCAGGTGGCGCGTGCTCACCCGCCGCTGAGCGCCCCGATAATGCGCACCTCATCCCCGGCCAGCAAGGGCGATTCCAACCGGTCGGCAACCTCGCGGTTGATAAATATGCGAATATGCTGCCGGATGCGATCCTGCTCGTCGATCATGCGAAAGCGAATCCCCGGATACTGCCGGTCCAGGTCTTGCAGCAGCTCGCCCAGCGTGGCGCCGGCGGCCTGCACCTCGGCGGTCTGGGTATACGAACGTAGTTGGGTGGGAATGATGACCTTCATTGCGGCAGTGTAACGGCCTCGAGGGCCAGAATTTCGGGCAGAGAATCGGCCAGCCGCACCCAGTGCTGCCCCTCGTCAAAGCTGCCCCACACCTGCCCCCCGGTGGTGCCCAGGTACAGCCCCAGCGGGTCGCGCCCGTCACTGGTCATGGCCTGGCGTTTGACCGTGAAATAGGCGTGCTCGCGCGGGAAGCCGGCATCCTGGCGCTGCCACGAAACCCCGCGGTCGCCGGTGCGGTAGACCGCCGGTTTGCCGCCCGGGCTGGTGCGCGGCCAGATCTCAGTGCCATCCATCGGAAAAACCCAGGCGGTGTTCACGTTGCGCGGGTGCAGCAGCATCACAAAGCCAATATCGCCCACCTCGGCGGGCATGGCCTGGCCCACATGCTCCCAGCGCGCCGCGCCGCGTTCCATGCGGTAGATGCCGGTATGGGTCTGCATCAGCAGCAGATCGGGGTCCAGCGGATGAATGCGCAGCGCGTGCGGGTCGTGGCCGTATTCGGCCTCGGGGTCGGGCAGAAAGTAAGACACAATGCCGCGGTTCAAGGGCGCCCAGGTGACGCCTTCGTCGCGCGTCTCAAACACCCCGCCGGGTGAAATGCCAAAATACAGATGGCGCGGGTCGCGCGGGTCGATCTGGATGGAGTGCAGGATATTGCCATCGGGGATCTCGCCCTCGCCGCCCAGCGAAGCCCATTCGGGACGCAGCGGGTGTTCGTTAAACCCGGCCACCCCTTCCCAGGTATCGCCGCCGTCGGCGCTGCGAAAGAGCGCCGGCGGGCAGGTGCCGGCATACCACACCCCCGGCTGAGTGGCGTGCCCCGCCGCCAGCCAGAAGGTGTAGCGCACCGCCTCGCCGCCCTCGCTTTTGGGAAAAGCCGGCGGGCGGCTGGCCTCTTGCCAGGTGGCGCCAAAATCGGTGGAGCGGTAAATGGTCGGCCCCAGGTGGCCCGGCTGGGCCGCCATCAACAGGGTGCGGCCGTCGCGCGGGTCGAGCGCCACCTGGTTGATCATCGCGCCCAGCAGCGCCGGTGCGCTCACCGTCCAGGCCGGGTTGGCCGGGCTGCCGGTTAAAAAGAAGGCTCCCTTGCGCGTGGCCGCCAGCAGAGTGACAGATTGTTTTGCTGCGTTCATCTTTCCTACCCTTTCCCTCCCCGCGCGCGCGGTCGTCTGTGAGCCTGCGCGCGCGGGACAATTTGGTAAATGTTTATCAAGATTATACTATTACGGCCTGCCCCGGTGCAACCGGCCAAAAAAAGTGGGGTGTGCGAAATAATTGACTTGAGTTCAGAACTCGTTAAAATAATGAGCAGGGATTCAATCGGGGTGGAAATAAACCGGCTGATTTGCAGCAGATTTCACCTTCCCGGCCTGATTCAAAGTTTGCAAAATCAATCGCCAGGCCCGAAAAACAACGCAGGAGAAATATGAAGCAAATAGCCCTGAATCCCACTGTGATTGCACGCATACTGGGCGTGTTGGCATTAATGCTGATTCTTGCCAGCCTCGCCGGACAGGTGGCAAAGTTTCAGTTCGGGTATGAAAACCTGATGGGGCTGGTTCCGCTGTTTAATGTGGATGGCGAGCGAAACATTCCCGCCTTTTTCTCCACTTTGCTGCTTGTTTTTGCCTCTTTGCTCCTGGCAGTGCTCTTCATCCTCAACAAAAAGACCCCCTCGGCTGCTTACTGGGCAGCGCTTTCCCTCGGGTTCCTGGTCATGACCTATGACGAGGCTTTTTCGATCCACGAGAATCTGGTTGTGCCAATTCAAAATCTGCTGGGAGAGGGTCCGCTGGGCATATTCTACTTCGCCTGGGTCATCCCCGGCATCACCCTGGTTCTGGCGCTGACGCCCTTCTTTGTGCGCTTCTGGTTCGATCTGGATGCAAAAACCCGGCTCTATTTTTTCATTGCGGCTGTGGTCTACCTGGGGGGCAGCCTTGGGGTGGAGATGATCGGGGGCCGCTACGTCGAAACTCATCAGCGCGGTTTAGTCTACTGCCTGATCGTGACGTTTGAAGAAAGCCTTGAGATGCTGGGGCTGATTCTTTTTATCCGCGGTTTGCTGGGTCATCTTGCCAGGCATTTTAAAGAAATCAAATTCACCTTTGACGGCGCGCACGAGTAACCTCGCCAGGGGTTTGTGGCAATGGATCCATTGATTGAGGCGCGCATCCAAGGAAATGGAATAAATGAAAGAAAGCTCAGTGCAGTTGCCCAAGCAGTAACTTCGTAAGTACAAAATCAGCGGCACCAAAGCCGGGGAGATATACTCCACAAAGCGTGTATAACTGATCAGTCCAGGAAGCCCTGTCTACCAATATTCTAGGACTTACTCGTTGTAATAGGCTTTGAAGTCACGGTAGTGCGATTGGTAAAAGGCAATCAAGATGGTCATAATCTCACTGATCATCAATGAACAAGATCGGTGACGCTGATTCTGTCCAATGCAAGCAGTTGCCGGTTCCAGATAGGTAAAAACACCTTGCAGTAATCATCGACATCGCAGGACAAAACGAGTAAACTGTCCATTGAGGGTCTCCTGGGGTTTCAACTGTTGTTGTGGTGACAAAAGTTTACTCTCATTCGGAGACTATCCTTTTTAAATTCTTTCGTCAGAGGCAAACGATGAAACTGTATGCTGGTGGCAATACCGTCGTACCTGCAATCTTGCTCATTCGGCAACTGGGTTACGCCTTTACCTATGATAAAAAGAAAGGTTACTGCTTTGCTTCAAAAGATGGAAATGTGTTTGGGGCAGAAGATCCTCTCTTTGTTTTAGGTTTGATCAAGTTATACGAGATGAAGGCCGAAAATTGGATGGCATCCGATAAGGAAATTGACGAGGTCCTGAAGGAAATCTCTTAGGCTTTAGTATTTTCATCTCATTCCTCAAACGCTATTTCATATCCCGAACTCACGTTACATTTTAAAAGTCGTAAAAAACCATCTCAAATTTAGACCACCACCCGGGTGAGCAAGCAGGCCAACCATACCACCTACCGCACAGCCGCCCCAACCCAAAGGATATACTCTCATGGAAAATTATACGCAGCGCATCGCCGCCGGCGGTTTTGTCATCCACCACGATAAAATCCTGCTCGTCCGCTACCCACATGCAGACGGGAGTTATCTGGTTGCGCCGGGGGGTGGGCTCAACGACGGTGAAAGCCTGCGCGACACGGTGAAACGCGAGGTTTTTGAAGAAACCGGAATCCGGGTGGAACCGCAAGTGCCGGTGATGATCGAAAACGCCCGCTCCTCCCGTTTTCAGATGCTAAAAATCTGGTACCGCTGCCGGTATATCGAGGGGGTCGTCACCGCCACCGCTGAAAGCCGGCTGGAGGGCATTCTCAGCGCAGACTGGTATACCGATGAACAACTGGTTTCAGAAACAGTGTTTCCAGAGCTCATCCAGCGCCTGAAAATCGACGGGCTGCTTAATTTTGAGGCAAACATCGTTGAAAACGGTGTGCATTATGCCAATTTCTAGCCGGTAAAAATTACGCGGGTTTGTAGAGATGATCTTAAGCGCCGCCGCACAATCAGACGGCGAGATAGAGCTGCTGCGCCGGGCGCAGCAGACAGATGCACAGGCGGGTTATTCCTCCAGCAGCACGCGGTCAAAAAACGCTGTCAGGCGCTGCCCATATTCCTGCGGATAGAGCAAAAAAGCAGCGGTGTGCGCAGCGCCGGGCGCAACCCATAATTCGGCCCGCTCACCCAGGCGGCTGGCAAACAACTCGTTAAACGCCACTTCCAGCGCGTTGCCGCCGCCGGCGATGAACAAAAATTGGGTCTGGTCCGCGGCCAGCATCGATGTCAGCAGCGGCGTGGGCGGTTGTTCACCGCTGAGCAGTTGCACCGTGGCATACATCACCCGCGCGGTAAAATTGCGCACCAGCGGTCGTTCCGATTCCAGCGCCAGCAGTTCGGCCGTGCAGCGCCGCGTGGCGCCGTCGGCGGCCATGGCGCGCACCTCTGGGTAGGCGGCTGCCGCACCCAGCAGCGCTTCGCCACCCATCGAAATTCCCAGCCCGCCAATTTGCCGCACTTCGGCCCGCTGGCGCAAAAAGTCTAGCGCCGCGCCGATATCGGCCGTGCCCTGCCAGCCCAGGCGGTTGGTCTGGCCCTGGCTTTGGCCATGCCCGCGCAGGTCAAAAGCCAGAACGCCGTAACCATGCCCGGCCAACAGTTCGGCATAAGAACGCACGCCCGTGCGCGAGCCGCCGGCGCCATGCAGCAAAAGGATCACCGCGCCATTGGCGGGCGGGTGATACCAGGCGCGCAGTTCCAACCCGTCGGCGGTGTGCAAAAGCGCTTCTTCAAAACCGGCCGGCGGTTCACCCACCGCCGCGCGATTAGAGAGCACGGCCGAGACGCCCATCGCCGCCGGCAGGCCGAGATAGACCAGCACCACCAGCACGGCAAACCCGATGCCGATGCCGCGGAAAATACGTTTGCGTTTTGAAATCTGTTGGGTCATAGGCGCTTTCCCCGCTATCCTTTCAAACCCGTTCTGTCTGGCAGGTATCGTCCTCTGGCCGCGCCTAGCGGTCTTCTTCGCCAAAGCGCATGCGCAAATACGACTCATAGCGTTCTACAAACACCTTGCCCGCCTCCACCGCGGCCACCACAGCGCAGCCGGGTTCTTCCACATCGTGCGAGCAGTCGCTAAACTGACAGTGTTCCACCAGCACGCGCAATTCGGGGAAGTACCCGTCCAGCTCTTCGGGCTGGGTATCCCACAGCGCCAAGGTGCGCAGACCGGGCAGATCGGCCACAAAACCGCCGCCGTTCAACGGGAAAAGTTCACGCACCACGGTGGTGTGCCGCCCTTTGTCGTTAAAATCGCTCACCTCGCGCACCTTAAGCCCCAGCTCGGGCTGCACTTCGTTGAGCAGGCTCGATTTGCCCACCCCCGAAGGCCCCACCAGGCCCGATATTTTACCGTTCAGCTTTTCGCGCAGTTCATCCACCCCCAGGCCGGCCTCGGCCGAGGCAAACAACACCGGGTAGCCCAGCGACTGGTACATATCAAAAATCTCGTGGGCTTCTTCAAGACCCACCAGATCAACCTTGTTGGCTACGATCAGCGGGGGAATGCCCTGTTTTTCACAGATCACCAGAAACCGATCCAACATGCGCAGGCGCGGTTCGGGGTAGGCGCAGGCAAAGACCAGCACAATCTGGTCCAGGTTCGACATCAACACCTGGCGATAGACACCGCGCGGGGTGGGCGCCATACGAATCAGCTCACTGCTGCGCGGCAGCACTTCTTCAATTGCGCCGGTACCGTCGGGCAAAACGGTGGCGGCCACCATATCACCCACCGCCACCAGGTCGCCGCGCATGGGGCCGCGCTTGAGCCGGCCGCGAAGCTGGCAGATATAGGTTCTCTCAGCGGTTAAGACCTGATAGAAACCCGATTGATAGCGCAGCACACGGCCGGTCAGCGTTAGTTTACTCATAGGTGTTTATTCCGGGTTCTCTCCCTCGGGGGTGGCGGTTGCTTCGGGGG
>CAZQLE010000143.1:4817-10341 GCA_964593905.1 uncultured Anaerolineaceae bacterium | reverse complement strand
CTTTTTGCAGCAGACCGCTCTCGCACACTTCGATCCAGCCGTTGACCACGGGCCGGTTTACTGCGGTGATGATCCGTGGGGCCTCGGCGGTTTCGGTCTGCCGGGTGGGGGCTGGCAGGGGGCGCCTGATGTAATATTCAGGTTCTTTTGCCTGGCGGATGACGGCGGGGATGATCTCTTTATAAGCTTCCAATAGCCCGTTATACGGCGTGGGGGTGTCGGCTTTGATCAGCTCGTGCAGTCTGGCAAGCGCGTGATACGGCACCAGCGGAAACATGTGATGTTCGAGATGGTACCCCATGTTCCAGTATAGATAACGATTGATGGCATTCATGTAGACCGTCCGGCAGTTCAGACGGTGATCGAGAACGTTTTCGGCCAGACCGGCGTGCTGGGTGTAGCCGTAGATCACCATCAACCAGGCTCCATAAAAGTTGGACAGCCCGACATACATCAAGGGTAAGATGCTGCCGGTGTAGATGGAAAGCGCAAGGATCCCGGCATAAATCAAGACATAAATGCGCGCCCGCACGATCACTTTTTTGTGTTCAGATGGCGGGAGATAGGTAAGCTCATCTGTGTTGAACCGCCCGATGCAGTGCAGAGCGACATTGCGTACATACGAACGCAGTGCCATTACATTGAAAAAATTGGAAATTAAGATCAGTAGTCTGGCCGGCCGCTGCACAACGATTTCAGGATCGCGCCCCATCACCAGAGTATCGCTGTGATGACGGGTATGGCTCCAGCGCCAGGGAACTGATTCGCGCAGCACCATAAAGGAAGCCAGTTCATACAGGGCGTTGTTCATCCAGTCGGTCTTAAAGGCTGTGCCGTGGCTGGATTCGTGCCAGCGTGAGTCTGAAACCGAGGCATATAAAACCCCATACATTGCAAATGGGATTATTGCCCAGGCGCTGCCCCAGAGCAAATAACCGCCATATCCGCACAGCCCTAACAGTGCGAACCAGAGCAGTGTATCTCGAATGGCCGGGCCGTCGCGGCGCTCAAGCAATTCGCGCATCTTTTCTCGGGGCACCGGCGAGGCATACCACTTTGCATCGGCCAGGCCTTTTGCGGCTGCCAGCCGGGTGTTGGCCCCGGTGAGGCTGTAATCACTAATTCTAATTTCTTTTGCCGGGTTATCCATGGGTGTCTCCGGGTTGGGTAATAAAATTGGATGAGCAGTGGCTCAAAATATTTGTGCGCGATCGCGGTGACTGGGCGGACCAGTTGCGGCCCTGTGTCTGGGCTGAGCAAAACTGTGCCGACCCTCACCGGCGGGCCGGGCGCGCCAGGGTCTGGCCCGTTCTGGTGCGTGTTTTTTATCATTACAAGGACCGGTTGGTGACCCAGGCTGTTTTTTGAAAGCTGCGGGAATACTGATTTATAAAGAGAATTATAGCAAGATTTGTCACAGATGGGTTCTGGGCATATGCAATTGTTCCTTAAAATAGTACCTGGGGCACTTATCTGGATATTAATTACCGGCTAAATTAATATTACGAGGTGAAACATGCAAAATAATGTCTTACAAGCAAAATTGCCGAGCATACAAGAGTTAAAAACCATTCTGGAACCTTATTCGAGGGCGGAATCGAAAACTGCGCTGAGCCAGTTGGTGGTCACGCTCCTGTGTTATGTTGCCGGCTGGGTGGCAATGGTTTACAGCCTGCAGGTGGGTTACTGGTTGACTTTGCTGCTGGCCCTGCCGACGGCCGGTTTTCTGGTGCGCATTTTCATTTTCTTCCATGATTGTGGTCACAATTCATTCTTTCCTTCCCAAAAATTAAATCAGAGGATTGGTTTTTGGCTGGGCGCGCTGGTGTTTACCCCCAGCGATCAGTGGTGGCGCTCACACACCATTCATCATGCCACCGCCGGCAACCTGGATAAACGCGGTGTGGGTGATGTGACCACGCTGACCGTTAACGAGTATTTTCAGCTTTCGCCCATGAAGCGGTTGGGTTATCGCCTGTTCCGCAACCCGTTCGTCATGTTTGTCCTTGGACCCATCTGGATGTTTCTGATTCAACATCGTTTGCCCTTGCCGTATTATGGCAAAAAAGAAACCATGAGTGTGGTCTGGGCCAATGTCTTTATGGTGGCAATGGCGGCCGGAATCAGCGCCTTGATTGGTTTTCAGAATTACCTGCTCATTCAACTGCCGGTGATCTGGATTGCCGGCGCGGCGGGCATCTGGCTGTTTTTTGTGCAGCACCAGTTTGAGACGGTGTACTGGGCCCCTAAAGCTGAATGGGATTTCGTCGAGTCGGCGTTAAAAGGTGCCTCTTATTATGATCTGCCTAAAGCGTTAAACTGGTTCAGCGGCAATATCGGTTTTCACCATATCCACCATCTTAACCCGCGTGTTCCAAATTATTATCTTGGTCAGGCCTACGAATCGGCCGAGATTTTTCAGCAATCACCCACCTTCACGATCCGTGAGAGCCTGGAGTGTGTGAAATTGACCCTGATCGATGAGGAGAGTGGCAAAATGGTCACTTTTCGCCAGGCAGAAGCGTTGATCAGGTCTCAGCCGCAGCGCCAGAAGGTTGAAAACACGGCCAACTAAGCGCAGGGGGCTGTTGGAAGAAGCATCCCCCGCCAGTGGTTTGTAAAGATGCGAGCGGAGCCGATGAACACAGGCTCCGCTCGTTTTTTTTGTGAGGCTGGCAGCAGATTTCTGGTATGTCACGAGTTTTATGCCGGTGGGCGTCACGATCATCTGATAACTGGCTGGCCCAGATCGCTCAGGGTAATTCGGATGGCCCAGGTGTGCTGCGCGCCGGGCGCCAGCACGGGCACTTTGCCATTTTGCACGGCTCGCTCCAGGCTGTCATAATATCCTGTGCAGGGTTCGGGTGCGGCAACGGGCCGGGCGTTGTAGGTGCCTTCATCCACCCACAACCCCAGGTATGGCAGTTCGGTGGCCGACCAATCCAGCCGCAGTTGACAGCCCAGCCCTTCATGCACCAGTGCGGCCCAGGCGGTTGGCAGTTCGGGGGGAACATAGAACTTGCGGCAGGAACGGTGGCTTACCTCGCGCACGCGGTCTAACTGCCAGAGTGACCCGTCTGCGGCGGCAGCCTGCGGCCAGGCGTGCAGCGTGCCGGCGGCGCCCCAGGCCGGGTCGCCCGCGATGACGTTAATCAGCCCGGTTACCTGCGCGGGCAGCACAATGCGCGTCTGCGGGTCGGCGTTGAACTGCGGGTGGGCGGCCCACAGATACGGCAGCGGGGCCTCGCCGCAGGCGGTGAGGCGGTAGCGCAGCTCCAGACAATCTGCGCTGGTCAGCGCAGCCGAACGGGTGAGGCGGTAGGGCACAGCCGTGCCCGAAACCGACAACACCACCGCTTGTGTGCTCTGCTCCACGTCCCAGGGAATGCTCCATACCTCGCCGTGATCGGGCAGCGCGGCGCCGCCTGAGCTACAGGCCGAGATGGTGGGCATCATCTCATCCCAGCCGCTCATATCCTGGCTGACAAAATCGTCTCCGTAGGCGGTTTGCTTTAACGACCGCATGGGCGGCACCAGCCACTCATGGTTGTGCGCTTTGTCAAATAGCGAGACGATCTTTGCGCCCAACTGCGGAAGGATTACCACCCGCAGCCGCGCGTTTTCCAGCGTAAGCGCTGCAAAATCATGCCAGGTTGAATTGAAAATATCGGTCATGTTGGCTCTCACGGTTGTTATTCAAAATTACGGTGCAGTGCTGCCCCGAAATGGTAGACATCTGCTGCCAGGACGGCCTCCAGATGCTTTTTTGCGGTGTTGAGGTCTTTCAGACCGAGCGAACCAAGCCCCATCATATAGTGACAGTGCAGGCGGTTACGCTCATTCAGATCCTGTTCAAAAACCAGAAAATCGGGCAGCGATACGGCGAAGTAATCCATCTTGATTTCATCGTTGAGGTGGGCACGGCCATAATGGATCAGCCGGTTGAAAATGGACCGGGCGTCTTCGCCGCGGTTGAGTTTGAGGCAGGCCAACCCCTGATAGTAGATGCTGTCGGGGGGCTGATCATTGTAGTACATGGCCGAGGTGGGCTCGCTTAACCCGGATGAGGCGCGCTCGAACCAGGCGCGGGCTGCTTCTGGTTGGTCAAGCAATTCACAGGCGCAGCCCAGAGAATAGAGGAGGTTGTTTTCCTGCGCGCCGTAAAGTTTGCCTTCACCGAGGTTGGCGGGGTATCCCTGTGCCCGCATCAGCAGGGCAATGGCCTCCTGCGGCCTTCCGGCTGCCATCTTTTTGCGCGCGAGGGCTGTCAGGCTGGCGACATACTGACCGGTCACCTTGCCTTCGCCGCCTTCCCAGGGATGAAAGGTGCGCTTCATTATTTGCGCATAGGCTTCATCGGGGCGGTCCAGCAGGTTGAGCAGGCTGATCATTTCAATGGCAAGATCGTCGCGCTGTTCCACCAGGTGGGCATACTGCTGCAATTTTTCCAGGCGTTCCTGCGGTGCGCGGTTGAGGCGTTTACACAACTGGTCCAGTTCAAAAAACACGCGTGCATCGCTCGGGTTCAGGGCAAAGGCCTGTTCAAAACAGGCCAGGGCGCGGGCGGCGTCGCCGCGTTTGTTGTAATAGGCCAGGCCCAGGTTGCGCCACACGGTGGCAAAATGGGGGTCCAGTTCGCGGGCGTTTTCCCAGCAGTCAATTGCTTCATCATAACGCCGGTGGGCATACCAGAAATTGCCCAGGTAGTAGGGGGCGCGGGCATCTTGCGGGTTGGCGCGCCGGGCCGTTTCAAGAATCAGCACATCTTCCAGCCGGTTGGGGAAGCAGTAATCCGGGCTGAGGGCTGCCGCCTGGAGGAATACCGCCTGGGCGGCGGCGGGTTTGCCGGCCTGAGTCAACACCCAGCCCAGGGTATAAGCGGCCAGGGGAAGGTGGGCGGCCGGTGCTTGCAGCAGACCGGCGGCTTCATCGTACAGACCGGCCTGGGTATAATCCAGCGCCAGGGCAGTGCGAAGCTCGGGGTCGGCGCGGAATTTTTGCTCAAAGGTTGGGTCGCCGTCCAGCAGAAAGCGTTCCCACAGCGCACCGGGTTCGAGCGCATCCAGTTCCAGACTCAGCATCGTTTCGGTCTGGGCCAGTGCTTTGTGCCCCATGCGGCGCAGCAGGGCAATTTTCAGGTGGCGGGCCTGATGGTGCCGCCAGTTGCGGTTCAGGCTGCGCCCGGCATCCTCGAGCGCGCGGGCATAGTCGCCTTTGCGGCTGGCAAGACGGGCCAGCTCAAAATAGGCCGCATCCTGCCAGGCGGCATTCCAGACCGCCTTGTGAAAGGCCGCGAATGCATCTGAAAAGCGCCCCTGCATCTTCAACGCCAGGCCCAGGTTGTAGCAGGCTTCGCCGTCATAGGGGTTGGGGTTGCGCAGCGTCTGACGCCGGACGGCGGCGCGGAAATGGTTTTCGGCTTCGGCAAACTTGCCGCGGCGGTAAAGCAGCAGCCCCAGGGCATTGTTGCAGCGGCTGTCGCCGGGGTCGCGGCGCAGCGCTTCGAGATAATAAGGCTCTGGCG
>CAZQLE010000143.1:2981-4807 GCA_964593905.1 uncultured Anaerolineaceae bacterium | reverse complement strand
CTCTGGCGGGTAGGTGGCGTGGCGGTATTGCTCAAGATGCAAACCGTTCAGGTACAGTTCTTCGCTGCTCTGAATATCTTGCGGAGCGGGGGCCGGCACGGCCGGGGACGGAATTTCGGGCTTTTCGTCGGGCAGCGGAGAGAACTCTAGCAGCAGGGCGCCGGCGCTGAAGATCTTCAGGGTCAAATCGCCGGGTGTGATCCCGGCTGGTAGGGCGGCCTGATCGCACAGCACGGTTTGGGGCTCCAGTTCGGCCTGTTTTTCATAGACCAACCGCCCCTGACAGAACAGCGCCACCGTCACCGTGCGCGGGGCAGAGACATAGACGCCAAAGTGGGCGGCGCCATCTTCCACGCGCAGGTTGAGCGCGGCGTGCTCGTTGGCGTTGCAAGCCGGGCCAATTTGCTGGTAGGGCATAAAAATCTGGGTGAACGATTTTTCTTCGCCGGGTTGGATCCAGGAAAAATCGGGCTGGTTGTCGGTATAGGCGCCGCACATCAGCTCAATATAGGGGCCGTCTTCATCGGTCAACTGGCGGTCCCAGGCCTGCCCAAAATCGCTGTTGCCCCAGGTCCACTGTTTTTTGCCCGGCACCACATGATGGTTGGCAATGTGCAACATTCCGGCCCGGGCGCGATAGTCGTAATCACCCATGAAATCAAAATCGGAGTGATAAGCCATATACGAGGTGGGCACGGGAATATTTTTATAGCGGCTGATATCGGTGCCGGGAGCGTAGTTGACCTTGTAATAGGTGCCGGTTGCGATGGGGAAGGTGGAGACATCCCGCTTGCCGTGGTCCATTACGGCGTGCACATCTGGCGGGAAGACTGATTGATATTCGTCATGCACATGGACGGCCGGGTTGGCCCACCACAAAAAGGTCTGCGGCTCAGAGGTGCGGTTGTAGAGCTGGACGTTGATTTCAAAATAAGCCCGTCCGGGATGCAGCGTAAAACCGTGCATCCCTTTGGTGTGAAACATGTGCTCAATTTCACTGCACCAGACGGTCTGGCTGCCATCGGCGTTTTCTACAATCGACCAGTCCAGCGGGTCAAAGGTGCTGGGGCGGTGGTGCTGCGGCCAGTTAAACTCGACGCCGCCTGAGATCCACGGCCCGGCCAGCCCGACCAGAGCCGGTTTGATGACGCGGTTGTAATAGACAAAATGATAGCCGTTGGTTTTATCCAACGCCATTTGCACCCGTCCGCCGATCTCGGGCAGGATCATCAGCTTGAGGTAGCGATTTTCAAGATAAACGGCGGTATATGCTTTGTCTTCTTTTTCGTCAAAGACGCGGTCGATCACCGGGTGAGGGTAAACCACACCGCTGCTGCCCTGATACACCCGCTTTTCCAGAAACATCGGGTTTTTATCTGGCGGGCCAATTTTGTAGGTGGGAATTTTGACAGTTTCTGACCAGGCCTGCACCCTGTCTGACATGAGGCTCTCTCTTTCTCAGCGGAGCTTGAGCGCGCCCGTTTTTTTCAATTCGGCCCGCCTGGCCTGAATGCGTTCGACGTTGATCGGGTAGGCCCCATATTCGTGGACGGTCTGATACATGGCGGCGGCGTTTTTCACCGGCACGGCGTCATGCACTTCGCTGGATGATCCAATCAATATGCCGCCCTGGGGACCAATCTTTTCAATCAGTTCCAGGGTCTCGTCTTCAACATCTCCCACCGTGCCGTGCGGCAAAGTGTGAATGCAGCACACATTGCCAAACAGCAGCCGATCGGGATATTCATTGCGAATCTCAAAGATGTCGTTGCAGCCGTTACGTTCGATGGGGTTCAGCCCGTCGGCCTCAAAATCGCCGAAGATCA
>CAZQLE010000143.1:0-2971 GCA_964593905.1 uncultured Anaerolineaceae bacterium | reverse complement strand
AAAAGGCCCCGTAGCGGCCATCGGTATGAAACAGGAACTTCATCCCTTTTTCTTTGATGGGAGCGCTGATCCACTTCCAGCGCGGCAGACCCTCTTTGCGCACAAATTTGGGGTTAAAGATCGGCCCGGTGCTGCCCGAGATATCTTCGCCCATAAACAACAGCGGAACCTCGCTCACTTCGGCATATGCGCGGGCGATATGGGCCGAAAACATGCCCGTGCAATCCATGATATGTGACAGCAGCTCAGGGGCATCGTAAATTGCCTGGGCAAACAGCTCCATATCCATGTAGGTATAGGCATCGCACAGCGGGCCTTCGACCGCCCCGACAAAGACAATGTCGTACTGTGCAAACGCCTGCTGCACCTGCCGGATAAACGGTTGGTACCAGTCGCGCACCTCTTCATAGCGCGGCATGTGCGGCATGTGTTTTTCAAGCTCTTTCAGGGTTCGGAAGGGCCGCTTTGAAATCCAGGCCGTATCTCCGGCCTGGCTGACTTCCCAGTTGCCGGGGTCAACGCCAAAAAAGCGGATCCAATTAGTGATTTTTCCGCCCATCCAGTGGTTGACCGGGTCGTGAACCGAACGGGTAACATTTACCCCGATATTTTTCCAGGCGCGGCCGTTGACCTCGATCAACTCTTCAAACGTGTAAGATCGAGAGGGGTCATAGCCGCCGTGCTCGATCAGAATTTGGCGGTTATCCAGAAAGTCGTATGTCAGAATGCGGTCGACGGGCTGCCACTGAATTGTTCGCTTAAACCGTTCAAGGTTGTTCATCGCAGTTCCTGCCTTTCAAAGCACCTGAAAATTTCGGGGGGTATGAGACTTTAGAGATGTCTGAGAGATGAATGCGCTGGCACCCGGTCAGCTTTTGGCATAAGGGGTGCGGGTAATGGTGTTGACCATCGCCCAGAAATTGTCCATGGGGGTATCCAGTTGCACATGATGGGTTGGCCCCAGAATTAAACCGCCCTGTCTGCCCAGCGTTTTCAAGCGGGCGCATACCTCGGCCTCCACATCGGCTGCTGAGCCAAAAGGCAGCGTGTGCTGCTCGTCGATAGAGCCCCAGAAGCACAATTTGTCGCCATAATCTTGCTTAAGTTTGACCGGGTCCATGCTGGCCGGTTGAACCGGGTTGAGCACATCCAGCCCAATTTCAATCAAATCGGGGATGATCGGGTAAATATTGCCGTCTGAATGATAGGCAACCTTCACGGCCGGGTTGATGGCCTTTAATTCGGCGATAAAGTTTGCCATGCGCGGTTTTAAGAAGCGCCGCCACATTTTGGGGGAGATGATCATGGCATTCTGCGCTCCAACATCATCTCCCAGCCAGATCATATCCACCCCCATATGGGTCAGCTTTTTAGCGGCAGTCAAATGGTACTGGTAGGGGATGTCAAGCACGGCTTCGGCGATATCGGGGTTGAGCGCAAAATCGGCCAGAATGCGTTCGAAACCGCGCAGCGCCCAGGCGGTTTCAAAAATGGTGGTCACGGTCACACCAACGATATAATACGCTTCTTTGAAGTTGCGCAGCACCCATTCAGCTTCGCGATAAAGCTCGGGGCGGGTTGGGTCGGGAGCCTGGTAAGCAGAGATGGCGCGCTCATCGGCCAACGGGTTGCCGTGAATTTCGGTGTAGCGGCCTTTGCCAAAGGGCGTGCTATATTCGGTCGAACGCCAGCCGACCCCCCATTCATCCACATAATTTTGCTCATCCTGATAGTATGAGTTGGCCCAGCCCACCGATGTGAGCAGTAGATCCTGCCCCAGGGCACGTTCCATCTCATAGGTGTTCCCACCCCCATGCGGGTTATGAAGTTTTTCGCCTTCGATCTTCATTTCTGTCTGCAGACGGTTGGCAAATTCGGGCGTGAAAGAGATCTGCATCGGGCAGCGATCCGGCGTTTCGTGCTGTAATGCCATTAATACGCGGTCTCGAGATTTCATGATTCCCCTTTGGTGGCAGCGGGTGGGTTGAAAGACCCGCCACATATGGGTGAAATTGTTAGGCGGCCAGACCGCAGACGATCTGCCCCGGCCTGGCTGGGTCTATTTATTTCAAACCTGGACGTTTCTACGAGGAAACGGCCAGGTTTGAGGTGTACGGTCAAATTTGAGGGCCTCTGCTGAGACCTTTTTTGCTGGTTTTAGATGCGGGTGCGGGCGCGTTCGGCGCGAGCCTGGCGGGCCTGTGAAATTGCCACAGCCGCAACCAGCAATAAGCCGAGCGCCACGCGCTGGATGAAGGTGTTGAAGCCGAGCAGGTTCATGCCGTTATTTAGCACACCCACCAGAATCACCGCCAGGAAGGTGCCAAAGATGGTGCCCTTGCCGCCGGCTGTGGCTGCGCCGCCCAGATAGACGGCGGTGATAGCCTGTAGTTCCAGACCGGTGCCGTTGACCGGGTTACCCGAGGTGGTGCGGGCTGTGAGCAGCACACCCGCCAGACCGGCGATGGCGCCGGAGAGCATGTACATGATCACGCGCACGCGCGAGATGTTGATGCCGGCCAGGCGGGCAGCGGTAGCGTTGCCGCCGATGGCGTAAATGGCGCGCCCGAAATCGGTATAGCGCATGATAACATGCACGATGATCGCTACAGCCACGAAGATCACCGTCAGAACGGGGATGCCGGTCCATTTGGTGCCGCCCAGCGCGGGAACAGCCACGTCGATTAGAAACCGGCCCTGCGCAAGGTAGGTGAAATCGGGTTGCGTAAGCACACCGATGGGTTTGCCATCGGGCACGAGCAGGAAGGCAATGCCGGCAAAGGCGGCCAGGGTGCCCAGGGTGGCGATGGTCGGGTTGACGCGCAGTTCGGTGATGATTAGACCGTTGATCATGCCGGCGATCATACCGGCAGCGATGCCGGCTAATACGGCGATCAGCGCGCTGTTGGTGGGCAAAATGCCCAGCCCGCCCACCGTGCCAACCCCCACCAGCACCGAAGCGGCAACCACC
>CAZQLE010000142.1:7768-10417 GCA_964593905.1 uncultured Anaerolineaceae bacterium | reverse complement strand
GCCGCAGCCTGCGCCAGAAGCTGGGTGATGCGCTGCTGCTGGGTGGGGTGGGCATTTTGCCCATGACCGCCTGGCTGGTGGTTGACCTGACCCAGACGGCCAGTGTGGCCTCGCGTAGCCTGGAAAGTGGCATGGCGCAGCGCGCGGCCAGTTTCTTTCCGCTGCTGCGTGAAGTGGTGCTGTTCTGGTTGATCCCGGATACCTGGAACCAGACCCCGCCATACCCGGCGGCGCTCAATGCGCTGCTGGTGCCAGCCGCGGTGATCTTCGTCTTGATCATTCTGGGCTGGGCGCTGGCGGGCGCCCTGCGCCAGCGGGGTGACCTGCACCATTCAAGCCTCTGGCAATGGACTGCGCTGCTGGTGTTGTTTGGGGTTGTTTACCTGGCGGTGATCGCCGCCGTGTACATCACTACTTACCCGCCGATCACCATTGGCGACCGGATGCTGGCCCCGCTGCACCTGGCGGTGCTGTGGGCGCTGGTGGGGGCGGCGGCGCTGCTCGAACGCCTGAACCTGAACCGCCGCTGGTTGCGGCTGGCGCTGCCGGTGGTGATTTTGCTGGTCTGCGGCTGGTATGGTGCGCGCACGGTGCGGATTGTGCGCCAGAATTACGGGCAGGGCATGGGCTTTACCTCGCGCTTCTGGACCCAGTCTGAGACGCTGGCGGCGCTGAAAAAGCAGCCGGCCGGCCAACTGCTGGTGACCAACGAGGAGATGGCGGTGTTGTTTCTGACCGGGCGCCCGTCTTACCCGCTGGCCGAGATTTATCTTGACCGGCCGCTGGAGAATTTTAGCGCTTATGGGCAGGGTGAGATTCTGCCGACCGACCGCGCTCAACTGGCATTTCGTGATGAAGGGGCGCTGCTGGTGCTGTTTGATTCCATCGGCAATCAGCTCAGCGGTCTTTACCCCGACCGTACCACCGAACGGATTGAGACCCTGACACGGGGCCTGGAACTGATTTTCCGTGGGGAGGATGGCGCGATTTATCGGGCGCCGTGACGCTCGATTATAATTGGCTCGACTGAATGGGTTGTATGGCTGAAAAAACAATTTTGACCGAAAAGAAAAATACACTGTGGTTCTGGGCGGCTCTGATGGTGATTGCCGTGCTGGGTGGTTTTTTGTTTTTTTATGCCACCCCCGACGGCCTGGCCCTGGTCAATGATTCGGTGGGGTACATCAACGGCGCGCAAAATCTGGCGGCCGGGCAGGGGTATCTGCGCAACAGCGGCGGCGATGAGCTGAAGCCGATCACCAATTTTCCGCCACTTTATTCGCTGGCGCTTTCGGCCGTGCTGCGCAGCGGGTTGGAGCCTTTCGCGGCGGCCTGGTGGCTGGCGTTCGGGTTGTATCTGGCCAATCTGTTTCTGGTGGGGCTGCTGGGGCGGCAAATCACTGGCTCGGCCGGGTTTGGCGCGGCAGGGTCGGTGCTCTTTTTGCTGCTGGAGCCTTTCTTCCGTTTTCAACTGGCGGCCATGTCGGAACCGTTGTTCTTTTTCACCCATTTTACGGCGCTGTTGGCGGCCGGCCGGTATTTTCAGACCCGTAAAATGGGCTGGGTTGTGCTGGCGGGTGTTCTGGCAAGCTTGTCTTATCTAACCCGTTATATCGGCGCTGCGCTGTTGCTTACGCTGGGACTGGCAGTGTTGATTTTTGCCCGGGGGTGGCGGCAGCGGCTGCGGGCCGCGGCCTGGTTTGTGATCGGCGCGCTGCCTGCGCTGGCGGCCTGGACGTTGCGCAATATTCAGTCCACCGGCAGTGCGGCCAACCGGCAGATGGAATTTCATTCCATCCCGGCGGCCAAAATTCAGGAAGGCATCATCACCTTCTGGGGCTGGCTGCTGCCAGACCGGCTGCGGCTGGTTGAACGGGCTTACCCGCTGCTGGTGGGTGGGCTGGTGTTGGCTGGTCTGGCGCTCATCGGGTGGGGTTTGTGGCTGGCCTGGCAGGGGTTTCGAAATGCCCCTGAAATGGGCAAGGCTCAGCCTACTGCATTGTGGATGCAGATTCTTTATCCGCTGGTGTATGTGGCCGTGTTGACGGTTACGCTGATGTTTTTGGATGCCAGTGTGAATTATGAGGCGCGCATCCTCACCCCGCCTTTTTTCTCGGTTGTGCTGCTGGGCATTGCGGCCGCCGCGGCTTTATGGCGGCGCGGGGTGTTGTTGGCCCGGCTGGCGGCGGTGGGCGGTGTGCTGCTGGTGCTGCTGGTGTTTGCCACCGATCTGCGCGAAACGGTGAATGAGTTTCAGCGCGGCGGGCAGGGCTTTGCCGACCCGGCCTGGACGGAGCGCGAGAGCATTCAGATGCTGCGCGAAATGCCCGCCGGACAGACGATTTATACCAACCGCCCCCAGGCGGTGCTGTTGCTGGTGGGACGCGGGGCTTATTTTTTGCCCACCCCGACCAACCCGGCCACCGGTCAGCCGCGCGAGAACTATGCCGCCGATCTGGAGAAGATCCGCCTGGCGGTGAATGAAGGTAAGGTGGTGGTGGCCATCTTTGATGTGCCGGCGCTGCGCGAAAACTCGCAGGAAGCGCAATGGGTTGAGGATGTGAGCGCCGGGGTGGAACAGGTGACCCCGGTGGGGGATGATTTGCTGTTGGGACGGGATTCTTAGCAGGGTGTCACACCGGCTGAGAA
>CAZQLE010000142.1:0-7668 GCA_964593905.1 uncultured Anaerolineaceae bacterium | reverse complement strand
TGACACGATATATTATGTCATCCTGAGGAGCGATAGCGACGAAGGATCCCTGCGCGGGCAGGCTGTGGAGCGGGTGTGTGCGGATGGGCCGGGAGATTCTTCGCGCGGTGTGACGGAAGTGCACATCACACCGGCTGAGAATGACACGATATATTATGTCATCCTGAGGAGCGATAGCGACGAAGGATCCCTGCGCCGGCAGGCTGCGGAGCGGGTTTGTGCGGACGGGCCGGGAGATTCTTCGCACGGTGTGACGGAAGTGCACATCACACCGGCTCAGAATGACATGATATGCCGGTTCAGAATGACATGACAGGCCGGGAGTGCCCGGACGGGCTCAGAATGACTGACCCGGGTTGAAATTAGATTGAATTCAACGTTGAGGAGTGTGGAATGACAACGATTTATGATCAATTTTCGCTGGCCGGAAAAGCCGCCATCGTCACCGGCGGGATCGGTCTGCTGGGCAAGGAGTTTTGCCGCACCCTGGCCGAAGCAGGCGCCGGCGTGGTGGTGGCCGACCTGAACGGGCCTGCCGCCGACACCTTCGCCGCTGAACTGGTTCAGGCCGGTTTTAAGGCGACAGGGGTGCAGGTGGATGTAACCTCGCCCGAGAGCGTGGCTGCGATGGTTCAGACCTGTGTGGGCGCTTATGGCAGCCTGGATGTGATTGTATGCAGCGCGGCGATGGACCCCAAGTTCGACGCTTCGCAGGCCGGCCAGCACCGCAACACATTTGAAGATTACCCGTTGGAGATGTGGAAGCAGGCACTGGATGTGAACCTGACCGGCGTGTTTTTGTGCTGTCAGGCGGCCGCCGCCCAAATGGTGGCCCAGGGCAGCCAGGGCTCGATCATCAATATCTGCTCCACCTATGGCCTGGTGCCGCCGGATCAACGCATTTATGAAAAACCCGGCCAGCCGCGCCAGTTCAAACCTGCGTTCTATACCACCAGCAAGGCGGGTGTACTCGGGCTGACCAAATATATTGCCTCCTATTATGCGGGCACCAAACTGCGCGCCAATTGCCTGACGCCGGGCGGCGTATATAACGATCACGATGAGACTTTTGCGCGCAATTATGCCTACCGCACCATCATGGGCCGCATGGCGCAGAAAAATGAGATGAACGGGGCGCTGCTTTACCTGGCCTCGGAAGCCTCCAGCTATATGACCGGTCAAAATGTGATTGTGGATGGGGGATGGACGGCATGGTAAAACGACCCGAAGTCCTGGCGATCATTCCGGCGCGCGGCGGTTCCAAGGGTATTCCGCGCAAGAATATTCGCGCCTTTGCCGGTTACCCGTTAATTTCCTATTCCATCGCGGCCGGTTTGCAATCCAAACTGGTGACGCGGGTGATCGTTTCGACCGATGATGAAGAAATTGCTGCCGCAGCGCGCGCCTGGGGGGCCGAGACGCCTTTTCTGCGCCCGGCCGAATTTGCCCAGGATGCCACCCTGGATTTGCCAGTGTTTGAACACGCCCTGGCCTGGCTGGCCGAGCATGAGAATTATCATCCCGATGTGGTGGTGCAGCTTCGCCCAACTTCGCCGATCCGCCCGTTGAATCTGGTGGATGACGCCGTCCGGCTGCTGCTGGAGCACCCCGAAGCCGATTCGGTGCGCGGGGTGGTTTCAGCCGGGCAAAACCCGCACAAGATGTGGCGCATTGACCCGCAGACCGGAGCGATGCAGGGCCTGTTGCAGGTGGAGGGCATCCGTGAGCCGTATAACGCCCCCCGTCAGGCGCTGCCGCCGGTCTACTGGCAGACCGGACATATCGATGCCATCCGACCGCGGGCGATCTTGGAACAGAATTCGATGAGTGGTGCGATGATCCTGCCTTTGATCATCGATTCGCGTTTTACGGTGGATATCGATACCCCGTATGACTGGCAGCGCTATGAATGGCTGGTATACTACGGTGGATTGGAGATGGTCAACCCCGGAAAACAGCGCCGTTCGCTGCCTGAAAAGCCGCGCCTGCTGGTGATGGATTTTGATGGTGTGTTGACCGATAACCGGGTGTGGGTGAACGAAAATGGGGTCGAGATGGTGGCTGCCAATCGCAGTGATTCGATGGGTGTGCGCCTGCTGCGCCAGACAACCGGGATGGAAGTGGTGGTGATCTCGACCGAGGTTAACCCGGTGGTGAGCGCCCGCTGCAAGAAAATGAATGTGCCGGTGATTCAGGGTGTGGAGGATAAACCGGCCGTGCTGCAAAAGTATCTGGCCGAGCGCGGTATTGCCGCCAACGATGCGATTTTTGTCGGCAATGATGTCAACGATACCCCGTGCTTTCCGATTGTGGGCTGCGCTGTGGCCCCGGTCGATGCCCAGCCAGAGGCGCTGCGCCAGGCCGATATCGTATTGAGCCAGCGCGCCGGACACGGCGCTGTGCGTGAACTGTGTGATATTCTGATGCAAAGAATGAAGGCCTGATTTCTCAGGATAAAAGGAAAGGACTCAAAAAATATGGCTAAGTCAATTAAGATTGGTGAAAAATGGGTTGGGCGGGGCTATCCCACCTATATTGTGGCTGAAATTGGCATTAATCATAATGGCGATCTGCAGATCGCAAAAGAAATGATCCGCGTTGCAAAAGAAAGCGGCGTGGATGCGGTTAAATTTCAGAAGCGCACCCCCGAATTATGCGTGCCGCCCGAACAACGCAGCCAGATGCGGGATACCCCCTGGGGCTATATCACCTATCTGGAATATCGTTACAAGACCGAATTTGGAAAAGCCGAATATGACGAAATTGACCGGTACTGCCGTGAGCTTGGCATAGACTGGTTTACCTCGGTCTGGGATGAGCCTTCGGTGGATTTCATCGAAGCCTATCACCCGCTGTGTTTCAAAGTGCCCAGCGCCTCATTGACCGACCACAACCTGCTGCGCAAGCTGCGCTCAACCGGCCGCCCGATTATTCTTTCGACCGGCATGTCATCGATTGACCAGATTAAGCGCGCTGTGGAAGTGATTGGTCTGGATAATATGATGATCACGCACACCACCAGCGCCTATCCCTGTGACCCCGATGAGCTTAATTTACGCATGATTGAGACCCTGGGCCAGATGTACGACTGCCCGATTGGTTATTCGGGGCATGAGGTCGGGCTGATTCCTTCGGTGGTTTCGGTGGCCCTGGGCTCCTGCCTGATCGAACGCCATTTTACGTTGGACCGCGCCATGTGGGGCAGCGACCAGGCGGCCTCGGTGGAACCGGGTGGTTTTGCGCGTCTGGTGAAGTATGTGCGCGTTACCGAGCAAGCCCTGGGCGATGGTGTGAAGCGCGTCTATCAAAGCGAGATGTCCAGCTTAAAGAAGCTGCGCCGGGTTCAGGATGCCTGATTCAAATTCACTCGGGTTCCGTCTGCGGCGCAAGATTCGCCAGTGGCAGACGGACGATCATAACCAGAAAACAACCGCGGTGTTGAACGCTGCGGTTGCTTCTCATGCCGCGGCTGATCCGGCTGCGCAGCCGGTGGTGTTCTTTCACGCTTCCACCCGTCTGGAGCGGATGAACCTGAATAACGCCTTTCAACAACTGGCAGCCTGGGGGGTGCAGTTGGCCGGCACGCCGGTGATTCATCTGGTGTGCAGCGCGGGGCTTAAGCCCTGTCTGCTGGGGACGAACAGGGATGCGCCGTGGAAACAACCGCCGTGTGAGAAGTGTCTGGCGCTTTCAGATCGTCTGACGGCCGGTGGTGAAGCCGTGCATCTGCCCTATCTGGTGGATCAAGACCTGGAACAAGCGCTGCAAAAACTGGAACTGCGCGAGTATCCAGATTTTGTGTATGACGGCCTGCCGCTGGGTGATCTGGTGCTGCCTTCGCTGCGCTGGATCTTGCGTCGCCATCATCTCAAAGACGATGGCCCGACCATGTATCTGTTTCAACAGTATATGCTTTCGGCCTGGAGCCTGGCCTGCCAGGCGCGCGACCTGCTCGACCGGCGCAGCCCGCGCGCAGTGGTGGTGTTTAACGGCATGTTTTACCCCGAGGCCACAGTACGTTTTCTGGCGCAGCAGCGTGATATTCCGGTCATCAGCCATGAAGTGGCGCTGCGGCCGGATACGGCTTTCTTCACTCCCGGTGAGGCGACCGCTTACCCGATTCACATCCCTGAAGATTTTGAGCTGAATGCCGGGCAGAACGCCCGGTTGGATGCCTATCTGGAACAGCGCTTGAAAGGCAACTTTAGCATGGCCGGGGTGCGTTTTTGGCCCGAGATGCAAAACCTGAGCCCCGAACTGCTGGAAAAGGCGGCTGGTTTCAGGCAGATTGTGCCTGTGTTTACCAACGTGGTCTTTGATACCAGCCAGAAGCATTCCAACGTGGTTTTTCTCAGCATGTTTGAATGGCTGGATGAGGTGCTGGGGCTGGTGAAAAGCCACCCAGACACGTTATTTGTGCTGCGCGCCCACCCCGATGAAAACCGCCCCGGAAAAGAGGCCGCCGAAAGCGTGGCCGGCTGGGTGAAGCAAAACCGGGTGGATGAACTGGATAATCTGCTGTTCATTTCACCGGATGAGTATTTAAGCTCTTATGAGCTGATTCAACGTTCGAAGTTTGTGATGATCTACAATTCCACCATCGGGCTGGAGGCAGCCATCATGGGCGCACCGGTGCTGTGCGGCGGCCGGGCGCGGTTTACCCAGCTTCCCACGGTCTTCTTTCCGCAGACCCGGCTGGCATTCGGCGAACAGGCGCGGGCTTTTCTGGCCGCAGACCGGGTGACTGCCCCGCCCGAGTTTCAACAAAACGCGCGCCGCTTTCTGTATTATCAACTTTATCGCACGGCCATCCCGATGGACCAGTTTATTGAACCCGACGATGTCTGGCGCGGCTATGTGCGCTGGAAATCGTTTGACTGGCAGAATTTGAGAATGGAGAATTCACCGGCCATTCGCACGATTGTGAATGGCATCTTGAATCAGGGTGATTTTATTTACGACGCATGAAACCAAGTTGCTCGATTGTCATTCGCGCATATAACGAAGAAAAGCACATCGGCCGGCTGTTGACCGGCATTAGCGAGCAAACGCTGAAGAATGTGCAGATCATTCTGGTCGATTCGGGCTCGCAAGATGCCACGGTCGCCATTGCGCGCCGTTACCCGGTGCAGGTGGTGAGCATCCGGCCGGAAGAATTTACCTTTGGACGTTCGCTGAACCTGGGAATTGCCCTGGCCGAGGCGGATGTGGTGGTGATTGCCAGCGCGCATGTGTTCCCGGTTTATCCCGATTGGCTGGAACGGCTTATTGCGCCTTTTCAAGATGAGCAGGTTGCCCTGGCCTATGGCAAGCAGCGCGGCGCTGAAACCACCAAATTTTCAGAGCACCAGATCTTTCACCACTGGTTTCCCGAACAATCGCAGGCCCGCCAGGCAAACCCGTTTTGCAACAATGCCAATTCGGCCATCCGGCGCAGTGTGTGGGAGAAGAACGCCTATGACGAGCGCATCCCTGCGTTGGAGGACCTGGCCTGGGCGCGCTGGGCATACAGCCAGGGTTACCATATTTCCTATGTGTCCGAGGCCGAGGTGGTGCACATCCACAACGAGACTTGGCGCAGCGTATTCAACCGCTATCGCCGCGAGGGAATGGCCTTCAAGCTGATTTACCCCGAAGCGACCTTCTCGCTGGCCGATTTGCTGCGTCTGTTTTTGGGGAATGTGGTGAATGACTGGCGCTATGCCCGCCAACAAAACCGTCTGGGCACAGAGTGGAGCAGTGTGATCCACTTTCGGTGGAACCAGTTCTGGGGAACCTATCGCGGCTATCATCAGGGCGGCCCGTTAACCTGGCAGTTGAAACAGGCCTTTTACTATCCGCGCAGCCTTGATTTCTCAGACCAGCACAACAGCCGTGATATTCAGCCCATTGCGTATGCCGAGGCCCAGGAGCCTGAAAATAAATAGAGGAACCATGACATTTCAAAAAATTGTTGCGTTTGTTCCCATGCGTCATACTTCTGTGCGGGTGCCGGGCAAGAATTACCGTCTCATCGCCGGAAAACCGCTCTTTCACCATATTCTGGGCAGTTTATCAGCTTGCCCTGAAATTGCGCAGATCGTGGTGGATACCGACAGCCCCACGGTGGCAGAGGGGCTGAGCGAGTTTTTCCCAAAGGTGCGTGTGTTGGAACGTCCCGAACATTTGCGGGCAGATACCGTGCCGATGAATGAGATTCTGATGTACGATACCGGCCAGGTTGAGGGAGATTTGTATCTGCAAACGCACAGCACCAACCCGCTGCTCAGTTCGGCCACCATTTCGGCGGCCATTCAAACTTTGCAGGCCAATTACCCGGCCTATGATTCGCTGTTCACGGTAACCCCTGTGCAGCGCCGCCTGTGGGATGCACTGGCGCGGCCGATCAATCACAACCCCGCCATTTTGCTGCGCACCCAGGACCTGCCGCCCGTGTATGAGGAAAATTCCTGCATTTATCTGTTTACCCGCGAGACGCTGGTGACCAAACGCAACCGTATCGGTGAACGGCCCTACCTTTTTCCGATGACGGCCATTGAATCGTGGGATATTGATAACGAAGAGGATTTCGTAATTGCTGATGCGCTGCTCAGCCGCCGGTTGGATCGCGGGTTATAATGAGATCGAGGTTCCCATGAAATATACTGTTTTAATTTCTGCCCCGTATCTGCTGCCTTTTGTTGAGCGGTTTCGCCCGGTGTTTGAACATTACAATCTGGAGATGATTGTTGCCGATGTGCATGAGCGTCTTTCAGAGGAAGAGATCCTGCAATACGCCGGACAGTTTGACGCCACCCTGTGTGGCGATGACCGTTACACTGCGCGGGTGATCGAGCAGTGTCTGCCGCGTTTGAAGGTGATCTCCAAATGGGGCACCGGGATCGATTCGATTGATAAAGCCGCCGCCGAACGGCTGGGAGTGCGGGTGGGCAATACGCCCAACGCCTTCACGCTGCCCGTTTCTGATACGGTGATGGGCTATATTCTGGCGTTTGCCCGCCGTCAACCGTGGATGGATCGCGAGATGAAACGGGGTAAATGGGAGAAGATTCCTGGTCGTTCGCTGTCAGAGAGTACACTGGGCGTGATCGGGGTGGGGAATATCGGCAAGGCGGTCATGCGCCGCGCACGCGCGTTTGGCATGACCCTGCTGGGGAATGATATTGCGCCCATCGCACCGGACTTTGTGATTGAGAACAAAGTGGAAATGGTGGACCTGCGCGAACTGCTGCACCGCGCCGATTTTGTGACCGTGAACTGTGATTTAAACCCCTCCAGCTACCACCTGATCAACCGCGAGACGTTGAGCTGGATGCAAAAACATGCCGTGCTAATCAACACTGCCCGCGGCCCGATTGTGGATGAGCCTGATCTGGTGGCTGCTTTGCAGGAAGGCTGGATTGGCGGGGCCGCGCTGGATGTGTTTGAAAATGAACCGCTGCCGGTTGAATCACCGCTGCTAAAGATGGACCAGGTCATGCTGGCGCCGCATAATTCCAATTCCAGCCCTGCGGCGTGGGAACGGGTGCACTGGAGCACCATTCGCAATATGCTCGAAGTGCTGGGTCTGAACCCGGTCGATCTGGATTATTTTCGCAGTTGAGCACCCGCTAAACTGAGGATTGCAGACCATCCATGAAACAGGCTTCTTCTTGGCGTCATAACCGG
>CAZQLE010000141.1:0-10452 GCA_964593905.1 uncultured Anaerolineaceae bacterium | reverse complement strand
ACGCATCGCCGCCGGACATTATCACGAGCGCATCCCCCAGCCCGGTCTGCCCGAACCTGCCCTCGACGATCTGGGCCGTCTGGCGCTGCGCTTTAATCAAATGGCCGCCGCACTCGATCAGACCGAAACCGTGCGCCGCCAGCTCATCGCCGATGTCGCCCACGAGCTGCGCACCCCACTCACCACCATTGCCGGGTCGATGGAAGGCCTGATTGATGGCGTGCTCACCCCCGAACCCGAGACCTTTGAACAGATCCGCCAGGATGCAGCCCGCTTGCAGCGCCTGGTGGAAGATTTGCAAGAGCTCAGCCGCGTCGAAGCCGGCGCCATCCGCTTGCAGCCGCGTCTGTGCAGCCCGGCCGAACTGCTGCAACCCATTCTGCGCCGCTTCAACCCTGCCGCCGAAAACCGGGGCATCACCCTCAAGCTCAACCTGCCCGAAGGCCTGCCCGCTGTGTTGGCCGACCCCGACCGCATTGCCCAGGTATTGACCAACCTGGTGGGCAACGCGCTAAAGTTCACCCCGCCGGGCGGGCAAATTACGCTGTCGGCCGCCGGCGGCGCGCAGTTGACCACCTTCAGCGTGGCCGATACCGGCGCAGGCATCCCGGCCGACCAGTTGGAGCAGGTTTTCACCCGCTTCTACCGCGTAGAGAAATCCCGCTCCCGCACGCACGGCGGCAGCGGCATCGGGCTGACCATTGCCCGCAGCCTGGTCGAAGCGCACAGCGGCCAAATGCACGCCGCCAGCCCCGGCCCCGGCCAGGGCGCCGTGTTCACCTTCACCCTGCCCAACGGGCAGGGGTAAGCCGGCGGCCAGAGGCCCTACTTCGCAGTCGGTTCAGATTCTGGAACCTCGAGATAAAACAATTCGCCAATTCGGGTATATTCGACCGGGCCGCCCAGGCGGGTAATCGGGTCCATCTGAAGGGTGTCAACCAACCCGTTGGGCCGCATCAGGTCTTCGCGCACATGAAAACGGACCACTTTTCCCAACACCATGATGTTTGTCGAATCTTCAACGGGAATAATTTGCGTCACCCGGCATTCCATGGCGACCGGCGCGGTCACCACCCTGGGGGGGCGCACAACGATGGAGGGCGCAATTTTTAGGCCCGCTTTTTCAAATTCGTTCACACCGGGGGCAAAATCAATAGCGGTGATCGCCATCGCCTCAGCATTGCTGACATCAACCACATGGGCAACAAATTCGCCCACTTCCTGAACATTGCGCAGGGTGTCTTTTTCTCTGGGCAGCAGCCGCGTCCGGTAAGATACCGAAAACATAATGGTTGGCGGAAAGCCGGCCACCGCGGTATAAAAAGAAAACGGAGCCAGGTTTGGAACCCCGGCCGCGTTTATGGTGGATATCCAGGTAATGGGACGCGGGGCAATGATGCTGGTCAGCAAATGATAAGGCGCGCGCGCTTCCATTTCTTCAGGCGCCAGGGAAATCATTTTACAGGTCATTGGTTTATCTCTTTATAAAATAAGGAATGGGTTCAGGCGCAACAACAGCCGATTAAGCATAGCATATCGTCCATCAGGATCACATAAAGAACGCATAAGGAAATGAAATATTCGCCGCGCCGGGGGGGATGGGTCCCCCGATTCGCACAATATTGATAAAAATGATATTATTATCATCAATATTATCTATAAACTTGCAGAAAGAGTAAGAAGCAATTGTTGATTACATTTGATTAATATATATGATTTATTGTAAAATAACTTTAATTAATGATGACGCAACATAAAACGGAGACAATTATTGTTAAAGCGGCTCGGTAAAAGATTTGTAAAGGCTATCAATTACGAAATCGCAGCGGCCGCCAATACATGGAGCCTACAATGAACAAACAGAAATGGTCTCTGATTGCGGCGTTGCTTTACCTTTCGGCCATCTTTGGTCTGGGTCGCATTCAGGTGGGGTTTGCAGATCTGGTTGCGCTGCATGACATCCTTTATGTCCTGGTCTTTTTTGCGCTTACCACGCCACTGATCATTTCAACATTGCGCCGTGCGCCGTGGTATGCGGTTTTTTTAATCTGGGGGGGCCTTCTGCTCGCCGGCCGCTTGCTGCTGGGTCAAACACCTCTCTGGGCAGCCCTTGAAATTTATCGCACCATTACCGAGCTCTCGCTGATCGCCATTGCTGCCTGGCTGGGCAATGTGATCGCACACAGCTTTAATGAAATGGAAGCCTTTATCGAAGCCGTCACCCTGCCCCGCGACGGACAGCGCATTCTGGATAAAGGCGATTCAACCGATGAGATCAAGGTCGAGTTTATCCGCAGCCGGCGCCACAACCGGCCGCTTTCGATCATCATGCTCGAACCGGCTTCGCACTCGCTGCGCATGGACCTCGAACGCATTCTGATCGAGATTCAAAACAAAATGGCCGAGCGTTTTCTGGTGGCCAGCCTGGCCGAGATCATCAACAAAGAAGTGCGCCGCACCGACATCATTGTCAACCAGGGTGAAGACGGCCGCTTTGTGGTGTTGTGCCCCGAAACCACGCCCGATGGCTCGGTGTTTCTGGCCGAGCGCATCCAGGCGGTCATCATGGATAAGCTCAATATCCCGATGGCATTTGGGAGCGCGTCGTTTCCCGATCAGGCCGTGACCTTTGAAGACCTGGTCAGCCACGCCGAGTTTGAGCTGAATCATTATGCGCAGCTTCCCACGCTGACCGCGAAATCGTCGGATGCGCTCTCGCAAAAAATGGAAAAGTAAACCGGCCCGCTGTTGATGGATTAAAACAAAAAGGATGGAATGTTGTTAATGCAGGTCAGTCGTCAGGAGTATGAGTGGATAGAGCAGTTTCGACCGGAAAAGCGCTTGCTGACCGGGCGCGCCTATCACGCTGTCAAACGACTGACCGACCTGACGCTGGCGCTGCTGGCGCTGCCCTTCTGGCTGCCGCTGCTCATCTTGCTGTGGGTCGTCATCAAATTGCAAGACCCATCCGGCCCGGCCATTTTTGCGCAATATCGCACCGGCAAAAACGGCAAACGCTTCAAAATGTACAAATTCCGCACCATGGTGGTTAACGCCGAAGAGCTGAAGATCACCTATGCTCATCTGAATGAGTTGCAGTGGCCCGATTTTAAGATCACAAATGACCCGCGCATCACCCGCCTGGGAAAAATTTTACGCAAGACCAGTCTGGATGAGCTGCCCCAGTTGTTCAACGTCATCAGCGGTGATATGAGCCTGGTGGGCCCGCGCCCCACCTCATTCACCGCCGAGCAATATGCCCTCTGGCAGACCGAACGGCTGGATGTTAAACCCGGTCTGACCGGTCTGTGGCAGATTGTGGGCCGCGGCGAATCGGAATTTGACGACCGGCTGCGCATGGATATTGCCTATATGGAACGGCGCTGTCTGGCGCTCGATTTTCAAATTCTGCTGCGCACCGCGCTGGCAGTCTTTAAACAGCGGGGCGCCAAATGAGTCATCCCCGTCTGGCCTACCTCATGTCGCGGTTTCCCCATCTGCCCGAGACCTTTATCCTGCGCGAGATGGTGGCGCTGCGCGCCAGCGGGTACCCGTTGAGCATCTACCCGCTTGTCCGCCAGAAACCCGCGGTAGTGCACAGTGAGGTGGCCGGTTTGCTGCCCAGCGTGCGCTGGCAGCCGGTCTATTCGCCGGCGGTGCTGGGGGCGGCGCTTGGCGCCTGGCTGCGCCAGCCCAAACGCATCACCCGCCTGTGGTTGAAAACCATACGCGAAAACCGCACTGACCGCAATCTGCTGCTGCGCGCAGTGTTGATCTTTCCGCAGGCCTTATGGATGGCGCGTGAGATGCAGCGCGAGGGCATCGAGCATATCCATGCCCACTATGCCACCCACCCCGCCCTGGCGGCGTGGATCATCTCACAGGTGACCGGCATTCCCTACAGCCTGACCGTGCACGCGCACGATATTTATGTGCGGCGCGCCATGCTGCCCACCAAACTGCGCGACGCCAGCTTTGTGGCGGCCATCTCCCAGTTTAACCGCGACTTTCTGGCGCGGGTGGTGGGCGAATGGGTGCGCAGCCGGGTGCATGTGGTGCACTGCGGCATTTTGCCCGAGCATTATCCCCACAAACCGGCCGGGCGGCGCGGTGAACAGTTCGAGCTGCTCAGCATCGGCAGTTTGCAGCCCTACAAAGGGCAGCATGTGCTCATCACGGCCTGCCGGCTGCTGCGCGATAAGGGCCTGAACTTCCGCTGCCGCATTGTGGGCAGCGGCGAGCTGCGCGATGTGTTGCAAGCCCAAATTAACACCCTCGGTCTGGCCGACCGGGTGGAGCTGTGCGGCCCGCGCACCCAGACCGAGGTGGCCGCCATGCTGGCCGAAAGCGATTGCTATCTCCAGCCCAGCGTCATCACCGCCGCCGGCAAGATGGAAGGCATCCCGGTGGCATTGATGGAAGCGCTGGCCTGCGGGCTGCCGGCGGCCGCCACCGCAATTTCGGGCATTCCCGAGCTGGTGCGCGCCGGCGAAACCGGCTGGCTGGTTCCGCCCGAAGACCCGGCGGCGCTGGCCGATGCCGTTCTGGAAATTTTTAACCAACCGCAGGAAGCCGCACGCCGGGGCAGTAATGGCCGTGCGCTGGTGTTGGCCGAGTTTGATTTACGGGCCAATGTGGCCCGTTTGGCAGAATTGTTGGAGGATTCTTCGGCGGTCAAAATATCGGCTGCCGCTGTGGAGCCTGAACGATAACCTGTCGCTGATTCTTTCAGGGGCGGGCCAGTTTTGGAGGTTTGGAGGACTGCTATGGAGACCAAGCTTTACTTGCGAATGTTGAAACAGGGCTGGTGGATCATCTTATTGACCGCCCTGGCGGCGGTGTTGGTGTCGCTGATTATTTCGTACTTCACCACCCCCATTTATCTGGCCCGGGCCCGCTTCTCGGTCAGCCCGAACAGCACGATAATCAGTCAGGGTGAGGTGTTAAGCAGCCTGGATGTGCTTGACAAACGCTCGATTGTCGCCACCTATGCCGAGTTTCTTAACAGCCCGCGCATTTTCAGCGAGACCGCTGAAGCGCTAAAGCTGGACCCGAAACAGACCAGCAAAGATTACAAGGTCAACACGGTGGTGCTGCCCGATGCCAACATCCTCGAATTTACGGTGGAAGGCCCCGATGCCCGGCTGACCTCGGTGTTGGCCAACCAGGTGGGCGCGCGGGCCATCGAATACATCCGCCGCCTCTACCAGGTGTATGACATCACCCTGCTCGACCCCGCGGCCGCCTCTGAGATGCCCGTGCGGCCTGTGCCGCTGCGCGATGCCGGCCTGGCGCTGGGGCTGGGTCTGGTGCTGGGTGCGGCGCTGGCACTGGTGCGCGAGCAGGTGCGCGCCCCATTGGATGCCTACCGGCTGCGCAACAGTCTCGACCCCGATTCACTGGCCTTCAACCGCGCCACCTTCCACCAGAAGGTGGAAGAAGAGGCTGCCCGCGAAGGCGGCCAGGTTTCGGTGGGTTTGGTGCAATTGAACAGTCTGCGCGGTCTGCTCGAAGCGCTCCCCGAAGGCATGACCCAAGACCTGCTGCGCAAGGTGACCGATGTGCTGCGCCGCGAACTGCGCGGAAATGACATCATCGGCCGCTGGGACCAGGTGGTCTTCTCGGTTCTGCTGCCCGGCACGCCCAAGAACGCCGCCAACATGACCCTCGACCGCATCCGCGCCGCACTTTCACGCCCCATCACCCTCGACCAGTACGGTGAAACCCTCTATCTCGGGCCGGCGGTCAGTGTGGCCACCAGAGAAGAGGCCAATCAGACGGTTTCGGACCTGTTTGAAATGGCCGAACGCGGTCTGGAACAACGCCCGCGGACTTAAAAGGGAATGGCCCCCGGCCGCTGTTTTTTGGGTCTGCTGCCGGGCGTCATTGAACGAGGTGTGTTATGACAACCAACGAGATGACGGGTTCTAAAAAAGCTCGCGATACTGCCGCTTACGTACTCCTTGCCCTGGCTTTGGGTGCGGCTGTTGGCGCGTTTATCGCCGGGCAGCCCGGTCTGCTGCTGACGGTTGGGGTGGTGGCCGCCGCGTTGACGGCCGTGATGATGATCGCGCGGGTGGAGGCAGGCCTGGTGGTGCTGCTGTTCATCTCTTACCTGCGGGTTTCAGATGTGCTCATCACAACCTTCAGCGCCCCTTCGATCTTTCGCCCCTTTGTCGCCTTTCTGGGGCTGGTCATTCTGGTGCGCTGGATGCGCTATGGAATGCGCGACCGCTCGTGGATTCGCGCCGCGCTGCTGGTGGGCGCCTATGGGATCGTTGTTTTCTTATCGTTGATCTATGCCAACGACTTTGAACGCGCCCGGGCCGCCTTCTCAGATTTTTGGAAAGACGGCGTGCTCACCATTCTAATCGTCATCCTCATGCAGCGCCCCTCGGGTTTTCGGGCCGCCATGTGGGCATTAATCGCCTCGGGCATCGTCATGAGCACCCTCAGCGTGATCCAGTTTCTGACCGGCAATTTCAACAACAATTTCTACGGGTTTGCCCAGGCCGGGTTCCAGAACATCTTCGGCGAGACCGATGATTACCGCATCGCCGGCCCGGTGGGTGACCCCAACTTCTACGCCCAGATCATCCTCACCCTCATTCCACTGGCCTTCAACCGCCTGTTATATGAAAAGAACCTGCTGGTCAAGCTCATTGCACTGTATGCCCTGCTCACCCTGACCCTGACCGTGATGTTCACCTTCTCGCGCGGGGCCGCCCTGGCAATGGTGCTGGTGATCTTGCTGCTGCTGGCCTACCGCCGGCTGCGCGCCGGAACGGTGGCCGCCGGTCTGATCGTCTTTGTGGTTGCGGCGCAGTTCATCCCCGACCTGTATGTAGACCGGCTGTTCACCGTGGTGGAGGTGGCGCGCGGCAGTGGCGATGTGAAGGATGAAGTTTCGCTGCGCGGCCGCGCCAGTGAGGCCATTGTGGCCTACCAGATGTTTCGCGATAACCCCCTGGTGGGTGTGGGCGTGGGCAACTACCCCCGCCTCTACCAGAGTTATTCGCGCCCGCTGGGGCTCGACCCGCGCACCGAAGAACGCCAGGCGCACAACCTCTATCTTGAAGTGGCCGCAGAAACCGGGCTGCTCGGTTTAACCATCTTCTTCCTGATCCTGCTGGCCATCTTCCGCGGCATAATCCGCGCCCATACCATCTTTAGCCGTGAGAAAAATGATGAAATGGCCTCGGCGGTTGCCATGTTTGGCTTTGGCCTGATCGGCTACCTGACCGCCGCCATGTTTATTCACGGCGCTTACATCCGCTATTTCTGGCTGCTGGCAGGCGTTGCCCTGGCGCTGCCCGCTGTGGCGCGCAACTATCAAAGCCAACGCCACCTGCGATTAGAGAAAGGACCAGACCTGCGTGACTGAGTCGAGCCTGACCCGAAAGACCGTGCGCGGCACTTTCTGGTCTTACGCCTCCTTTTACAGCGGCAAGCTGATGGTCTTTATCAGCACCATCATCCTCGCGCGCCTGCTGACCCAGGAGGATTTCGGCATCGCCGGTTTCGCCATTGTGGTGATCAACTTTCTCGATGTGCTGGCCGATTTTGGCATTGGCTCGGCGCTGATTTATTACCGCGAAGAACCCGCTGCCGCCAACACCGCCTTCTGGCTGGGAATGTTGATCAGCCTGCTGATGTTTGCCGTCGCCTGGCTGGGCGCGCCGCTGGTTGGTGAATTTTTCCGCGACCCGCGCGCTGTGCCGGTCACCCGGCTGCTGGCGCTCAACTTCCCGCTCAGCGCGCTGGGCAACATTCACGCCTCGCTGTTGCAGCGCGACCTGTCTTTCTCAAAAAAATTCATCCCCGATGTTGCCAAATCCTTCAGCAAGGGGCTGCTTTCCATCACCCTGGCGCTGCTCGGGTTTGGCGCTTATGCCCTCATCATCGGCCAACTGGCCGGCTCGCTGGTGGCGGCGGCAGTGTTGTGGAAGGTGCGCCCCTGGCGGCCTTCGCTGCCGGTGGATCTCTCGTTTAGCCCCAAATTGCTCTCTTACGGCGGGCACATCGTGGCGGTCAACGCGCTGGGGCTGGTGCTCACCGATTCAGATTACCTGCTGGTCGGGCGGTTTCTCAACGCCGCGCTGCTGGGCATCTACTCGGTGGCCTTCCGCATCCCCGATCTGCTCATCATGCAGTTCTGCTCCATTCTCAGCCGGGTCATCTTCCCGGTGTTCACCCGCATCAAAGAAGACGCCCACGCGCTCGAAAACGGCTTTCTCAACACCCTGCGCTATGTGGCGCTGGTCACCGTTCCGCTCGGGCTGGGCATGGCGCTCACCGCCGACCCGCTGGTGCGGGTGGTGTTCACCGAAAAATGGATCGAAGCCGTGCCGGTGATCCGCGCCATTGCCATTTATGCCCTGCTGCTCTCGCTGTCGTTTAACGCCGGTGATGTTTATAAGGCCCAGGGCCGCCCGCAGGTGCTCACCGCGGTCTCGCTCGTCCGCGCCGCCATTCTGCTGCCCGCCCTGCTGTGGGCCATCGCGGGGGTCGGTTCGCTGACCGTGCTGGGCTGGACCCATGCAGCGGTGGCGCTGGTGACCGGGCTGATGCAGATCATCGTTGCCGGCCGCATGTTAAACATGCCCCTCAGCCGCATCGGCGGGGCCCTGCGCCCGGCGCTGGTCAGCGGGGTGTTGATGGCCGCCGCCGTGGCCGCCGGCATGTTGCTGATGAACGACGCCACCGCCTGGATCCAGCTCATCACCCTGGTGAGCCTGGGTGGCGCGGTTTATCTGGGCGCGCTGTGGCTTTTTCAGCGCGAAGTGTTGTACACCGCGGCGCACACGCTGCGCACCGCATTTGCTCGTTCGTGATCGAATTGGAGGGTCATGCGCGTTTTGCAGTTGATTGACACCCTTGGGGTTGGCGGCGCTGAAAAGTTGCTGGTCACTTTTTCGCGCACCGCCGCGCGTTTCGACGTGCAAACCACCGTGGCTTACCTGAGCGAACCCGATACCCCCCTGCTGCTCGATGAGCTGGGGCAGACCGGTGTGCGCACGGTGAACTTCACGGCCCCCCGGTTGTTTCATCTGCGCCGCCTGCGCGATCTAACCGCCTTCCTGCGCCGCGAACGGTTTGATCTCATCCACACCCATCTCACCTATGCCAATATCCTCGGCAACCTGGCCGGAAAACTGAGCAACACGCCCGTGGTTTCTTCGCTGCACAACACCGCGGTTGACCCCGTGCACGCCAACCCCATCCGCGACCGGCTGGAGCTGCTGGCCCTGCGCTACTGGGCTGCGCGGGTGGTGGCGGTGGCCGGGCAAATTGCCGTGCTTTACCGCCCGCTGCTGGGCGGACGCGCCATTGACGTGGCGCTCAACGCCGTGACGCCCTTCGCCTTGATTGATGAAGGCGAGCGCGAACTGGTGCGCGCCGAGCTGGGGCTTACCCCCGATCAGGTGCTGCTCATCGCCGTCGGGCGTCTCTCGGCGCAAAAAGCCTACCCCGACCTGTTGGCCGCTTTTGTGCAGGTGCGGCGCACCTGCCCGCAGGCCGTGCTGCTCATCGTCGGCGACGGCGCACTGCGCGAAATGATCGAAAACCGCATCCGCGAACTGGATCTGAGCGGCAACGTGGTGCTGGCCGGGGTCCGCCCCGACGTACCGCGCCTGTTGCAGGCCGCCGATGTGTTTGTGATGTCTTCTCATTTCGAGGGGCTGCCCATAGCCGTTCTCGAAGCCATGACCGCCGGTCTGCCGCTGGTGGCCACCGCAGTGGGTGAAATTCCGGCCATTGCGCCGCCCGAAGCAGCCCTACTCGTCGCACCCCGGCAGCCCGAACAGCTTGCCGCCGCCATTTTAACCCTGGCGCAAGACCCCGCGCGGCGCAAAGCCGCCGGCGCCGCGGCGCGGCGCATTGCCCTCGAACGCTTCTCGCCCGAAACCTGGGTGCGCCGCCTGGCGCAGGTCTACACCGCCGCCCGCAGCGGCATTCGCAGCGGTTTGCTGGTTGACCCCGAGGGGGTGCTATGAACCGGCCGCTGCGCGTTGCCATGCTCATTCAGCGCTATCTGCCCCTCATCGGCGGGGCCGAAACGCAGCTCGCCGCGCTCATTCCGGCCCTGCGCGCCGAAGGAATTGAGACCACCGTGATCACCCGCCGTTACCCCGGCCTGGCCGCGTATGAAGAGCTCGACGGCGCACCGGTTTACCGGCTGACCACCCCCGGCCCGCGGGCCATGCGCTCACTAAGCTACACCGTTAACGCCGCCGCGCTGCTGCGCCGTTTGCGGCCAGATGTGATCCATGCCCACGAGCTGCTTTCGCCCACCACCACCGCGGTGACGGCCAAAGCGCTGACCGGCGCGCCGGTGGTGGTCACGCTGCACAGCAGCGGCCCCGAGGGCGATGTGCAGGGCATGCAGACCCGTTTTCTGGGCCCGCAGCGCCTGCGCTGGTTTGCCCGCCAGGTGGACCGGTTTGTAAC
>CAZQLE010000140.1:0-10624 GCA_964593905.1 uncultured Anaerolineaceae bacterium | reverse complement strand
TTCGTCATTTTTCCCGAGATATATTCGGCCGCTTTCTCTTCTTCAGAACCACCAATCTCACCGATCAAAGCCACCTGATCGGTGTGAGGGTCATTCTCAAACATCTCCAGCACATCCAAAAAGCCCGTGCCGTTGACCGGGTCTCCACCAATCCCAATACAGGTGCTGGCCCCCAGACCGCGTTGCTTCAGCGCATAAAGCACTTCATAGGTAAGCGTGCCAGACCGCGAAACAATGCCGATATTTCCGGGAATGGCAATATCTCCCGGAATAATACCCACCTTCGCCTCACCAGGAGTTAGCAAACCCGGACAGTTTGGCCCAATCAATCGGCAGCGTTTATGATCCAGATATTTGCGAACCCGCATCATATCTTGAACGGGAACGCCTTCGGTAATGCAAACAATCAGTTCCACGCCTGCATCTGCAGCTTCCAACATTGCATCAGGGGCAAAACGCGCCGGAACAAAAATCACGCTGGTGTTGGCCTCGGTCACCTCTACGGCAGTTCGAACTGTATCGAACACCGGAATTTTGCCGCCCAGCACCCATTCACCGCCTTTTCCAGGGGTAACGCCGGCCACAACATTTGTTCCGTAATCCACCATTTGCTCGGTATGAAATAATCCTTCATGCCCGGTCACACCTTGCACCAACAAACGCGTATTGCGATTTACCAGGATGCTCATGCTGCCTCCCGAGAAATTGCTGCTGCTTTTTCTGCCGCGTCAACCAGCGTTTCAGCAGTAATGATTTTGGATTCGGATAGCAAACGACGGCCTTCTTCAGCGTTTGTTCCCACCAGCCGAACCACCATCGAGACCTTCGGCTTAACCTCTTTCATTGCAGCCAAAATTCCGCGTGCCACCTCATCACAACGCGTGATGCCACCAAAGATATTAATCAACACCGCTTTAACCTTGGGGTCCGAAAGAATGATCCGAAATGCAGCCGCCACCTTTTCGGCGCTGGCTCCACCGCCAATATCCAGAAAGTTCGCGGGCTCGGCACCATATAATTTAATGATATCCATGGTCGCCATCGCCAGCCCGGCCCCGTTAACCATGCAGCCAATATCCCCTTCCAGTTTAATAAAAGAGAGACCATATTTTCGGGCTGCAATCTCAGCAGGTGCTTCAACATCAAGATCGCGCAAATCGGCAAACTGAGAATGACGGAACAATGCATTGTCATCCACAACCATCTTGCCATCCAGCGCAATCATCCGCTGCTCATTTGTGATCACCAGCGGATTAATCTCGGCCAGAGTGGCATCCATCTCTTCATAGGCAGACCACAAACCATGACAGATTTCGGTAAATAAACGCCACTGAGAACGGGGAAGATCGATCCCGCCGGCAATATCGCGGGCCTGAAAATCGTGCAGCCCGAGCAAGGGGTCGATCAACACCTTGATGATTTTTTCAGGGGTTTCAACTGCCACCTGTTCAATATCCACGCCACCCGAAGCAGAAGCCATAATGACCGGGCAGCGCGCAGAGCGGTCGTTAACAATACCCAGGTATATTTCCTGTTGAATCCCAACTGCTTCATCCACCAGCAATTTTCGAACCGGAAGACCCTTAATATCCATGCTCAAAATAGCGGTGGCCAATTCTTCTGTCTCTTTTGGAGTTTTTGCCAGACGAATCCCCCCCGCTTTGCCACGTCCCCCGACCAGAACCTGGGCCTTAATCACAACTCTGCCGCCCAGTTCTTCGGCAATTTGCTTGGCCTCTTGAGCTGTTGAGGCAATCCTACCTTTTGGAATCGGGATATTATGTTTTGCAAACACAGATTTGGATTGGTACTCGTGTAATTTCATCCAATCTCCCTGATACTTCTGGCAATTTTATGGTTTTTTTCAATCTCTTCGGTGAAAGCCGGTTTATGAACCGTTCTTTTGTTTCCCCACTCTGCTTCGCACAAAAAACCGCCTCACCGCCAAAAACAGATTCCCACTTTATGACCCGATTGTTTGAACATCAAAATTATAACATGCACCTTCTCGAAGTGAGCTTTCAGCCACTTAAGGGTTAATAAAAACCGGCCCGAGTGATTTGCTCGAGCCGGTTTTTTGAGTCATCCAGATTTTAGCCCTTGAGGTAAGCGTCCAGCGCTTCTTTGCTGATTCGGTAAGCATTACCGATCTTGCGCGCTTTCAGTTCACCCGCCTGGATCGCAGCCATAACATCTTCTTCAGAAACACGCAGCGCCTGTGCTGCTTCGGCCGGGGTCATTACCGCCGGCGTAGCCCCACCGGCAGCAGCGCCTGCCGCAGCACCCGCCGCTGCGCCGGCTTGAGCATTGTTCATGCCCTGCAGCGATGAGCCGATGATATTGCCCAGACCAACCCCGGCGCCAATACCAGCGGTTAAACCGGCGCCACCGCTCGGGTTTTGAGCAGCATCGCGCAGCGCATCAGCCGCCTGAAGCTGGGTGTAGGTTTGCATATCCAGCATACCCATGGCGCGCAATTCTTCAGCCGATTTGTCAGAAGGCTTCAGATTGCCGATGTAGAAGGTTTTCAAAACGAGGCCAAGTGCAAGGAAATCATCTTGCGATTTCGCCCGCACACCGGCGCTCAATTCATCTGTCAAACCAATCAACTGCACAACGCTATTGGTGGCGGCAGTTTCACCCAGCAGATCTTGAAGCTTGGAAAGCAGCATCGTGCGCAAGCGGTTTTCGATATCGCTGGTGCGATAAATGCCCTGAGCACCAACCACCTGGGTGACAAACTGTTGAGGATCTTTGATCTGGAAACTGTAGGACCCATATCCTTGCAGCAGCGCCACACCCAGGCCCATGCCCGGATTGCGTACAATGATCGGCTGCGGTGTGCCCCATTTTCGGTCGGCAAATTCTTTCATCGACACATAGTAGATCTCCGCCGTAAACGGCGTGCGATCATTGAAAGCCTTGCCAATCAAATCAACCAACAACGGCACATTTGCGGTGGCAATGGTATGCCGCCCCGGGCCGAGAACATCTAACGCTTTTCCATCTCTGAAAAAAACCGCGACCTGTGATTCACGCACGATGACCTGCGAACCCAGGCGTAAATCGGCCACACCCTGCTCGGGGAATCGATGTACGATCTCCTCGGGCATCTCACTCGGATACTCAACAACATCAAAAATCCTCGCCATTTTTCACTCCACGAAAACAGATGGTTATGAACCTTCTCAGCTGGCCTGCAAACTGAGAATGACTTCATCACGCCGGTTGAACAAATCTACACTTTGCTGGGCAACCGAGGTCAGGTTGCGAATCGACGCCGGAAGACCATCGGTTCCAATCGCCGTTTCAACATGATCGACTGCGCGTTTCACTTCATCAGCCTGGTTCAGCAATGAGAGATCGTATTCGTACATTTTGATCAGTTCAGCTTCATTAATTTTCTTGGCGTCAAAGAAACCGGCATAACCATATGAAGCCGTTTTCACCCGATCAACAAACTGGCGCACCTTCAATGCCGAGGCTTCCAGATCATCCACATACATCAGACCACCGTTCGAAATCAGGTCGCGCTGCAAAGCTGAAATCCGCTGCCATTGTTCTTCAAACCGCTGCGAAACCATTTCACGCAGCAATTTATCAGAAGAACGGCGGCCCTCGCGTTCAATATAGCCCTTAAAACCCGGTATTTTACCCAGAATACGGGTAAAAAAGTCTCGATCACCAACAACTTGATCATGAAGATCGCTCATATGCCCTCCTAAAGGCCTGAACATTCAGGGGTTTTATCAATGATTGAATCGATTATAGCCTTAAAATGAAGTCGTCACAAGCATCGTCAAACTTGCATTCGCCAGCATTGATCAATCCATCTACAGAGTATACGAATTTATAAATGCCACGTTGCAACCCCAACAGAAAATTGTTGTTAAGCTCCTGTAATGTTATAGATATTGTATTTTTTTTGAGCCTTTTTATAATGAATTTGAAGTTATAAATCGTCTGACGTTTCAGACAGAAAGGAGAAATCAATATGTTGTTTGCCCCGAAAGAAAAAGGACAGGGTCTGGTAGAATATGCGCTGATCCTCGTACTGGTTGCCGTCGTCGTGATTGTCATCCTGGCCCTGCTTGGCCCCGCCATCGGTCGGATCTTCTCGAACGTTGTCTCCGCTGTGTAGCTTTAGATCAAACTTCTTGAACCCTTAGTTTATTCAAGAATTCTTACATCGCAGAAAGGTGGAAAATAAAATGTTGTTTGCCCCGAAAGAAAAAGGCCAAGGCCTCGTAGAATATGCACTGATCCTCGTGCTGGTTGCCGTCGTCGTGATCGTTATCCTGGCCCTGCTTGGCCCCGCCATCGGTCGGATCTTCTCGAACGTTGTCTCCGCAGTCTAATTTTATCCCCCCAGTTTTATTTCTAATCTTTGCCGCTCCTTTTATGGAGCGGCTTTTTCTTGTTTTTTGCAATGATTTACCTTACAAATTTATCGAGTGAACCTTTGTAGAAAGTTAGAGCTTTCATACGTATAATAAAATCAATTGTACAGAATAACCTTCTGGGTTTTATCTTGCATCAAAATACATGGAGGACGCTCTCATGGCTGCTGGTCGTCGTAAAAGCGGAAGAATATTAATCCTGCTCGCATTGGTTCTGATCGTCGGGATCGGTGCGGCAGCATTACTTTTAAGGGATCGATTAGCTCCCGCCGGCCAGGTCGTTGATCTGGCAACCCCCACCCCGAATGGTGATCTGGTCAAAATTGTCGTATTGGCGCAACCAGTATCACGGGGTGCTGTTGTTTCTGAAGATGTACTGGCTTCAATCAACTATCCTCGTGGAGATATGATTGAGGGCCTTTTCTTCACCAACACAGCCGATGTTGTCGGCAAGCGCGCCCGATTTGATCTGAGCCAGGGTGTGCCGCTGACGCCAAACCTGTTACAAGATGAATCGGTTGGTTCAATGGCCGCAGTTCAGATCCCCAAGGGGATGGTGGCAATTTCCATTCCCATCAACCGGCTCTCGGCAGTTTCATACGCCCTGCAGTCGGGTGACCGTGTCAACATCATCAGCTCAATGCTATTGGTCGATATTGACCCTGTTTTCCAGTCGCGCACCCCCAACAGGGCTGGTGAAGTCACCATTTCAATTCCGGATGGTCAGGGCGGCATGATCACCCAGTCGTTAACGGTCAAAGTTGCCGGCGACAGTTATGGCCGGGTTGAACCCGAACCTGCATTTAATGTCCCGGTTTATCTGGTGCCCAATGAGCCGCAGCGCCCGCGCATGGTTTCTCAAACCATTGTACAAGATGCAATGGTCTTGTATGTGGGTGAGTTCCCCCAGGATGGCAATGTGCCAACCCCAGGCCAGGCCACACCCACCCCCGAAGCCGCCCCCGCTGAGGGCCAGGCAGAGCAGGCCCAGCCTCCTGCACGGCCAGACATCATCACCCTGGTGGTTTCTCCGCAAGACGCAGTAACCATCAACTACCTGCTGCTGTCCGGCTCAAACCTGAACCTGGTGATGCGCAGCGCCGGTGATGCAGATCGCATTCCCACCGACGCGGTAACACTTCAGTTCATCCTCGATCAGTACAATATTCCTTTCCCGGCCAAACTTCCCTATGGACAGGAGCCGCGAATCGACAAGATTCCATCCACGCTCGAACAGGAACCAGTAACCCTGCCGGCTGAATCAATTCCACCGCAATAAACAAAAGTATTGTTAACCAAACCCGGTGGCGCACCGTTTTGATCGCTCATCAAATACGCTGGAGAACTTATGCCCGCTCAGGAAAAAATAAAAGTATTAATTGTGGATGATATAGCGGAAACAAGGGAAACAGTCCGCAAATTACTTCAATTCGACATGGAATTGGAAGTTGTTGGCGGCGCACGGAGTGGAAAGGAAGCGATCGAATTAACCTTGCAGCTTAAGCCCGATGTCATCGTCATGGATATTAACATGCCTGACATGGATGGCATTACAGCAACCGAGGCGGTGCGCCGCAAGGTGCCCTATGTTCAGGTAATCATCTTATCCGTACAAAGCGATTCATCCTATATGCGCAGGGCAATGCTGGCCGGGGCCAGAGATTTTCTGGCAAAACCACCCTCAATTGACGAGTTAACCTCTGCCATTCATCGCGCCGGAATCATGGCCCAAGAAGAACGGGCAAAAATGACCATGGCGCTTCCACCAGGCACAGTGGTCGCCCCCGGACAGCCCATTCCCACCCTGCAATCTTCGCTGGGAAAGGTGTACGTGGTCTACAGCCCCAAAGGGGGAACGGGGAAAACAACGATCGCCACAAACCTGGCGCTGGCCCTGCATTCAGAAGAAAAACGCGCCGTGCTGGTGGATGCCAACCCGCAGTTCGGAGACGTGGCCGTTTTCTTAAACGAGCAGGTAAAAAACAATGTTCTCGATCTCACCCCGCGCGTAGAAGATCTGGACCCCGACGTGGTCCGTGAAGTTGTGATCACGCACAATGCATCCGGGCTCAACATCATCGCCGCCCCGCCCCGCCCCGAATTGGGAGAAAATCTTAACGCCGAGCAATTTGGGAAATTGTTAAGCTATTTGCGGCAAATTTATGCTTATATTATTGTCGATACCGCATCCTATTTAATTGATGTCGTTCAATCTGCTCTGGAAGCCGCAGATGTAATTGTCTTGTTAACCGTTCAAGATATTCCGGCGATCAAAAATGCCAATGCCTTCCTGACCTTAATGGATCAATCGGGGATTAAGCGTGAGCGAATTATGTTTGTGATTAACCGCTATGACAAACGAATTTCAATCTCGCCAGAACGCGTCGGAGAAAGTCTCCGTCAGGAAGTCGTCGCTGCGATTCCATTTGATGATCGGGCCATTGTCACCTCCATCAACCGGGGTGTGCCCATCATGATGGAGAGCAAAATACACCCGATCAGCAAGAGCATCCTGGCTCTGGCAGAGCTGTTAAAAAGCCGCTCTACCAAACTGGAGGATGAAGGCATGATCCAGGGCAAAAAATAAACTGGAGAGAACGATAAAATGACCTTTTTAAAACGCCTTTCCAGTGAAGAAACCGTAGAGAACAACGGGGCAAACGCACATTCGCGTGACCAGGCCAGCCCACGGAAAAGTTCTGGCACCTCGGCCAATGCGGTACAAAGCACCTATCAAGACCTGCGTGTCAGAGTTCAAAACAAACTCCTGGCCAGCATCGATCTCAACATGGATATACGCAAGACGGCGGAAATTCGTCGTAATATCCAGGAGTTGTTTGAGCAAATTCTTAACGAAGAAAATATCATTCTTTCCCGTCCGGAAAGAGCGCGTCTTTTTGAACAAATCACGGCCGAGATTCTGGGCTTTGGACCCATCCAACCTCTGCTCGATGAAGACTCCATCACCGAAATCATGGTGAACGGGCCCAAAAGCATCTATGTTGAGCGCAAGGGTAAGATCTATAAAGCACCGCTGGCTTTCGAAGATAACGGCCATGTCATGCGCATCATCGATCGTATTGTGGCGCCTCTTGGCCGCCGCATTGACGAATCGAGCCCAACGGTAGATGCCCGCCTGCCCGATGGCTCTCGTGTAAATGTGGTCATCCCCCCCATTTCTTTGATCGGTCCCGTGATCACCATTCGTAAGTTTTCAAAAAACCCGATCACCGTAGAGCAGTTGGTTCAGTACGGAACATTAACCGCCGAGGCGGTTGAGTTTCTCAGGGCCTGTGTTATTGCCCGTTGCAATGTGGTCATCTCGGGCGGCACAGGTTCTGGAAAGACCACCCTGCTCAATATCCTTTCCGGTTTCATTCCTTCTGATGAACGCATTGTAACGGTTGAGAACGCGGCCGAGCTTCAACTGCGGCAAGATCATGTAGTGACGCTTGAATCTCGCCCGGCGAATATTGAAGGCAAAGGTGAAGTCACAATTCGTGACCTGGTGATCAACACCCTGCGTATGCGCCCTGACCGGGTCGTTGTGGGTGAAATTCGTGATGGGGCCGCGCTCGATATGCTCCAGGCCATGAACACCGGTCACGATGGCTCAATGACCACCGCCCACTCCAATGGCCCACGCGATACCCTTTCCCGTCTTGAGACAATGGGCCTGATGGCTGGAATGGACCTCCCGGTTCGGGCTTTGCGCGAACAAATTTCAAGCGCTGTCGATTTAATTGTGCATCAAGAACGCATGCGCGACGGTACCCGCAAAGTGGTTAATATTACCGAGGTTACCGGTATGGAAGGCGACGTGATCACAATTTCTGATATTTTTATGTTTGAACAGATGGGCATGGAAAATGGCAAGGTGGTTGGGCGGCTCCGCCCAAGTGGATTGCGGCCAAAGTTCATGGATAAGATTGAGAATGCCGGCATCAATTTGTCTCCGGGAATTTTTGGGACAAACGACCGCAGAAGATAACAGCTACCCAAAGGCTGTGCATACAAGGTAGGTAAATGAATGAATCCAATTCTCATCCTCTCCATCGGTGGTGGTTTTGCCCTGGTCATGTTACTGATTGGTATTGCAGTCTCTGTCACCAGTGAACGAAGTGCAGCCGAAGACCGCATGGGACAGGTGATTGAAACAACCCGCATCCTCGATGCTCCCAAGCAAAACGCCACCCCCCTGACCGACTGGTTAAACCAAAGGGTTGAAGGCTCTTCCTTTGGCGATAAGATTTCGAAGCGACTCGCCAGGGCAGATATCAAAATGAAGCCCGGCGAGTATATTGCATTGGTGATCATCGCAATTTTTGGCTTTTCATTCGTGCTTTATTTTCTCGGCGGCAAAACCATCCTGACCGCAATTTTAGGCATTCCGGTTGGTTTCATTGCACCCAATATTTATGTAAATTCACAACAGAAAAAACGGCTGATCCGTTTTAATGAACAGTTGGCCGATATGCTCAACCTGATGGTCAACGGGTTGCGCGCCGGCTATTCTACAATGCAGGCCATGGAAGCAGTCAGCAAAGAACTCCCGGCCCCCATTTCAGATGAGTTTCGACGGGTGGTGCAAGAGATGCAGCTCGGCGTTCCGATGGAAAAAGCGCTGGATAACCTTTTACGCCGCATTCCCAGTGATGATCTGGATTTGTGCATCACGGCGATTAACGTGCAGCGCGAAGTTGGTGGGAACCTGGCCGAAATTCTGGATACCATCTCTTACACAATTCGTGAACGGGTGCGCATTAAAGGTGAAATTCGAGTGCTCACCTCTCAGGTGAAATACTCGGGCAGCTTCCTCTCGTTGATGCCCATCTTTGTGGTCATCATCCTCTATCTGCTCAATCGTGACTATATGATGGAATTTTTCAAACCCGAAAACGTTCCCTGCGGTTATATTGCCCTTGGCGTGGCAGGATTAATGATTGCCTCTGGTTACTTTGTAATGGGCAAGCTCGCAGAAGTGGAAATTTAGGAAAAGGAGACCAGATATTATGGGAGCATTATTTATTGCGCTGGGTGTCTTGATTGTTGGCGCCGCTGTTCTGGTCTACATTGGCATCCGCAACCCTGGCGGCGGCGATGAGCGCGTGCTGCAAGAACGGCTGGAAGAACTTAACCGCCGCGGCGAAGATGTCAGCCTTGAAAAGATCGAGATGTCGCAGCCATTTACAGAACGGGTGGTCTTCCCGGTGGCGCGAAAACTGGGTGAAATTGCAATCCGGTTCACTCCCCAGAATGCGCTTCAATCCATCTCCACCCAGTTAGAGCTTGCCGGAACTTCTTCCAAACTCGATCCAACCATGTTTCTGGCTGCTCAATTTATTGCCATGGTCATTTTTGCCGGCCTGGTGGTGCTGGTGTTCACCGTCGGCAGCACACAATGGCCCTTTGGCAGAATCGTGCTGGCCGCGCTTGGTTTCGGCATGCTGGGCTTTTTCTTCCCGCGCTTGTGGATCTCGAGCAAGATCGGCAAGCGACAGAAAGAAATTCGCAAAGCAATGCCAGACGCGCTGGATCTGTTAACCATCTGCATTGAAGCCGGTCTGGGGTTCGACGCCGCAATGGCCAAAGTAAGTGAGAAATGGGAAACCGAACTCTCAATGGCTTTTGCTCGTGTCATTCAAGAAATTCAACTGGGGAAAATGCGCCGCGATGCATTGCGGGATATGGCCGAACGGATTGGCATTCCAGAAATGACCAGCTTTGTCGCAGCAGTGATTCAAAGCGAATCGCTGGGTGTCAGCCTAGCCAAAGTGCTGCGCATCCAATCAGATCAAATGCGAATCAAACGTCGCCAACATGCCGAAGAAGAAGCGCATAAAGCCCCCATTAAAATGCTGATGCCAATGGCCGGCTTAACCTTTCCATCGCTGATGGTGGTGCTTTTAACGCCAGCCGCTTTGCGCATCGTGCGCTCGGCCCTTGGCGGCATGTTCGGAGGGTAAGACAAAGCTTTTCTGCGCGGAGGTGAGGGGGTGATTGCTCCATTGGCGACCAACCCGATTTATACCGCATATCATCTGGTGTGGGGCGCGCTAGACTGGTTATACCCGCCCGTTTGTGCCGGGTGTGAAAAACCCGGCGCGCGTTGGTGCAAAGATTGTCAGGATAGTATTCAAAAAACAGGGTCGCTGGTATGCCCCTTTTGCGGCACGCCACAGCCCCATACACAACCCTGCGCTGCCTGTCTGGCAGCGCAGGGT
>CAZQLE010000139.1:0-10629 GCA_964593905.1 uncultured Anaerolineaceae bacterium | reverse complement strand
GGTACAGGGCGCGGATATCTCCGCGCGCGATAACATCGCCCTGGCCATGGCGGCCAGCAACATCCTGGCGGTGGTCAAAGAGCTGCGCGACCGCGGGCTGATCGATGATGCCGAGCTGCTGCGCCTGTTTTACCGTTTTGCCGGAGAGAGCGTGGATGTGGAGGCCGTGTTGGGCAGGGGCAAGCGAAAAGCGGGCAGTGAATCGGCGGAGGGCCTATGAACCCGGGCGAACAGCGTACGACCTTGACCTTAAGCGGCAGCCCGAAGCAGAACGGCGGCTTTGAGATTCTGGCGATTACGGCTGGAGAAGGCAACGGCTGGGTGTTTTCGACCGACGCGCTGAAAGATTCGCTGGCGCTGTGGGATGGCGTGGAATGCTTTATCGACCATGCCTGGTGCGACCGCTCACTGCGCGATCTGGCGGGGGTGTGTTATGCCCCGCGCTGGAACGAAGCGGCGGGCGGGGTGGAGCTGGCGCTGAAACCGGGCGGCCCCTCGGCGGAGCTGTTGTGTGAACTGGGGCGGCAAATGTTGGAGGAAGGCGGCCCCAACCCGCGGGTGGGTTTTTCGGCGGATATCGCCTTTAAGGCGCATGACAAAACGGTGAGCAAGATTTTGCGGGTCTACTCGCTGGACCTGGTGTTCAACCCGGCGCGGGGCGGCGCGTTTTTGCGCGCCCTGAACAGCACGGCGGGGAAGGACCTTCAAACGGTGCGTTCGCGATCTTTGATTCAAAAGGAGAACATGAACATGGAAGTAAACGAGACTGTTTTAAATGCGGATGGGCAGGGCGCGGTGGGTGAGAGCGGGCAGATGCTGGCGATCCGGCAGCAGATGTGCGCCTACCTGCTCGATTCGGCGCTGACAGCGGCGCGGCTGCCGGCCCCGGCGGCAGAACGGGTGCGGCAGCAGTTTGCCGGGCGGGTGTTTGAACCGGCCGCGCTGACCGCCGCCATCGAAGACAGCCACGCGCTGGTCTCAGAGCTGACCGGTGCGCTGGTCATTCAGGGGCCGGGGCGCATTGCGGGCATGGTCTCGGGTGAAGACCAGCTCAGCGCGGCCGTGCATGACCTGCTGGGGGCGCAGCGTCCGCAAGGGCTGGAGAACGTGCACCCGGCGCGGCTCTCGGGCATCCGCGAACTGTATACCGGCCTGACCGGTGACAACGGCTTTAATGGCGGCTATTACCCCGAACGGGTGCAGTTCGCCAACAGCACTGCTTCGCTGCCGGGCCTGCTTAAAAACGCGATGAACAAGTTGATTGTTGCGCGCTGGGATGAACTGGGCCGCTCGGGTTACCGCTGGTGGGAAAACATCGTCAGCATTCAGCATTTCAACAGCCTGCACCCGGTCACCGGGGTGTTGGTGGGCGAGGTGACGCTGCTGCCCGGTGTGGTTGAAGGCGCAGCGTATACCGAACTGGATGTTTCTGATTCGCCAGAAACGGGCAGTTGGAATAAGTATGGTGCCTATGTGGGGTTGACGCTGGAGATGTTTGAGCGCGATGAGACCCACCGGCTGCGCGTTTATCCACAAAAGCTGGCTTCGGCCGGGCTGCGGCGCATCTCAAACCTGGTGGGCAGCGTGTTTACCGCCAATGCGGGGGTGGGCCCAACCATGACCGACGGCTACGCGGTTTTTGAAACCGCTCACCACAATAACCTGGGCACCAATGCTCTGAGCGCCACCACCTGGGAGACCGCCTCAGCGGCCATCTATAACCAGGCCATGCTTCAGGCGGGCGGCGGCGGCCCCAAACTGGCGCTGGACGCGAAATATTTGCTGGCGCCGCGCAGCCTGCGCCTGACCGCGATGCAGATTCTGTACCCGAATATGGAACACACCCTGAATATCTTTAGCGAGAACCTGCAAAAGGGCGCAGCGGGCGATGTGATTACGGTGCCTGAGTTTAGCGATGCCACTGATTGGGCCGCGGTGGCCGACCCGCATCTGGCGCCGGGGATCATTCTGGGCGAGCGCTTCGGGGTGCTGCCCGAGATTGTGGTGGCCGATGGCGAAAGCAACGGCGCCCTGTTCACCAATGACCAGATCCGGATTAAAGCCCGTCACTTTGTGAGCGTCTTTGTGGCGGATTACCGCCCGTTGTATAAGGCCAATGTGGCGGGCTAGGCAAAGGTGGTGAGCCATGAGAAGCAAAGTGCGCCCACTGCGCACCGACCACCCTTCACTTTTTTCTCAACTCTGGAGGTTCGATGACCAAACTTCTTTCGCTGCTTTCTTCGCGCAAGTTCTGGGCAGCACTGATCGGGCTGCTGCTGATGGTGATCAAGGCTTACCGGCCTGATTTTCCGTTGGAAGAAGAGCAGTTGAGCCATCTGGTGGCGCTGCTGGCGGCTTATATTCTGGGCGTGGCGATTGAAGATGTGCGCCGCCCGGTGGCCTGAGCCGGGTGAGGCTTGGTATGGCTAAAACGACCACATCTTATACCCGGCGGCTGATCCCGCCTGCGGTGGCGGCGGCTGCCAGGGCGTTTCACATCGCCCCCGACAACATTCGGGCATATGCCGTGCGCGCCAATGGCGAGGTGGTGGTGATTGACCACAGCGGGCGCAAATTTGTGACGGTGGTGGAACGCAGCGACGCCGCAGACCCACAGCCGTAGGCCGCTGAACCCGCTTCTCGCGCTTTTTGAGGCGGTGTGGCTCACGCCGGAAGGGCCGGGAAGCGGGATTTCTTTTTCGGTTTCTGGGAGGTTGAGATGGAGTATGCAGCACTCAAACCGGTGATTCTCGAACGGGTGGGCGATGCGCAGGGGGCGCGTTTTAGCGATGCCCTGCTGCGGCAGGCCGTGCGCCAGGCGCTGGACGCTTATTCTGCGGCCCTGCCGCGCTGGTTGGCCTGCGAGTGTATCGCGGTGCTGGATGGCGCAGAACAGCCCCTGACGGAGGTGACCTCATTTTTAACCATCGTCGGGGTGGAGTTTCCGCCGGGGTTTGACCGGCCGGATTTTTGTGTGCGCATGGACGATGGCGTCCGGCTGTCTTTTTACGGCCGGCCGTTTCCACAGACGGGCGACACGCTGCGGGTGGTCTATACCGCCGTGCACACCCTGGCCGGGTTGGACGAGGCCCTGGGCACAACGGTTAACCCTGCCCATATGGATCTGCTGGCCGACGGCGCGGCGGCGTTGGCGCTGCTGCTGCGTGCGGCGGCCCTGGCCGAGACCCCCAACCGGCGCCCCGAAGATGCGCAGCATCTGCTGGCGCGCGGCCGCGCAGACCATTTGCGCTATCTCGGGCTGCTGACGCAGCTGGGGCGGGCCTTCAGCCCGGCGCTGCCGCTGCCAGCCGCGGGCTGGGGGTCAGATGAGCCGGTCTTTAGCGCGGCAGGGTTGGGGTGAACGATGGCGGTTATCGGAACAGACTGCGATGTGACCCTGCACCACCCGCTGGTGAATAACGGCCAGCCGGTTGGTTTTATGCTCTACCGCGACCGTTCGCCGCAGACCCGCGAACATGGCCCGGCGGTGCAAATTCACTATGAGGCGTATACCGATGCGCTGGGCCAGACCGGGGATGTGCGCCATCTGTGGTTCACCGTCTTTTTTGCCCCGGCTGCGCTGACCCCCGGCGGTGGGCCGCCGGAGCTGCCCGCGCGCGTCGCGCGGCAATATTTGCTCGATATCGTGACGCAGCATAGCGATATCACCCTCACCACCCCGTTGGGAATTTTGACCGGACTTTCGACGGCGGGGAATGTGCTGATCGAAAAGGTCTGGGCAGACAGCCAGGCCGTGACGGTGCACCTGAGCACGCACTCAACCCGGTTCACCCCGGTTGACTCTGCCCGCTATGGAGATTCGTTCTGGGTGGACGGCGAAACCTACACCAGCATGTTGACCTGGGAAAATTCGTACTGGAGAACCTGATGACCTACCCACTGAGTTTGGATGTGCAGGCCGGGCACATCGCCCTCCTGTGGGGGGCCACGGCTTAATCGAAAGGGACCAACAAATGACCTACCCACTGAGTTTGGATGTGCAGGCCGGGTACATCGCCCCCTTGCGGGGGCCCACGGCCTAATCGAAAGGGACTAACAAATGACCTACCCACTGAGTTTGGATGTGCAGGCCGGACACATCGCCCTCCTGTGGGGGCCCACGGCCTAATCGAAAGGGAGCAACAAATGACCTACCCACTGAGTTTGGATGTGCAGGCCGGGCAGCCCACGGCCTACCAACACTATAACCATTTGCGCGCCGATGCGCTGCGTTTGGGGAACCATGCCAGCGATGCGGCCAACCTGGGCGATTTATTGGCCCAGTTTGGCTGGAATCTGCGGCTTGAATATCTGCCGACCAACCGGGTGCGGGTGCCGGCCTCGCCGGGCGCACCGGTCGGGCTGGTCATTGGCGGCTGCCCGGTGCTGACGGCGGCCAATGTCGATCTGCCGCCGGGTGCTGCGCCATCGGGCGCGGGGGCAACCTGGTATATCTTTGCCGTGCGCTCACCGGGATCAACCACCTTTACGCTGGATCTGAACACCACCCCGGTTGAATCTTCCACACGCCGCCTGGTCGGGTCGCTGCACTGGGATGGCGCGGCTGTTCTGCCGGGCTCGATTCAGGTCACACCGGGCGGGTATCACCCGGCGCAGATGGCGGCCCCGCAGCTCTGTCAGGGCCGGCTGACCCCCTCTTCGGCGGCGCTGGTGCCGCCGGATGATGTGCCGGTGGCCAATACACTGTATTTCACCCCGCTGGGGGGTAACCGGGTTAGTTTATATGCCCCCAACACGGGCTGGCAGGTGCATACCTTTGAAGAGCTGCCGCTTTCGCTGAGCGGCTGTCAGGCCAACCGGCTGTATGATGTGTTTTTGACCGAGCTGGCCTCGGGCCAGTTGGGGCTGGAAATGCAGATCTGGACCGGCGACAACCTGCGCGCGGTGGGTTTGAGCCTGCTGGATGGTGTTCTGGTGAAAGCCTCAGACCCGCTGCGTCGCTACCTGGGGACGTTTCGCTGTCATGCGGCCGGAGCGACCCGTTTTACGGCCACCAGCCGGCTGGTGTGGAACCTGGCAAACCGTATGCCGGTTCCGCTGGCGCTGGCCGACAATACCACTTCCTGGACCTGGACGACGGAGAGCTGGACGCCGATGCGCAACCAGGCCGCAAACCGGTTGGAATTTGTGCAAGGATTGGCGCTGGAGGCCGTGCAGGCCACTGCGAGCGCGCTGGCAAAAGTGGGCACGGCCGGTTCGGGGTATGGCCGCATTGCAATCGGGTTGAACAGCACCAGCCCGGCCCCGGCCTGTTTGATGGGGGTGACGACCTCAACCAGCCCGACCACGCTGTGCGCCAGTCTTAACGCGCTGCCGGCCGAGGGCTATAACACCCTGACCCCGTTGGAATGCATCAACTCTGGCGCCACAGCCACGTTTTACGGGGTGGGCGGTGCCAACACCACCCCCACCGGGATCAACGCGCTGATATGGTGTTAGGGGCGGTTTTTGAGGGGCATGTTGACGTTGACGATCCGTTCGGCTGCTGCGGGGCCAATTCTCTGGCCCCGCAGCGCGCTGTTCTGATGGCCGGGTGCCGGTCTGGCAGGCTTAACCGGCAATTGGTTAACCTTCGGCCGACTTAAGAACTCTGTAAAGTGGAGGGGCGTATTCAGACTGTAAAATGATTGCAACGGCAGGCTGTCGACGGGATGGGCTTGGGCCGTTGTGATGATTTGCCCGCCCCGTGGAAGGCAGGTAGGTGATGAAAAATGCATTGAAAATATTCGGGAATGCCAGGAGAAACCGCGCAGTGGTGCCGTTGACTTTGGCGCTGCTGGCCGGGGGAGTGGTAACCGTCTGGGCGGCCGTGGAATATCCGGCTCGCGCGGCGACCTCGGTCATCTCTGGCATGGGACAGGATACAAACTCGTCTCCGGCCGTCCCTGCGTTGGGGAATCACTATTCCCGCCTTTCCAGCCAGTCTTTTAGCGGTGATCTGGTTGTTTTTGAATCTCTGGCCACCGACCTGATGGATGGTGATATCGAAAGCGACGCAAATTCCTGGAACTGGGACATCTATTTACGCCAGATCTCACGTGCACCGGACGAATATACCAGCGATGTGCTTTACCGGGTGACCCGCAATGTGGATGGCGGCATCCCCAACTCGCATTCCAATGCGCCGGTTTTATGGCGTGACTTGCCGATGACAAATCTGGCGAATGAGCCGCTGCCGAACTGGGATGGAAAATTTGGCGTGTTTCAATCGCTGGCCTCAGACCTCAAGCTGATGGATGGTCAGGGCGTAGATGGCAATGATACCCAGGATGTATACCTGTTCCATTTAAAAGAGGGAATCGGCATTGAAGTGCAGCGCGTTTCTTTGCCCGATGCTGAAGTGACGGCCGCTGATCTGGGCGCTGAGGCAAACGGCCCCTCGGGCGGGCCGGTAACGCAGGGCAAAAACAGCGGCGACCCGGTCAGCCGCTATAACAAAATGCCGGTGGATATTCTGCGCAGCCCGGTGCGCCCCGGGCAGGATGTGTATGTGGCGACCGATGCGGAGGGCAACCCCAGGCCCGGCGTGGTATTTGAATCTTCGGCCACCAACCTGACCTATGCGCCGAATTATATCCAGGACCCGGAAGATTTCTTGTCGGTGGTTCGGAGTGGGCTTTATTTTAAAAATGGTCAGCATGTGCAAGAAAACCCGGCCGGCATTCAACAGATCTTTGCACGGGATGTGGTCAATGGCACAACCCGATTGTTAACCCAGTTGCCTTACCAGGCGTCGGTCTCTTATAACCCGGCTACTGCCATTAAACCGGCCAACGGCAACTGCACCCAACCGGTGGTGAGCGCGGTATCGGGTTATTATCAATTTAGTGAGGGTGTGTATAAGCCCATTGTCATGGGCCGGTTTGTGAGCTTTACCTGCCGGGCGACGAATCTGGTGAGCGGTGTGGGAAGTTACCCGACCGGAGAGACCCAGGTTTATCTGCTGGACCGTGATTTTGATGAAGACGGGGTGTTGGATGAGTACGCCGCGTTGGATTTGACAAACCCGGACCCCCAGGTGAAGTTTTATCTGGTCTCCAAAGGATACACCCCGGCGGGGCTGCGCACGGTATATGGCAACAATTCATCTGAACACCCGTCTCTGGCGCTGATCAATTCTGGAACCAGCCGCCAGGCGGTGGTGGATGTGGATAATGATGGAAATCTTGATGAAGTGACCGTCATTGTCGACCCAAAACTGCGCGTGGCGTTTCACTCCTTTGCCGATAATTTGTTGGAACCCGACCCGTTTGGCGACCAGGATGCCAACGGCGTAGCGGATGTTTATCTGACAGAGATGGATCTTATGGGGTTGATGAAAGGGTTTACCGATTCGTTTACCACCACCATGACCCGCCTGTCACTTCCTTCGGGGAGCTGCCCCAGCGAAACGGCTACACCGGTTCCCTGTGACCTGGGTGATGAGGGAGATGGCGATTCACTGGCGCCCAGTATTTCGCTGCTGGGCAATCTGGTTTCGTTCACTTCTTATGCCACCAATCTGGTGGAGGGCGACGACAACCTGTATTGCACATTGCAGGTTGAGGGCCGTCTTTACAAGAACTGCCCGGATATCTTTATCCGCGGGTTGGATGGCTCGGAAGGGCGCACCTGGCGCGTTTCGGTGACCAGTGAGGGGCGGCAGGCCAAATATAATTCGGGCAATTCGCGCCTGAACGGCAACGGCCGGTTTGTGACCTTTGCCACCTTTGGCGATATGCGCTATGACGGCGACCGCAACTGGATGCCCAACCCCTATAACCCCACCAACCCGAATGACCGGCTGGATATCATGGAAGTGTTTATGCGCGATCAGGGCGACCCGCCGGGCAACCCGCAGGTTTACCCGAGCTTTGGCGAGTTTTACGCCTATATCAACCAGACCGATGAAATTGTGTTTAATGTCTATTACCTGGCCGATTCAACGCTGCTGGCCGACCCGTATATTGAAGACGCCGAAGACCCCGGCGATGATTCAGAGGTGTTTATTCATCAAGGCGGCGGCGATAATGCCTGCATTCGCGATCTGGTCAACCAGGGTGATTTTGATGCCGGTGAGACCTGCACGGTGACCGTGAAATTTGACCGCACGATCAGCACTGGCGATCAGACCGACCCCCGCATCCGTCATGCTTATCTGGTGCTGCGGGTGAAAGACCGCCGCGAAGGTGCACCAACCCAGACCTTACGAATTGATCTGCGCGGTTACAGCATCTCGGGGTTTTTGCCCTTAATTTCACCGTAAGGCGCGGCTGTGAACGGCGAAAGCTGTTACGACAAAGAAGACGGTTCAGCCCCTAGCGCAGCAGCGATTCGAGCAGCGGAATGGCAGCCTGAACCGCCAGGGCGCGGTGGCTGAGCCGGTTTTTTTCTTCGCGGGTCAGCTCGGCCATGGTGCGGTTTGGCTTTGTCAGCAGGAAGATGGGGTCATAGCCAAACCCGTTTGACCCGCGCTCGGTGGGGATGATCTCTCCGGGGCAGTTGCCCTGGGTATGGTGGATGGCGGGGTCAGGGCTGCCGGGCACGGCAATCGCAACCGTGCAGTGAAAGCGGGCCGTCCAGGGCTGCGGATGGGGCTGTAAATGTTCCACCAGCAGGGCGCGCCGGTCGGCATCGGTGGCGCCGGGTTTGGGCGAAAAGCGGGCCGAATAAAGCCCCGGCGCACCGCCCAGAGCATCCACTTCCAACCCCGAATCATCTGCCAGGGCAATCATCCCCGACGCGCGGCAGAAGGCAGCGGCTTTGAGCGCAGCATTCTCGGCGTAGGTGCTGCCGGTTTCTTCCACATCCATCTCTAAAGCAATATCCAGCGGGGTGAGCAGTTGAAAGCCGGGCAGAAGGTCGCAGATTTCAACAATTTTCCCCCGGTTGGTCGTGGCGATCAAAAGAGATTTCATTTGCATCCTTTATTTGTTGCACCAAAAAGCGAAATATTGATTTCAATGTTGCCGTATGCTATAATTTTGCGCATAGAAAGCCATTATAACCAAATTTAGGCTCTAAAGTCATCTGTGGCAGTGTGTGACAATTCGGTCAGCCGCGGGAAGAGCCGCCTGAAAAAGAAAATTAACTGTGAACCTGTCTCGTTCTCCATTACATCTCAATATTGGTTTCCTGCTCAACCAGAATGTCGGTTCGTATCGGGATATCCAATTTGAAATCTCTGACCTGAACCTGGATGATGATTTCGCGGTAAAGGGTTTTGCCGGCAGCGCCCGTGTGGGCCGTGTGCAGCAGGGGATTTTGGTTCAGGCGGATCTTTCAGGCAGGATGGAATTGGACTGTGTGCGGTGTCTGGAAAGTTTTCAACAAACAATTCACACCGAATTTCAGGAACTATTTGCTTTCAAGTACAAGGGGGTTACGGAGGCAGGGTTGGTAATTCCTGACGATGGGAATATTAATCTTACTCCGCTGGTTCGTGAATATTTATTGCTTGAGGTGCCCATTCAACCCATTTGCAGACCTGACTGCAAGGGTTTGTGTACGGTTTGTGGGACAAATTTAAACGAAGCGATTTGTGAACATAATGCCAGAATAGAGGCGGGGTAATTTGTTCTGGCGATTGTAGTCTTTTAAACCGAGTTACCCAGTAAAGGGGTTGAGAACCTGGGCGCACAGGTTCCGCCTGGAGGAGGGGTTTGTGGCAAACCCGGGCAGGCACAAGCGCAATACCGAGATCCTGCAAATGCTGCTGGAGAAAGCGGATATCCAGGGCTACCTGACGACTGATGATTTGATGGAAGTGTATCCAGATATCAGCCAGGATGTTGACCGGCTGGATGCAATTATGGTTGCATTACGCCGGCGGGGTATTGAATTTGTGGATGATGAGGGGGATGACCTGGGCGGCGAAGCCGGCTCTGGGGGTGAGTTTAATATTTATTCCGATCTCGCTAATGTCTCCAGTGATGATACCATCGGGCTGTATCTTAAAGAGATGGCGATGGTGCCGTTGTTGGGCAGTGAAGAAGAGGTGGATCTGGCGCGCCGGATTGAAGCGGGCCGTCTGGCCCAGCGTTCGCTGACGCGTTCCAACGGGAAGGCGACCACTGAAAAACGTGTCGAACAACAGCGCCTGGTGGATGACGGCCTGGATGCGCGCGAGCATTTGATCAAGGCCAATACGCGGCTGGTGGTCAGCATTGCCAAACGGTATATGGGCCGGGGTGTTCCGTTTCTCGATTTGATTCAAGAAGGCAACCTGGGGTTGATGAAAGCCGTTGAGAAATATGAATATCAGCGGGGCTTTCGTTTTTCGACTTATGCCACCTGGTGGATTCGTCAGACAATTTCGCGCGCAATTGCCGATCAGGGCCGCACCATCCGCGTGCCGGTGCATATGGTGGACCGCATTCGCCAGCTTTACAAGCTCTCACATGAACTGGAACAGAAATTGGGACGCGCACCGAACACCGAAGAACTGGCCGGTGAACTTGACCTGCCGTTGAACAAAGTGGATTGGATGATGCGCGTCTCGTGGCTGCCGCTTTCGCTGGAAAGCCCGATTAATGGCGAGGAAGAAGATACCGAACTGGGGCAGTTTGTCGAAGATACCATCACCCCCACCCCGCTGCAAAGCGCCTATTCGCGGCTGCTGCGCGAGAA
>CAZQLE010000138.1:0-10675 GCA_964593905.1 uncultured Anaerolineaceae bacterium | reverse complement strand
GTTTGTAACCATCACCCGCGAGATTGACGGCGAACTGGCCGCCGCCGGGATACCGCCCGCCAAACGGGCCGCCATCTCCAACGCAGTCGATACCCGCCGCTTTTACCCGCTCGGCCCCGAAGAACGGGCGGCCGCCCGCCGCCGGCTGGGGCTGCCCGAAAACGCGCGGCTGGTGATCTTTGTCGGGCGGCTGGCCCCCGAAAAGTGTGTCGACGATCTGCTGCGCGTGTGGCCGGCCCTGCGCGCCCAACGCCCCGACAGCGAGCTGCTCATTCTGGGCGACGGACAGGAAGAGGCCAATCTGCGCGCCCTGGCCGGTGAAGGTGTGCGCTTTTTGGGCCGCATCGCCGATGTTGCCCCCTATCTGCAAACGGCAGATGTCTTTGCCCTGCCATCCGAGCTGGAATCGACCTCTGTGGCACTGCTCGAAGCCATGGCCTGCCGTCTGGCGGTACTTTCCACCGCGGTGGGCGGCAACCCCGAGCTGATCACCAGTGGAGAACACGGCCTGCTGGTGCCCTGGAAAGACCTGCCCGCCCTGCAGGGTGCGCTGACGCTGCTGCTCGATGACCCCGGCTGCCGCACCAGCCTGGCCGATGCCGGATACCGGCGGGTGAGCGAACATTACAGTCTGGCCGGCGCGGCCCGCGATCTGCGCCGCCTTTATTACAGCCTGGTCCAACCGGAAGGGGTGAACCCATGAGCGCCATCATCTTCTGGGTGTGCGTGCTGCTGATCTTCTATACCTATCTGGGCTACCCGCTGCTGCTGGCCGCCGCCGCGCGAATTGTGCGCCGGCTGCATAAAAAGCAGTGGTCCCCGTCGGCCGTTCCCACGGTAACCATCCTCATCGCCGCCTATAATGAGGCCGAGTTCATCGCCAAAAAGCTCGAAAACACCCTGGCGCTGAACTATCCCCATGAGCTGCTGCAAATTCTGGTCGCCGCCGACGGCAGCGACGACGGAACCGATGAGATCGTGCGCCGCTTTGCCAGCCGCGGGGTGGAGCTCAACTATATTCCTGAACGACAGGGCAAAATGGCGGCCATCAACCGCGCCATTCAACTGGCGCGGGGTGAGATTGTGGTCTTTTCAGACGCCAACAACGCCTACGAGGTGCACACCCTGCGCGCACTGGTGGCGCCGTTTTCAGACCCCAGGGTTGGCATGGTCACCGGGGCCAAGCATATTCTGCGCGGGGGCGGGTCGCTGGGCAACTCAGAGGGGCTGTACTGGCGTTATGAATCTTTTATTCAGACCCACGAAAGCCGCCTGGGCTGCTGCACCGGCGCAGCCGGTGAGATCATGGCCATCCGGCGCAAGCTGTATACTCCGCCGCCGCCCAAGATCATCAACGACGATGCCAACATTGCCCTCGCGGTGATTCGCGCCGGCTATCGCGTGGTCTACGCCCGTGAAGCGCGCTCTTTTGAAACCGTTTCGCTGACCGCGCAAGACGAGATCCGCCGCCGCACGCGCATCATTGCCGGGCGCTACCAGTTGATCAGCATGGCTGGCAGACTGCTGCCCTGGAACCGGCCGGTGGTGGTCTGGCAGTTCTTCTCGCACAAGATCCTGCGTCCGCTGGTGCCATTTGCCATGCTGGGCGCACTGATCGCCAACCTGGCGGCGGTGGTTTTTGTGCCCGCCGCCGGCCCGGCCGCCTGGCTGCGCCTGGCGCCGCCTTATGGGCTGATATATCTTGGCCTGCAGGGCCTGTTTTATCTGCTGGCCGCCATTGGAAACTGGATCGACCAGAAAAGAATGCGCCGGCTGCTTTACCTGCCCGCCTTCCTGGTCAACAGCAACCTGGCGGCTTTATACGGCTTTATCTCATTCATCTCTGGCAAACAAACCGTCCTCTGGGAGCGTGTTCGCCGCCAGGACGAGACCGAACAAGCGAGTTCATAGTGATATCTGTAAAGGAGGAGCGTCTAGCAGGCGCGTGAGAATATATATGAAAAAGACAACTCTACTGCTCTTGACGATCGCCATGCTGGTCGGGTTTTTATTCACCGGTCCGGCGTCCGTACAGGCTCAAACCGTCACCCCCCCCGGGTCGCCGGCTGCGGCTTCCACCCTCGCCCCGCTGACCGCGGCCGAACTGGCCGCCCAGTTGGCGACCGGCCCCGATGTGGTGACCTTTGCCCAGATCGGGTTTGAAGAGCGGGTCATGCTTGGCCCATACGACGCGGCCCAATTGCGCTTCACCTTGCCGCCCGAGTGGAAACTGGAAGCAGGCTCCACCATCCAGTTTGTGCTGCACACCGCCTTTACCGGCAGCTTCAACGAACAGGGCATCGACCTCAGCCAGTTGACCGGCGGCGCGCTGGAAGTATCTTTTAACGACCAGTTGATCGAAAGCGTGGTGCTGGATTTTGACGGCGACCAGGTGGTGAATGTCACCATTCCGGCCAATGCACAGGTCACCACCCGCGACGACGGCCGGCATGTGCTCGACCTGTTCTTGAACGCCGCCACCGACTGCCGCTTCGACCACCAGACCACGCTGGTCGTGCGCTCCAGCTCACGCTTTGTGCTGCCGCACAGCGCAGTTGCCCCCACGCTCGACCTGCGCACCCTGCCGCAGCCGTTCTTCTACCGCGATTCCATCGCCCTGCCCGCAGTGCGCATGGTGGTTCCGGATGAGCAAGACGCCACCTCGCTGCGCGCCGCCCTCACCCTGGCGGGCGGGTTTGCCCGTCTGGTGGGCGATTCGGCGGTCTATGATGTGCGCCTGGCCAGTCAGGTGACCGCTGAAGACCGCGCCAACGCAAACCTGATTTTTGTGGGCAAGGCCAGCGATTTTTCAGACCTGGCCCAGGTGTTGCTGCCTGCGCCGGTTGGCAACGGCGCGTTTAACATCGGCGACGCCGCGCCCGAGACCGGTGTGCTGCAGATCGCTCCCTCGCCGTGGAACCCCGATAAAGCCGTGCTGGTTGTGGGCGGCAACTCGGAAGAGGCTGTGATCAAGGCCGCTCAGGCCGTCAGCACCGGCATCATCATCCCCGGCAGCAACAACCAGTTGGCGCTCATCGATCAGATTCGCGCCAATGTGGCCCCGCAGCAAATGCCGGTGGACCGCTCGTTGATCGACCTGGCGAACGAAATGCGCTCTCTGAGCAATGTTGAGCCAGGGGCCGTTCTCTTCGGCCAGCGCATCACCAGCATCGGCGTCACCACCACCGACTACTCTTTCTACATTCCCTTCGGCCAGGAAGCCGCTGATGAGGCCTATTTTGACCTGATCTTCAACCACTCGGCCCTCTTAAGCTTTGACCGTTCGGGCATCGTGGTGCTGGTCAACGGCCAGCCGGTCGGCTCGGTGCGCTTCACCGATGAAACCACCAACCTGACCACCCAGCGCATCCGCATCCCGGCTTACACGCTCATTCCGGGTGAAAACCTGCTCAGCATCGAAGCCTCGATGATCCCGCTGGACCTGTGCGCGGCGGTGGGCTTTAACAATGTCTGGCTGGCCATCAGCAGCGATTCGCTGCTACACCTTCCGCTTGGCCCCGCCCAGCCCACCGAAGTGATGGAGTACGGGCTGAACACTTACCCGCAGCCGTTCATCGCCAACCCCACCCTCTCGGACGTAACCTTTGTGGTCTCGGGTGTAGACGGCGCTGCCCGGCGCGCGGCGGTCAACCTGGCGGCGGATCTCAGCCGGCGTTCGTTTGGCGATATGATCGCGCTCAACGCCGCCTTTGGCAGCTTTACCCAGACGGTTGAACAGCCTCAAAATCTCATCCTGGTTGGCAAACCGGTCGACCTGCCGATTCTGCAAGAGTTAAGCGGCGTGCTCCCGGCTCCCTTCCCGCCCAACAGCAACCTCGCCCAGGAGAATGCCTTCCGCGTCTCTTACCGCCTGCCAGATAATGTGGACCTGGGTTATTTACAGTTCCTCTCCGACCCCAACACCACCGACAAATACATTCTGGCCGTGCTGGGCACTTCGGATATCGGGCTGGGCTGGGCGGCCAACGCGCTGACCACCGATCTGCGCAGCCGCGTGGGCGGCAACTTTGCCGTGGTGCGCGACCGGCAGGTGCTCACCGCCGACACCCGCCTGACCCTGGCCAGTGACAACCTGCAGGCCACCGCGCTGCCCGAACAGGCCGTGCCCGAGGTGAGCGCCCCCGAGGCCGCCGCCGAAGGTGTGACCCCCCAGGGCCGCCCCACCTGGCTGCTGCCCGCCATCGCGGTCTTTGCCGCGCTGACCCTCTTGCTGCTGCTGATTGTGGTGTTTCGCAAGCGCAAATAAACCCTGACGCAGCGCAGCCTTTAGAAACCATTACAGCCGTGATCTTCTTGATCACGGCTGTAAATCATTCACCCTACGCAAAGCAGTTTACCTTTTTGGGTTTGGGGTGCCGGGGGGCTGAATTGCTACGGCGTGTAGGTGGCGGGCAGAATCGTGCCGGTTAAAATGTTCTCAAAGGCCTCAAACTGCTCAAACGCCACCGAATGCCCGGCGTTTTCAAAACTGAACATTTGCTTGGAGGGCGCCTGAAGCATGGCGTACCATTCCAACATCAGCTCGCGGCGCGCGTTCAATTCGGCCTCGCCATCCAGAATATAAACCGGCACTTCCAGACGCGGCGCATCGCGCCGGAAATCGAGCTCTTGAAGCTGCGGCCACATCACCGCGTACAGGTCAATCAACCCGCGCAACACATTCACCTTATCCACCAGCGAATACTCACTGCCCAACACCCCCCACGGGCCCAACCCGGCGGCCGTGCCCAGCGCGATATAGGCCTGCGGCGGGGTATACGGCCGGTAAAGCTGCTCGTAATAGCCCATCACAAACGCGCCCGCAAAGACATCGGCATACGGCGGCTCGCCAAAGGCCTGCATCTGCGCGGCCAGTTCAGCGTTGCCGGTCCGTTCGGCCAGCGCCAGCACGTCTTGATGCAGGCGGCGGGTGGTCTCACGCGGGCTCACCATCTGGCCGCTGCCAATCAGGGCATAATACAGCTCGGGCTGCCGCTGAACAGCCAGCGTCCCCAGAATGCTCCCCCACGATTCACCCAGCAGATAGATCTTTTCTTCATCAAACCGCTCGCACAAATAGTGGGTTAGCGCAATCGTGTCGGCCACCGCCTGATCGAGGGTCAGGGTGGCGGTCGGGCCGAAGGCCGCATACGATTTGCCCGTCCCGCGCTGATCCCAGCTCACCACAATAAAATCATCGGCCAGGTTCTGAAACAACACCCGCGAATAGGGCAAATCGCTCTGTCCGGGGCCGCCGCTCAGGTAGAGCAGCACCGGCCGGTCGGCGTTTGCGCCGCGCACCATGATCGTCTGGTCCTGGCCGCCCAGGCGCACGCGCGTCAGTTCGGCAATGCTGCCGGGCACAGGGTCACCCAGCGCATTGGTGATCGGGGGGGTGCGCGCCGGCAGGGCAATGAACACCGCCAGAGCCAGCAGCAGCACCGCCAGTGTTCCATTGAACACCCGCCCCGCCGCCCCGCCACGGCGCATCGCTTTTGGCGCACCAGACAGACGCCCGGCCAGCGCCAGCCCCAGGCTCACACCCAGGAGCATCGGCAGCAGCCCGACCAGCCCGTGAAAACCGCGCCCCAGCAGCAGCGACAGAATGCCATAAACGTTATCCAGCCGGACCGGGGCCACGGTCGGCCCGGCCACAGGGTTAAATGCCGCCCGGCCCAGTTCGAAAGCAGCCATATGCGCCACCGGCGCCAGCAGCATGGCCCACCGTGAACGCAGGGTGAGGCCCGCAATCAGGCCGATCAACAGCCCGGCCGCCATCAGCAGCAGTGCCTGGGCGCTGGTCACCGGGCCGCGCGGCAGGGTGAGGGCTGTGATCAGCCCGCTCAACAGCGCAACAGCCAGGGCGGCAGCGGTTCTCAGCACCGGTGTGCGCCAGATGCGGCCCAACAAGGAGGGTGTGGAGCCATTGGTTTTTGACAGGGAACGAAAATTTGACATGGATGATTTCCTTTACAGTTATTTCAGGTATGTCTATGGTTATACCCGCGGCGGGGTTGGGTTGTGCCCTATCCTAAGACAGGTTTTGCCGCGCCAAAGAAAATGGCCCGCCCCAAAAACCGGCGCTGCGCAAAAACCAGACCCGCAGCCTGTCTGGATACCTGACCAAAGATAGGCGACAGACGGCGGCAGCGAGGGTATGGTTAATAGGACTTGCCAGGGCGGCCAAACGCACCCCGCAAGGACATTCACAGATAAGAAGGATCTTTTGCCCCATGAAGCACAGGTTTCGTTTGCTCAATTTCGCCCTCATTTTTACCCTGGCGTTCACCCTGTTCATTCCCCGCGCAGCAGCCGCCGCGCAGGGCAGCGACGCACCCGCCCACCCCGCTAAAACAGAACTGCACGACCCCCGGGAACTGGAAGCGTTTTTGGATGAGCTGCTCGCACAGCAGTTGGCCGAACAACACCTGGCCGGGGCGGCTGTCGCGGTGGTTAAGGATGGCAAATTGTTTTTTTCAAAAGGCTACGGGTTTGCCGACCTGGCGCGCAAACAGGCCGTGACCCCCGGCCGCACACTGCTGCCCACCGGTTCGACCTGCAAGTTGTTTGTCTGGACGGCCGTGATGCAGTTGGTTGAGCAGGGCCGGCTGGACCTGAACCGGGATGTGAATGACTATCTCGATTTTACGATCCCGGCTACCTATGACCGGCCGGTGACGCTCAACGACCTGATGAGTCACAGCGCGGGTTTTGAAGATCAGTTTTATTTTTACAGCCCGAACGCCGCCGAAATACAGCCGCTGGGGGCCTATCTGCGCGCGCATCTGCCCGACCGGGTAAGCGCACCGGGAGCGCGCACCGGCTACTCCAACTATGGCACCGCCCTGGCGGCCTATATTGTGGAGCGCGTCTCTGGCATGGCCTATGACCAGTATGTTCAGCAATTTATTTTCGCGCCGCTGAAGATGACCCACACCACGGTGACCCAGCCCTTTCCGGCCGGGTTGGCCGCAGACCGGGCGGTCAGTTATGAATATCGGGCGGGCGGCTTTGAAGAAGTTGCCCCGGTTTCAATTCACATCGGCCCGGCGGGCAGCGGCTATGCAACCGCCGAGGATATGGCGCGGTTTATGATCGCGCATCTGCAGGATGGCGCCTTTGAAACAGCGCGCATCTTGCAGCCCGACACCGCCCGGCAGATGCACACCCGCAGTTTCACGCTGGACCCGCGGGTGAACGGGTTTGCGCATGGCTTTGCCGAATCGACGGTCAACAACCTGCGCGTGCTGCGCCACGAAGGCTCGCTGCCCCCTGTGGGCTGCAGCGCCTTGATGCTGCTGCCCGAAAAACAGGTGGGCTTTTATGTGGCCTATAACACCGCCTGCGCGATGACCACCGGTCTGCCGGTATGGCAGGCCTTTCTGGACCATTATTATCCGGCCGAAAGCGGAGAATCGGCACCCGCCGCCGTGGTGGCTGAAGATGGCTCCCGGCTCGCCGGCGTCTACCGCTCCACCCGCCGGTCTTATACCACCTTTGGCAAAATTGCCGTGCTGGTAGAGAACGGGCAGGATGTGCGCGTGTCGACAGGCGCAGACGGCACGTTGACGACCGCCGGACTGGGAGGGCAGCCCTTAACCTGGGCGGCCGCCGCAGATAACACCTACCTCCCCGCTGAAGAAGCGGCCCGGTTTTACAGCGGGCTGGTCTTTCGGCCGCAGGAGGGGCTGCTGCTGGTTAAGAACAACCCCTATCGGGTCTATGAGCGCATCGCCTGGTATGAAACAGCCCCGTTCAGCCTGGCGCTGCTGGCAGCCTGCGGTCTGGTGTGGCTGCTGGCGTTGATTTCGGCCGGGGTTGGGGCGCTGCGGCGGGGCAGGCGCCCGGCCGGACGGGCGCGGCTGGCGGCGCGGTTGGCCGGCGCGGCGGCGGGCCTGCTGGCGGTCTTTGGGGCGGGGTTGTTTCTGACGCTTTCCGATGCGGTCCTGTTTGGTCCCTCACCGCTGCTGGCCGTGGTTCTAACCCTGCCCCTGCTGGCCGGTCTGGCGGCGCTCGGGTCGCTGGCGGCTGCAATAACCGCCTGGCCAGACCCCGCCTGGGGCCGGTTCAGCCGGGTGCGCTGGGCCGCAGTGCTGGCGGGGGTTGTGATTTTTATGGGCTGGCTGGCGCAGTGGAATTTGCTGGGGTACCGGTTTTAATGATGTAAAATTAGCGCGGGCCGGGAGGGCACACCGCCCGCTCACCCGCGCCCTTGCCAGATAAAGATGGATGGACACCTGATGAAAAAGTTTGAAAAAACTGCGGTCTGGCTGTTGATTGCCTTTGCCGCGCTTTCGGTCTACACCTTTTTGCATGAAGGCGGGCACGCCGTCGCTGCACTGGTGCAGGGTGGGCAGTTGACCGCTTTTAGCATCAACTTCTTTAACCTCAGCGCACATGCCGGCATCAACGGCAATTTTTCACCCGCCGGAACCGCCTGGGTCAACCTTGGCGGAATGGCGCTGCCCTTGCTGGTGTGGCTGGCGGGCAGTGCCGCCGCGCCGCGCCGCGCCAGCCCGGTGACAGAGCTGATTAAGCTGATGAGCACGCTGATCGTGTTGAGTACCCTGCTGGCCTGGGTTGCGATCCCCTTCTTTTATCTGGCCGGCAATCCGCCGCCCACCGATGATGTGACCCTGTTTATCAAGCATTCGGGCATCCCGCCGCTGCTGCTGGCCGGGCTGGCCCTGTTGGTGTATCTTGGCGGGTGGGTGTTTTATTCCCGGCGCTCAGTCGGTCTGCGGGCGGCATTCGCGCTGTTGAGCGACCCCCTTCCCTGGGATGCGGCGCTCATCCGCCCGGCGATCATCCGAATTTGCGCCGTCAGCGCGCTGGTCTGGGCGGTCACCTTCAGCTTAAGCCTGGCCCTGCCCGGCGAAACGTTTCGCCTTCCCATCGCCCGTCCCACAGATTACCACCCGGTTGCGCAGGTTGATCTCAGCCAGGCAGAATTTCAGAACCGGACCCTGGCCGGGTTTACACTGACCGCGCCGGCCCGACCCGGCATTTTTGTAGAGGTGCGCGACATCCACACCCCCTATCTTGATTTGCGTCTGCTGGGCCCGGATGGTTTTGAGCGGGTGATCTTGCACGGAGAAGAATATTTCACCAGCGCAGATACGGCCTGGCTGCGCCCCGAAACCGACCTGCCGTCAGGCAAATATCGCGTGGTGTTAAACAGCCGCCCCTCGCCAGGCCAGATCACCGTTTTTCTTCAAGCGGTCAGTCAGTAGGCAAACATCCCTTTCCGAATCGGGAAGGGGCCGGGGGATGGGTCCCCTACTTATCTTCACACAGCACATCGAGCGGGACGAAAGGATGACGGTGCGCCAAGGCGCACCCTACCCATGCAGACAACGACAAACTCCCCTTTCTGAACCGGGAAGGGGCCAGGGGATGAGTCCCCTATTCATCTCCACACGGCACGTCGAGCGGAACGAAATAGGGTTCGGCCGTTTCACCGCGGTCCAGGGCGCGGTCTTCCAACAGATCCATCGGCCGGCCCAGAATCTCAGAAAAAACAAAGCGGAACGTATTCACCGCTGAAAAAGTCGGGTAAATTTTTTCGCGCACCGCAGCAGGTACAGAATAGGCGTTGAAAGAGCGGTGTATATCGACGGTGCTGTTGCCATAGCCGTGATCGGCCTGAAAAATAATCACCGGCTCGCGGCTCTGGCTTGAGGCAGCGCGAAGATCGGCGGCCAATTGCGGCAGGCGGGTGTTGATATACACAATTGAATCGACATAAGCCTGGTCATCGGTTTCACGCACAACCGTTTCTTGAAACGAACCATCGCGGTGAAACACAAACGGCGGATGGGTCACCATCAGGTGCGCATAAACGAACTTCGGTCCCGGCTGGGCGGCAATGCGCGGCAGCTCATCCAGAATAAAGCGGTTGTTTTCATAAAAACTGCGCCGATAATTGCGGTTGACCGGGGTGGGATCCAAAAACTGGCTCACCTGCTCTGGCAGCACCGCAAAACGCTGCGGGTTGCTCTCATACAGCTCATGCACCGCGCGCAGGGCGGTGGTGCGCAAATAGAGCCGGTAAAATTGCAGCGACACCGCGCGGTTATAAAACGCCACCCCGTCTTCAAAGGTATAAAAGACCGAGCTGTTATTAATCTCCAGCCACAGATAGGCGTTCTCAAACGTATAGGTGCGGTAGCCCATCTGTTCCAGCCGGCTCATCACCTCATTGCTTTTAATAATGCCCGATGTTTGCAGCACAATATCGTCGGTATTGCTCTTGTTAAAGTCAATGTCAAACCGATCCAGATAATCCATATTGAGGATCGAAGGCATCGAAAAATACGTCCGCCCATAATTGGAGAACCCGCAGGCCGGAACCACAAAGCCCATGTCTTCCAGTTGCGTGGTGAAATCGGAGATATCCAGCCCAAACTGCTCGCGCAGCACATCGGGCCGGGCATAACGGTCGAGCAGAATATAGTAGATGTCGGGCAAGTCGCTCTGCGCTGCCGGAGCCGGCGCTGTTTTTTGCACAGCATCGCCGCCCGCGCGCAGCCCCAGCGCCGCCAGCCCGTAGCGGGCCGCAAACCAGCCGATCTGCCCCAGCGAGACCAGCAGCAGCAGCACCGGCAGCCAGAACACCGGCCGCAGCCGCGGGTTAAGCTTCACCCTGCGCTGCAAAAAATAAACCCCCGCCGCC
>CAZQLE010000137.1:0-10727 GCA_964593905.1 uncultured Anaerolineaceae bacterium | reverse complement strand
ATCCAACGTGGCCGCGATGGCATCTGCCAGCGCCGCTGCATCTCCCACCGCAACCAGCATGCCAAAGTCGCCATTCTCTAAAATCTCGCGGGGGCCACTGGTGCAATCTGTTGCCACAACCGGCGCACCGCAGGCCAGCGCCTCGACCAGCACATTTGGAAAACCTTCCCAGGCGGAAGATAAGACAAAGGCTTGTGCACGCGCCATAAACCGATATGGGTTAAGCTCGCTGCCGGGCAGCGATACATCTTCGGCCGACAGACCCAGGCTGTCACACAGTTCGGTCAAAGCCCGGCGCTGCTTGCCCTCTCCCAAAATCAGCAGCCGCGCCGCGCGCTGCTGGCGCAGCCTGGCAAACGACCTGAGCAGGGTTGCGAAATCTTTGGCCTGCTCCAACCGGCCCACCGCCAGAATCAGCGGCGGCCCGCCGGAGGCCAACCACGGATGATCACACTGCTCGCCGGCCAACTGTTGAATAGAGGAAAGATCAAGACCGTTATAAATTGGGGTAATGCGACCGGCAGCCAGGCCAGACCGTGCAGCCAGGTCATGCGCAGCATCTTTTGAAACCGCAATCACACCCTCGCTGAGTGGATAAAAAAGACGGATCAACAGCGGCGCCAACCGGTCGCCGGGCCGCCGTGAATTTTTTGCCGACTGTGACAGAGTGCTGCGCTCAGACACAATCACCCGGGTTTTGGTGCGCGCCAGCCAGCGGCCCAGCAGCGCAATCACATTCACATGAGTCTGGGCGGCCAGTAAAGCATCCGGCTTTTCGGTGCGCAGATAGCGCACCAACGCCGGCAGCGAAAACGCGGCCCGGCCAGCTTTAAGATCCACCACCCGCACCCCGCCCGGCACATCCGCCAGCAGTTCTCCCGCCGCTTCAATCAACACCAGGTCCACCGCATATCCATCTTCGACCATGGCCCGGCCCAGACGCAGCACAAAACGCTGCACCCCGCCATAGCGCAGTGAGGGAATCAGAATCGCCAGTTTTTTTCCATTCGGAACCCGGTTAGCCACCATATCCATTTACCCGAACCGGTGCCCCAGACGGCCACGGAAATCCGCCGAGAACTTCACCAGGTTTGTGTTAAGCATTGCATCCAATAACCGCAAATAGGCCACCCCGCTTTGAAACGGGTTGGCCTTCATGGCCTTCCAAAGATACCGCACCCCTTTTTGAAAGTTCTTTTCGCGAAAATAAAGGGTGGCAACTTCCATCCAGCGTTTGCCTTCAAATTGACGGGCCAGCGCTGCGCCTTCACGGGCAATGACCGGCCGATAGGTATGAACGATATGGAGATTGGCCTGTTCCACAGCCGGCGCCCCCGCGTTTCGCCCGCGATAGACCACGGCCAATACCTCAGGCACAACGCCCAGCGAATATTGCTGCACAAAGCGCAGTGCCCAATCATAATCTTCATGGCGGGGCAGATGCTCATTATAGGGGATTTGCAGCATGGTCTCTCGGCGGGCCATTAAGGTTGTCCCGGCGCCCAGACCCATGCCTTTTGACAGAAAACGAATCCAATGCTCGGGCTGGGTGTAGCACCGCACGCCGTCGCCTTCGGGAGAAGTATAGCGAAAACCAGTTGTGCAGGCATCCAGCGCCGGGTACGCTTCCAACCATTCCACCTGGCGTTTTAGCTTGCCCGGCAGCCACTCATCATCCGAATCCAAAAATGCCGCCCACGCGCCGCCGGCCTGCTGCACGCCCGTGTTACGGGCCGCCGCAGCTCCCCGGTTCTGAGTGTGTCGAACCCAGCGCACCTGCGGAAAATCCACTTTTAAAGATTCATAAGAAGTCTGCGAACCATCATCCACGACCAGAATTTCATAATCGGGGTAATCTTGTGCAGTTACACTCCGCAGCGCCCGGGCGGTTAACTCGGGGCGGTTGTAGGTGGGAATGATCACACTGATTCTGGGTGGCATCATTTGCGTCTGAAGACCTGCTCAAAAATATAGTGAGATAGCGCGCGCAGTGCCCGGCCAAATTGGGCATTCTTTAGACCATATTTTATTTCATTCTTCCACAAACGTTGGCGCCAATATCTCAGGCCATTTGCTTCTGCTTTAGATAAATTCACACTGGCAGATATTTGCTCACAAATCGCCAGGTTCTCAGCCCGCGCTGTGGCTTTTGCCCGGGGGTTATCACTGAACGTTATGGAGCCGGCATGACGCAAATAACGATACACATCGGCATGCACCGGCAGCAGTTTTAACCTTGCTGTTACCACCCGCAGACAAAAATCAATATCTGCGCTGATCGTATAGCGCAGATCAAAATAACCGATGCGGTCAAACACATGGTTCTTAAAAAACCAGGCATTTACCGCCAGCGGGCGCCTGCCAAGACTTGAAAGATACATCTCGGGCTGCAATGCGGGCACCCGTCTGATCTCCAATTGCGAAGCCTGCCCAGCGTCGGCAGCCAGAACCGCATCTCCCACAACCCCATCCAATGTTTCATCAGCCTGAAAAGCCGCCAAAACCGCAGCCAGGCCGCCTTCCAACCAGCGGTCATCGCTGTTTAAAAATGCCACTACTTCTCCCTGTGCGAGATGAACACCTTTATTGAAGGCATCATATACCCCGCGGTCGGCTTCACTGATGACTTTTAAATGCGGATAACGCGCCAGAACCTCCAGTGTGCCGTCGGTTGAGCCGCCGTCGATGATGATATGCTCAAAATCAGAGTACCCTTGCGACAACACACTCTCAACCGCAGCGCCGATCATCTCGGCCCGGTTAAGACAGGGTGTGATCACAGACAGGAAAGGCCGTTCAGGCATGCTGCCTTTCTTTCCAATCTGCAATCATTTCACAGTAATACGCCTGATAATTCATCACCATATCGTTTCTGTTATAACACTTTTGGGCAATTTCTGCAGCGCGGCGGCCCATTTCCTGACGTAATGCTGGCGCATGCATCAATTTCAAAATGGATTCTGCCATCTGCTCTGCATTTTTAGGGCTTGCGAGATAGCCAGTTTTTCCATCCTGCACCTGCTCAACAATTCCTCCTACAGCGGTTGCAACCACCGGAAGTCCGCAAGCCATGGCCTCCAAAATCGTGGTCGGAAAATTGTCTGCCTGCGCAGCATGCACATAGACGTCGGCAGCCTGATAATAGCGGGCCAAATCTTCCATGCTTTTTGTGTAGGGGATGGAGCGAACCTCCACCCCCCCGATGATTTCGATCTGCGAATCATCTCCCAGGGCAATCGCCATCAATTTTTGACCGGGTTGGCTGACGGCCAATTTTTCAATGGTGGCACGCAAGGTGCCGTAATCTTTATACAAATTGGTTTTAAAGCGGTTGGCTACAAAAAGGGCAACAAAAGTATCCGCATCCAACCCCAGTTCGGCCCTGACCTGTCTTTTATCGGCCGGGTGGAACACATCCAGGTCAATTCCATTTGGAATCACTTTTGCGCTACAGACGGCCGGCCAGAGCATCGACTCTTTAATGATATCCAAGACGGAATTGGACGGGCTGGCCAGATAAAGACAACTGGATTGATAAATACTTCGCTTGTGCTGATGGTTGGCACGGGTCGCATCTCGTTGAAGGGCCGGGTAAATATTCAAATAAGGACATTGCCCACAACCGGTTTTCCAACGCGTGCAATCCAGTGAATAAGCGCAGTGTCCGGTTGCCAGCCACATATCGTGCAGCGTAATTAACAGCGGGGCCCGGCGGCTGAGATCTGGCAGAACTCGTAAATCAAAGTAATTGCCATGCAAATTATGGGCATGGATCACATCAAATTTACCGTCGATCTCACCCAGCAGCTTTTGTGTTCCAGGAAAATAAAAATCTTCCCGGCCCAAAAAACGGTTAAGCATCCGGCGCGGGTTCGCAAACCTGCGAAAAAAACGATTGCCTGCGCTTCCGGCCGAAAAAGATTCTGAAAACCGGATCATGGTTTGATGCCAGGGTTTTTTCTGAATTTCAACCCGATTGGGAATTTCGATGGAGCCTGATAAATTTGAGGTGAGGTTGCCTACGGCAAAACAGACCTCGTTGCCAGATGCTCTTTGCAAAAGCACCAGACTCCGCGCAATGGCTTCAGCGCCGCCACCAATATCTTTGGAATTAATCTGCAGGATTCTCATGCCCACACTCTTCGATGAAGATTAGCGATAGGGGCTATCTACGATAAAACCAACCCCTGGTGATACCCGAAATAACTGCCAAAAACTCTAAAGCCGCCCATCGTACCAACCAACCCGGATTGCGGGGGCGGCGGCGGCACATTCGCGCCAGAAATGTAATGACCGGATCCCGCACACTTTCCATTGGCCAACGTCCATACTTCTGTATGAAAAGGCGATAGGCCAGCAAATAATGACGAATTGCATTTTGTTCAATCTGTGCTGTGGCAAGATGAAATTTGTCACTACCGACGAACATATGACAGACTGCTGCGAGATCATCCTCATTTATCTCCATCTCTGGCAGCATTGTCATTAAATTTCTTCTGCTATTCTTAAGATGACAGATAAATTGGTCCGCACGATTTGTATTGGTCACCTGAGCTTTATGCTTGCGATGAACCACCAGCCCAACCGGCAAATTTGCCCCGCGTGTATATGCCAGACACCGCCCATAATAATCATAATCACTCGAAAACCGAAACAGCGGATCATAAAAAATCTCATACTGATCGATAATCGATTTTCTGACCATTAATGTAGACTGCGCCGTTGGGATCCAAAAAACCATGACCCAGCGCATCTGTAAATCTGTCGGAGGGAACAAATAGGGTTGATCATTAATTTTTTCGTTGTAACAGGAAAAAGCGCCGGTTCCCAAAAAACCCACTTCAGGATGACGATCAAGATAGTTCACTTGCAATTGCAATCGCTCAGGCAAACTAAAATCATCCGCATCCAGATGAGCGATATACGCCCCCTTTGCCAACTCAATGGCCTGTTGACGACGATAAGCGCTGCCTTTATTTTCTGTATGTGGAATTACCCGCATACGTGGATCGTGAAAAGCGTGTGCCACGGTCATCGAATCATCGGTTGAACCATCATCGATCACGATCAGCTCAAAATCGCTGAACGTCTGATCCAGAATGCTCTGAATCGATTGTTGCAGGAATTCAGCCCCGTTATAAACCGGGATAATGACGCTTACTTTTGGGTTACCCACATTCCATCCTTATAACAGAACCCGAATGGTTATCTCACAAAGAAAAAGCAATAAATACTTTAAAGATTAAATGACGAACTGTGTGGTTTTGGTTTAATTTCCCATTCGCCATTCAAAAGAGAAACGCCAAAAATATCGGTTATGCGGTATCCATTCTGATAAACATCTTTCTCATACACTTCAAAACGAATTGCATCCTCAACAAAGTCGATCCACTCAATTCCTTCCTGAGTAATATTAATGTTAACGGAGTAAACACCGGGCATAAAAGGGTAAGCCGGGATGGTAAGAATGGCAACTTCATCTTCCTGACGTGTCGCAGGCAAAGTGACACCGACCATAAAAGTGGATAAGGTAGCCAAACGCTGCCCATTACCAGAAACAAAATTTACTCCGACCTGCGCATCTCGTATACGGCTCAGCCCGCGCACCCCTATTTTTATGATCAGGGCATCGCCGAGGCCAATTTTTTCCACCGGGTTATGGTTGGCATCCAAAAGTTGAATATCGCAGGCAATGGGTTTTTCTCCCTTTCGTCTGGGCCGATCGGACACATCACAATATCCATTTGAAAAATCAGTCAACCCCCCGGTCGATTTGAGAAAATACTCTGCAATTACATCTTCAGTTTGCCCCACAATTTCAATCTTGCCCTGATTAAGCAAGATGGAACGCGAGCACAAAGCACTGATGGCGGTCATATTATGGCTGACAAACAACACCGTACGCCCCTGGTTGGCCACCTCACCCATCTTGCCCAGGCACTTTTTCTGAAATGCCATATCCCCCACCGCCAACACCTCATCCACCACCAGAATCTCCGGTTCCAGATGCGCTGCCACCGAGAACGCCAGCCGGGTATACATCCCGGTCGAGTAATGTTTTACCGGTGTATCCAAAAACTTCGCAATCTCTGAGAAGGCGACAATCTCATCAAACTTATGCTCGATCTCGCTGCGCCGCATCCCCAACACGGCCCCATTCAGGTAGATATTCTCTCGCCCGGTCAGCTCGGGGTGAAAACCCGTGCCCACCTCCAGCAGCGAGCCCACCCGGCCGTGCAGTTCCACCCGCCCGCTGGTGGGTCTGGTGATGCGCGAGAGCACCTTGAGCAGCGTGCTCTTGCCCGCCCCGTTGCGGCCAATGATCCCCACCGCTTCACCCTTCTTCACCTCAAACGACACATCCTTCAGCGCCCAGATCTCATTCACCCCACCGTCGGCTGCTTTTTCACCCCGCAGCCGCGCCAGCGTGTTTTGAGCGGCATCGGCCAGGCTGTCGCGCAAACTGATATAGCGATATCGCCCCGACTGTTGTTTGCCGATTCGATATCGTTTGCTGATCTTCTTTACCACAATTGCCGTATCATTCATATTAGATCACATCCGTAAAGTGTATTTCATCTTTTTAAAATACTGTGGATTACCTACCAGCGACCATTTAAGTGCCAGCAAAATTCCATCTAAAAAAGCCTGTTTTATATCAAACGCTTTATATTTTTAATAAATTTCTCTTTTGCCGCGTCCCAGGTAAATAATAATGAGCGTTCTCTTCCCTTATCAATTCTTTGCTGCCGTTCAGATTCTGATAATGTAGACGCTCTGCTGAAGGTATCCAGAATCGAATCAATCGAAAACGGGTCAAAATAAAGTGGAATTTCACCGCCAATCTCAGGCAACGAGGAATTATTTGAAGCTAAAACCAGCGTTCCACAGGCCATAGCCTCTAACATGGGCAAACCAAACCCTTCATATTCAGACGGAAGCACATAAGCAAAAGCCTGCTGGTAACGTTTTCTAAGAGTTTCATCTGTCACAGATATTTCAACGTGAACATTATTCGCTAAATGATACTTGTTAATAACTTCATTTTCTTCACGTGTAGGAAAATCACCGAAAGGTGAAATTACACGAAGATCAAAATCTGAGGATAAACCTGACCTTCCAAAGGCAACTAGCATACGGTGAAAATTCTTATAAAGAGATCGGTTTCCGACATAAAGAAAATAGGGCTTGCCCTGATATTGCAGCGGATGATCAACCTTGAAAAATTCGCTAACCCCGTTATAAATAACTTGAAGTCTATTTTCAGGGATATTTGGATAGAAAAATTGAATATCTTTGGCGGTATTCTCGCTGACACACAGAATTAGAGCAGCGCGCTTAAAGCATTCCTTTTTTTCGACGAGAAAATCCTTGTCTGCCGCCGCAGGAAAGAAATGAGGGAATTTTTCATAGATCGTGTCATGGGCAGAAAACACCTGTGGAATTCGGGTTTTTATTTTGCCATAATAAGGGCTGTAATAAACAGAGCCAAAAAACCGGGTTGCCAGACTATTTTGAAAATTATCTAACCCCCTGCTGATCCTCTTTGGAATAACAGGAATGGAATTAAGATAATAAGAACAGGGATGAATTTGTTTTATCGCCGTTAGATTCAGCTCACGCTTTGAAAAAACAACCACCTCATCAGGAAATGCCTCAACAAGCGCTGATGCGTAATTCATAAAACAACGATCAACGCCTCTTTGGCTGGCAGGTTTGCTCACACTATCATGTACAAAAATTTTTTGCGCCATTAAACTCACAAAAATTTATTTTCTGATTGGATGAAATTTTAGTTTTTTGTTTTTACTTCGCAGACAAAATTTCCTCATACCAAACCGTAAATTCCTTCCCCTGACGGATAAGATCGTATTTTTGTGAGGCATCTATCATACCCTGCCGCCCAAGTTTTGACCGCAGGTCTGGGTCATTGATCAGCAAATTTAATCCTACTGATAATGCCTTTGCATCCCCGGCAGGGGCGAGAAATCCGTTCTCTCCATCGCGAATCAACTCAGGAATCGCCTGAACCGCTGTCGCAATTACCGGCGTTCCACAAGCCATAGATTCAACAATGGTCCTCCCAAAGACCTCACCTTTGGCAGCATGCAAATAAATATCTGCTGCCTGATAGTATTGTGCCATGGATTGCACATCGACCACCGTGCCCCGGCGAATCAAATCAAAACCAACGTCTGTTTCCACATTGGAGGCTTTTTGAATTTGGACCACGGTCACCCGATCTTTGACCTGGGGAGGCAACTGGTTGAGCACAATATACATCAGATTCTGATCCTTAAACTGACTGTGTGTAATGATCAGTATAATCAGTTTGTCTCGGGGCAAGCTGAGGTTCTCTCTGGCCAACAAGCGGTCCCCAGGTTTAAAAACCTCCAGATCAATCCCATTGACAATTAATCGATACTCCACCGCGCCAAAATCGCGCATTCGAGCCTGATCAATCAGCCATTGCGACGGAGCGGTCACATAGAGGCAGCTTGTTTTAAAGATACGATCCTTACGCTGCCAATTAGGGGCGGTGCGGTCTCTTTTAACCGCCGGATAAATTGTGAGATCGGGGCAGTGACCACAGCCAATTTTCCATCTTTCGCAGTTGAGCGAATAGGCGCAATGGCCGGTCAACAACCACATATCGCGCAAGTTGAGAATCACCGGAATTTCTCGGCTGAACCTCGGCAAACAGCGCAGATCAAAATATCCAATATGTAAATTATGAAGATGAAGAATATCCGGCCGTTGAGGGGGCAGATCCAACAAAAATTTGGTGCCGGGGGCATTAAAGTTTTCTACCCCAAGCTCCCGCTCGATCACACGGCTGACCTTTGATAAGAACCAGGCCCAATAACTTAAAAACGGGTTCGGATAATAGAGTCTTAACTGCTGCGGGGTTCTGGGGATCATGAATATATTCGGATCACGGGTCGTCTTTGTGCCCACAGCCAACCAGCTTTGATATCCCCATTTGCGGTAAAGATTAACCAGGGCCAGAGAAGAACGCTCTGCCCCACCGCCAAAATCGGTGCTGTTCACCTGCAAAATATTCATCATGCAACATCAAACTCAAACAAGTGATACCACGGATCATGCAACTGCGAAATGATCATTTTTAATCCCGATTTGAGGGCAAGATCACCAATCAACGCGGGCTGAACACCGGCGTAATCCAGCTCCCAGTAATGTTCTTTTGGGTTTGTCAGCGAACGAAGCCGTTGCCGAAAAATTGTTTTGCGGAGAGATTTTTCACCAATTTTTAGCGAAACAACCAGTTGACTGGCTGCCAAATGCTTTTGCGATGGCACTGTAACAAGAACTTTTTTTCGCGCCACCCGTCGAAATTCCGCAAAAATTGTGCCCAGTTTTTCGAGCGGCAGATGCTCCAACACTTCAAACGCACAAATAACATCGATGGATTGATCGGCAAATGGGATATCTGGCAACGCACCCACGATATCTGGTTTCAGATCTGGGTCAAAATCCATCGTATGCATTTGAGCACCCCAGGATTTTAATATTGTGGCCAGCATTCCCGGTCCCAGTCCAATTTCCAAAAAAGAATTTTCCAACCCGACTGCAATACAGGCGCGCACTTGAACCCCCAGACCAATAAAACGGTTGGAATTCAAATACGAAGGATTGAAATAATGCTCTCGCAGAACCTGCTTATCCAATCCAATGACCTCTTTTTATGGCTGCGCTACTTTCCAATTCGTTTTCACCACCACATAACCCTGTTGCTCGTTTGGCAATCGACCATTGCCAAAAAAATCACTCGGCTCAATGCTGATCATGGCCGCATTTTCATCGGTCAACAGGTTGTCCTTCATCAAATCGTCAATGACAACCTTTAAATAATAGCTTCCTGGCGCCAGTCGTGGCTCATCGATCTCACAAACCACCCTGGTTTTAGATTCAATCCCGGGAAGGTCTGAGGTCGAAAGATAAGTGCCCACTGTAAAAATCCGTTGCCCCGCTGAATGGTTAAATCCTACACCCACCTGCGGTTGAAGAATCTTTCCTTTTTGCGGATCCAGCTCAAACACAATCCGAAAAGGCTCCCCCACCAGAAAAGATGAGCGTCGTTGATTATGGGCATCCAGAAAATACAGGTCGGTCAAAACACTTTCGCGGCGGGGAAGATAATCTGCCGCTGAGTGATGATTTGAAAGATAGGCTTCCACAACCTCCCCGGTTTTTCCACTCTGCACCAATTTGCCCTGATCCAGCAGAATGGCTCTTGTGCACAGACTCTGCACGGCGGCCATATTGTGGCTGACAAACAGTACCGTGCGCCCCTCGCCGGCCACCTCGCCCATCTTGCCCAGACACTTCTTCTGAAACGCCGCGTCCCCCACCGCCAGCACCTCATCCACCACCAGAATCTCCGGCTCCAGATGCGCTGCCACCGAGAACGCCAGCCGGGTATACATCCCGCTCGAATAATGTTTTACCGGTGTATCCAAAAACTTCTCAATCTCTGAGAAGGCTACAATTTCATCAAACTTACGCTCGATCTCACTGCGCCGCATCCCCAAAATCGCGCCATTCAGATAGATGTTCTCCCGCCCGGTCAGTTCGGGATGAAAGCCCGTGCCCACCTCCAGCAGCGAGCCCACCCGCCCGCGCAGTTCCACCCGTCCGCTGGTCGGTTTGGTGATGCGCGACAGCACCTTGAGCAGCGTGCTCTTGCCCGCTCCGTTGCGGCCAAT
>CAZQLE010000136.1:0-10905 GCA_964593905.1 uncultured Anaerolineaceae bacterium | reverse complement strand
TGCTGAAAGCATTTTTGAAATGTTTGAAGAATTGAGCGGGCAGGGTAAGACCATCATCATGATCACACACGACCCCGCTCTGGCAAGCCGTACGCAGCGTCAGGTGGTCATGTCAGATGGAGAAGTGATCGACGAGTGGATCTATCATGCCTTTCCGATGCTCACCCACCCGCAGATGTTGCGGCTGACCAAAACCATGCAGCCCCGGCTGCTCACAACCGATGCTGCCATGTCTGCTGATGAAGCGTTTATCTTACCCGCCGGCGCAAACTTGCCGGCCGGGCTTTCAGCCGTCCCCGGTCAGTGTTTTATGGTTGCTGACCAACCGTCAAAATTTGCCAACAGCCGGGCCGCACTGGCAGCCGAATCATCGTCTGCGCAGCAGGGCATTGTTTTCCCGCGCAGCGTTATCGCTGAACTGGCTGCCAAAAACAAAGCGTTTCAAAACTGGCTCGATAGCGCCGCAATCAAGAAAGTATGAGTAAAAGATGAGACCCACCGGATTTCGCCCGCGGTTTCGAAAGCTGCTTCATGACCTGTGGGAAAATAAAGCGCGTACTTTGCTGGTTGTTTTATCGGTTGCAGTGGGCGTATTTGCAGTTGGCATGATGACCGGCACCTACGTCATCGTCTCCCGCGATCTAAATGACAGTTACGCCGGGGCAAACCCTGCCAATATCGAGCTGATTACCACCCCCTTTGATAAAGACTATCTCAACACCATCCAGCGCCTGCCGGGGGTGCAGCAGGCCGAAGGGCGACGGCAGGTCTCGGTGCAACTGCGCAGCCCCGGCGGAGAATGGGACGTGTTGAACCTGACCGCCATTCCCAATTTTGAAAGAGCCCAGATCAACCAGCTGTTGATCCGATCCGGGGCATCTGTGCCGGGCAAACAAGAGCTGATCGTCGAGCAAAAGACTGCCGAGGCGCTTAATCTGGAAGTCGGCGACTGGCTTGAAATTGAACTCAGCAGCGGCACAATGAAAGAAATTCAAATTGTGGGCATTGCCATCGACCGCACCATCGGGTATGGCGCCTTTATGACCGAGCGGAAGGGCTTTATCACCACCGATGCGATTGAATGGTTGGGCGAAGATGATCATCTGGACCGTCTGCTGGTCACCACCAGCGGCGATCAAGATGACCTGACCGCCATCGAAGCTGTTTCAGACACGGTCAGAGAGCATATTGAAAAAGGGGGCGGCGATGTGTATCGGGGCAGTTTGTCACAGACCCACGTTCACCCGCTTTCTTCGATCATTAAAGCGATACTGGGTGTGCTGCTCATTCTGGGGGTTCTGGTGGTGTTTCTCAGCGGATCGCTGATTGCCAACACCCTCACCGCCCTGCTGGGGCAGCAGATTGCACAGATCGGCGTGATGAAACTGGTTGGCGCGCGCAGCATTCAGATCAACGGCCTATATGTTGCGCTGATCCTTTCGTTCAGTCTGATCGCCCTGGTCATTGCCATCCCGCTGGGCAATATCGCCGCTCTGGCCACCGCCGATAAAGCTGCCAATCTGCTCAATGTCGTCATCCGCGAGCATCACCTCATTCCCCTGGCGATCATCGCACAGGTCATCATCGCCCTTGGCGTTCCGCTGCTGGCAGGCATCTGGCCGGTTTTACGCGGCTCGCGCATTACTGTGCAGCGCGCCTTTTCCGGGGTATCTGCCGAAGCCGAAGGAAACAAAAAGCACTGGTTTGACCACTATCTGGAAAATATCCGTGGGCTTTCACGGCCCTTCTTGATCTCACTGAGAAACACCTTTCGTCAGAAAGGGCGGCTTGCGCTGACGCTCTTTAACCTCACCCTGGGCGGGGCCATTTTTATCTCGGTTTTCAACGTGCAGCAATCGCTGAATCAAAAGATCGAAGAAACCACCAAATATTTTCAGGCCGATGTCAATCTCGATCTAAAACAACCATACCGCATTCAGAAAGTCAGCGAGCTGGCCCTGGGCATCCCCGGCGTAACCCAGGTGGAAGCCTGGAATATTACCCCGGCCGAGGTGCTGCGCGCAGATGATACCATTTCAGGAAATTTAACCATCATGGCCCCACCTTCTGACACGCAGTTGGTCAGCCCCATCATGCTGGAAGGGCGCTGGCTGCTGCCGGAAGATGAAAATGCACTGGTGATCAACGAGGCCTTCTGGAAGGATAACCCGGCGTTAAAGCCGGGCGATACGCTGCGCCTCAAAATGGACGGCCGCACACAGGATTGGACCATCACCGGGATCTTTCAATACACCGGCATGGCTGAGTTATTTGCTTATACCAATTTTGAAACACTGGCCGGCTATCTCAAACAGCCCAACACCAGCGCCTCGTACCGCCTGATCACAGCCGACCATTCCCCAGAAATCCAGATCCAGGTGCGCGATCAGATCAACCAGGTCTTTCGCGACCAGGGCTTCAAGGTCAGCGCAGTGGATGCCGGCAGTGCGCTGGTTGGATCGATCATTGCCTATATCGATATTCTGGTGGCCTTCTTGCTGGTTATGGCTTTGCTGACCGCACTGGTGGGCAGCATGGGGCTGGCCGGCACCTTAAGCATGAACGTTATGGAGCGCACCCGCGAGATCGGGGTGATGCGCGCAATTGGGGCGCATGACCAGATCGTAATCAAGCTGGTGGTTCTTGAAGGGCTCCTAATCTCACTGATCAGTTTTATCCTTGGCGCAATTCTCTCCTTTCCAATTACCACCCTGCTCGCTAATGTGGTGAGCGAAGCCATCTTTAACGCTCCGGCCAACTTTGCCTTCACCCCGGCTGGGTTCTTATTGTGGTTTGGCCTGGCCGCTCTGCTGGCTGTGTTTGCCAGCTTCATCCCTGCCCGGCGCGCATCCCGCATGACCATCCGCGAAGTGCTTTCTTACGAATAACCCCACCCCCGCAAAAGGTTATTGACAACCTCAACAAAATTATGTAAAATATTTTTGGGAGCGCTCCCAATCTATCTGCTATTTTTGCCCATTTATCGCCCTGCCCTTATCTTGCCGTTTTTGAACGGCAAAATTAATCTCTGTCAGTGGGAACGCTCCCAATTCAACAGGACGGTTAAGTATGCCTCTAACGTTAGAAGATATTGCCCAACTCAGCGGTTTTTCAAAATCGACCGTTTCGCGGGTCATCAATGGTGATCCCAATGTCAGCACAACCACCCGCGAAAGCATCATGGAAGTGGTCAACAAGTACAATTTCCAACCCAACATGGCCGCCCGCGGGTTGGCAGCCGGAAAAACCCGCGTGCTGGGCCTGGTGGTTCCGCAGGGAATTGGCGTGATCTTCACCGACCCCTTTTTCTCTCTGCTGATTCAGGGGGTTTCATCGACTTGCAATGCAAGTGATTATTCGGTGATGCTCTGGCTGGCCGAACCTGAATATGAACGGCAGATGATCTCCAAGATCCTGTACAACGGCATTGTGGACGGCATCATCGTCTCTTCAATGTTATGCAACGATCCCATCATCGCCGCGCTGTCACAGGGCAGGCTGCCCTTTCTGCTCATTGGACGACACCCCACCAACCCATCCATCAACACCGTTGATGTCGACAACCTGAATGGCGCCCGCCAGGCTGTGCGCCACCTTGCGCTTTCGGGTCGAAAACGCATTGCCACCATAACCGGGCCGCAGGGCATGGCTGTGGGCCAGGACCGCTATCAGGGCTATCTCGACGGGTTAAAAGATCACAACCTCAGCCAGAAACCCGAATGGATCGTTGAGGGAGATTTCACCGAAAACAGCGGTTACAGCGCCATGCAAAAACTTCTGACCCAAAAGCCCGACGCCGTATTTGTCGCTTCAGACCCGATGGCGATTGGAGCGCTGCGGGCAATTGCCGAGGCCGGGTTAAATACGCCGCAGGATATTGCCATTATTGGCTTCGACAACAACCCTCAGGCCAGCCATGCCGTACCATCGCTGACCACCGTCTGCCAATCAACGCAACAGTTGGGTGCGCTGGCGGCTGAAACATTGATCGATATCATTCAAAACCCGTCCAACCTGCCGCGTCACATTGTTTTGCCCACCGAACTGATCATCCGTGATTCCTGCGGCTGCAAGCCCGTCATTTAATCGATCACCCCGGCGCTTTCTTTTTCAACACATTCACTGAAAAAAAGAAAGCACCGCCATTTTGAACGTGTATACCCCGGAGGGAAAATGAAATTTGGCTATTTTGACGATCAAAAACGTGAGTATGTGATCACCCGTCCAGACACACCCCTGCCCTGGATCAATTATCTCGGCAGCGAGGAGTTCTTTGGGCTGGTCTCAAACACGGCCGGTGGTTACACGTTCTACCGCGACGCCCGGCTGCGCCGTCTGACCCGTTACCGCTACAACAACATCCCCTTTGACACAGGCGGGCGGTATCTGTATCTGCGCGACGACGCCACCGGTGAATTCTGGTCTCCCACCTGGCAGCCGACCCGCACCCACCTGGATAGCTACACCTGCCGCCACGGACAGGGGTATACCATCATCTCCTCACAGCGCTCCGGAATTCAAGCCTCGCTGCGCTATTTTATTCCTCTGGGCAGCACCCTGGAGACCTGGCAGTTGGAACTGACCAACCTGCGCCCGCAGACGGCCAAAATCAGCGCCTTCTCGCTGGTTGAATTTTGCCTGTGGGATGCCAACGACGACGCCACCAACTTCCAACGCAATTTCAATATCGGCGAAGTGGAGGTCATCGAGAATGTGATTTATCACAAGACCGAATACCGCGAACGGCGCGACCATTTTGCTTACTTTGCCTGCTCCGAACAGCCGGTGGGTTTTGATACGCAGCGCGAGGCCTTTCTGGGGCCTTATCGCGGTTTTGATTCGCCCCAGGTGGTGGCCGAAGGCGCCAGCACCAACAGCATTGCCCACGGTTGGGCTCCCATTGGTTCGCATCACCTGCGCTTCGAACTTCAACCGGGCGAAACCCGCAAAGTGAATTTTGTCCTGGGCTACCACGAGAACCCAAAAAGCGAAAAGTTTGACCCGGTCGGTTCACAGACCATCAACAAACGCACCGTCGCCCCGCTCATCTACAAATATTTGCAAACCGGGGTGGTTGAAAAGGCTTTTCAGAACCTGGTGGACTATTGGACGGAATTGTTGAACAGATTCCAGGTGCAGACCCCCGATGCACACACCAACCGCATGGTTAACATCTGGAACGCTTACCAGTGCATGATCACCTTCAACATGTCGCGGTCGGCTTCGTTTTACGAATCGGGCATTGGCCGCGGGATGGGTTTTCGCGACTCGGCCCAGGACCTGCTGGGGTTTGTGCACATGGTGCCCGAACGCGCCCGGCAGCGCCTGATCGATCTGGCTTCCACCCAGCTTCCCAACGGCGGAGCTTACCACCAGTATCAGCCGCTCACCCGGCGCGGCAACAATGATGTGGGCGGCAATTTCAACGACGATCCGGCCTGGCTAATTCTGGGTGTGGCCGCCTATCTCAAAGAAAGCGGTGATTTCTCCATTCTGGATGAACCCGTACCCTATGATAACCAGCCGGGCAGCGAGGCTCCACTGTATGAGCATCTGCAACGCTGTGTGCGTTACACGCAAGAACGCCTAGGCCCCCACGGGCTGCCCTTAATCGGTCGGGCAGACTGGAATGACTGTCTCAATCTGAACTGCTTCTCCGATACCCCGGGCCAATCCTTCCAGACCACCACCAACAAAGACGGTGTGACCGCCGAATCGGTGCTGATTGCCGGCCTGTTTGTGATGATCTGTGACGAAATGGCCGGCCTGGCCCGCCACCTTGGCCGCGGCGAAGAAGCCGCGGCCTATCAGCAGGCCTCACAGCAGATGCAGCACACGGTCGAAGAACATGGCTGGGACGGAGCGTGGTTCCGGCGCGCTTATGATGATTTTGGCAGACCCATTGGCTCGGCCGAATGTGAAGAGGGACAGATCTTCATCGAACCGCAGGGCATTTGCAGCATGGCGCATATCGGCCAAAAGAGCGGTCTGCCGCAAAAAGCGCTCGCTGCGGTTGCAGAACGTCTGGCAACAAAACACGGCATTGTGGTCAACCAACCGGCCTACACCCATTACCAGCTTCACCTGGGAGAGATCTCTTCCTATCCGCCCGGGTACAAAGAAAACGCTTCGGTGTTCTGCCACACCAACCCGTGGGTCATGATTGCCGAGGCCCAGCAGGGCAATGGCGATCGCGCGCTGGATTACTACCTGCGCATCAACCCTTCAGCCCGCGAAGAAATCAGCGACATCCACCGCTGCGAACCTTATGTCTATGCCCAGACCATTGCCGGCCGCGACGCCCCCACCCACGGCGAAGCCAAAAATTCGTGGCTCACCGGAACCGCAGCCTGGAATTATGTGGCAATCTCGCAGTGGATTCTCGGCATCCGCCCCACCTACACCGGTTTGCAAATCGACCCGGCGTTACCCAAAAACTGGGACAGCTTCTCGGCGGTGCGTTTCTTCCGCGGTGCCAGTTATGAAATCACCGTCAACCGCGCCTCAGCCGGTGAAGCGGTCGGAATATGGGTGGATGGACAGGCCATTGAGGGCAATATTATCCCGCTTGCGGTGGCCGGTGCTTCTCAGGTTAAAGTACGGGTAACCCTGTAAACCTGAAACCATCCTTTGGGCAGCGCAAGAAAACAACCCGAACCCGGCCTGTTTGACATGGAAAACAGACCGGGTTCGGGAGACCCACCCACACGGCAAATCTTTACGCTCTTTGTGAAAAAAATTTTCTGGAGAATAGACTCATGCAGTATGGCATTTTTGATGACAGAGCCAGAGAATATGTGATCACCAACCCCAAAACCCCGGTGAAATGGATTAACTATCTCGGCACGTTGGACTTTGGCGGTTTTGTCGACCAGACCGGTGGGGCGCTGTTGTGTCGCAAAGACCCCGGGTACAATCGCATCACCCGCTACCTTGCCTTAACCCCCGCCTCCGATTTCAAAGGAGAGACTCTGTATATCCGCTTGCATGTCCAGGGTCAATACCGGCTGATCACCCCTTTTTTCACCCCTGGCCTGGCGCCTTATGATCAATATCGATGTCATATAGGGCTTGGCTATACCCGCATTTGTTCACGCATGGATGGCATCGAGAGCGATATCACCATCTTTGTGCCGCGTGGGGCCAACTGTGAGGTGCGGGATATTCGCATCACCAACTGCACCACGCTGCGGTTAAAGATGGACGCCATACCGGTGGTTGAATACAGTCACTTTGACGCGCTTAAGCAGCTTACCAATGCCGACTGGGTGCCGCAAACCATGCAAAGCCGCGCCGAACGCCTTGTGGATGGCAGGCTGTTTTTATACCAGTCGGCCTTTATGAAACGCGACAGCTCGGTCAATTATCTGACCGCCAGCCTGCCGGCTTCGTCGTTTGAAACCGACCGCAAACACTTCCTCGGAGATCAGGAATACGGCGCATGGACCTTCCCGCTGGCTTTGAAACACGACGGGCTGGGCTGTCATGAGGCCCAGCGCGGCGATAACATCGGCGCCATGCTCATTCCGCTGGGCGAACTGCAACCCGGCGAAACCCGCCGTGTGATCACCCTGGTCGGGCAGGAAGATACCCCGGCTGAGGTTCATGCAGCCGCGCAGCGCTACCTTGACCCGGCCGAAGTGGACCGCGCGTTTTCCGACCTGGCCGGGTTCTGGCAGCAATATCTGGCTGCGGTGCAAGTTGCCACGCCCGACCCGGCTTTTGACAGCCTGGTGAATATTCATAACCCGCGCCAGTGTTATATCACGCGCAACTGGTCGCGCTATTTATCGCTCTACCAGCTTGGTTATGGCTCAAGAGGCATAGGCTTTCGCGACAGCGCACAAGATGTAATGGCCGTGCTCGCTCAAGCGCCTGAAGATGCCAAAAAGCTGCTCTGCCAACTGCTCAGCGTTCAACGCCAAAACGGCTCTGCCATGCACCAATTCTATCCCCTCACTATGGAAGCTTCCATCGGTGATGCGGCTGAACGCGATGACCGCCCACACTATTACAGCGACGATCATCTCTGGATGGTGTTGGCCGTCTGTGCATACATCCGCGAGAGCGGCGACCGGGATTTTCTGCAAGAAGAGCTGCCGTTTTACGAAAAGAACAGCGCGAAGCAACCCATCGAAACAGGCTCTGTGCTTGAACATCTATCCCGCGCCCTGCAATTCACCCATGCCGATGTCGGCGCGCACGGGCTGCCCCGCTTGGGCTTTGCAGATTGGAACGATACCATCAACCTGCCCGACGGCGCCGAATCACTGCTGACGGCGAATCTGTATGGACAGGCGCTAAAAGAATTTGTTGGGCTTTGTCAGGCGCTGCATAAGACCGGGCCGGCCAAACTGGCCCAAACCTGGTATCAAGAGATGCGAGAACGAGTCAACCAGCATGGTTGGGATGGCGACTGGTACCTGGCCTACCGCGATGCAGACGGCACACTGCTGGGATCGAAAGAAAACAGCGCCGGACAAATTTACGCCTATGCGCAAGCCTGGCCGGTGATCTCCGGTTTTGCCGACCCGCAACAAAGCGTCAGCGCACTGGATGCAGTCTTCCAAATGTTAAATACCCGCCACGGGATCAAACTAAGCGCCCCCGGCTTTCAACAATACGACCCTCATAAAGGCGGCATCACCACCTATCCACCCGGGGCAAAAGAAAACGGCGGCATTTTCCTGCACGTAAACCCCTGGGTTATCATTGCCGAAACCATTCTGGGGCGCGGCAACCGCGCGTTTGAATATTTCACCCAGATTAACCCGGTGTTGAAGAACGACCAGATCGACACCTTTGAATGTGAACCCTATGTCTTTCCGCAAAATATCCTGGGAGATGAACACCCCCAGTTTGGCCTGGCGCGCAATAGTTGGCTTTCGGGAACCGCCTCATGGATGTATCAGGCGGCGGTTCAATACATTTTAGGCATCCAGCCTGAATTTCAGGGCCTGCGGATTGACCCCTGCATTCCCAGCGAGTGGAAGGAGTACCGCGTTTTGCGCAAGTTTCGCGGCGCCACTTACAACATTCAGGTCAACAACCCCCACCAGCTATCGCGCGGCCGGTTAAAGATTACGGTCAACGGCGTTTTGCAGCCCGATAATCTTCTGGCGGTTGCGCCCGCCGGTGAGACGGTTGTTGTCAACGTGACACTGGAACAACCATGAATCATTTTTACGGACATGAGGTTGTCTCCATTGAAAATTCATTCCTGCAAGTTTGCGCCCTCAAAAACGGAGGGCCGCGCATCGTCGGTTTGTTCTATCAGGGCAGCGAAAATATTCTGGCCGAAACACCCACCCTTGGCTGGGAAGGCCCGGCCGGTTTTTATCACATTTATGGCGGGCATCGCATCTGGATTGCACCCGAAGACCCTGAAATATGCTCGCTGCCCGATGACAGCGGTCTGATCTGGGCCAAAACCCAACACCGGCTTTTGTTAACCGGCGCAGTGGAACCCGTGACCGGGCTGCAAAAATTGCTTCAAATAGACCTTGACCCCGAATCACCCACCCTGCATTTAACACATACCCTGGTCAATCAGGGACAAAAGGCGTATGACCTGTCGATCTGGGCTATTACCATGTTCGCACCAGGAGGGACCGCCCTGCTGCCCCAGCGGGCAGAGCCGCGCCTAAACAGCCGCGCCCCCGATCGCATCTTCGTTTTATGGCCCTATTCCAATATTCAAGATGCCCGTCTGACGCTGGCAGATGATCAAATTCTTCTCACAACCCGGCCCGCAGAAAGCCCATTCAAAATTGGGCAGAGAAACCCCTGCGGGTGGGTGGAATATCGCTGGCAGCATCTGCGCATCCAAAAGCATTTTTCGCCGCCCGGTTCACTACCCTACCCCGATCTTGGCTGTAACGTGGAAGCCTATGTGGATCAGGATTATCTTGAGCTTGAAACGCTCAGCCCGCTGGTTCATCTGTGCCCCGGTGAAAGCTGCTTGCATCACGAAACCTGGCAAATTTTCGATAATTCGTAGTATCTGAATCTGATTTGAGAAATTAAAACTGACGAAAACTGAAAGGATTGTGATAGAATTCAATTGACCATATTCTTTCTCAAACGGTAAATGGGGAAATGACCACAATTCTGTATGCTGATGACGATCCTGTAATCCGCAGCCTGGTTGAGAAAACATTGACGCATGCAGGCATGTCAGTCGTTCTGGCGGCTGACGGCAACGAAGCTTTAAAAGTTTGGCGGGACCAACCGGTTGATTTAATCATCCTGGATATCGCCATGCCCGGTCACGACGGCATTCAAGTCTGCCGCTTTATCCGTACCACTTCCAACATCCCAATGATGATGCTCACCCATCGCAGCAGCGAAGAGGATATCGTCTCGGGTTTTGAGGCTGGCGCAGATGATTATCTGGTAAAGCCATTCCTACCCAAAGAACTGGTTGCCCGAATCAAAGCCATTCTTAATCGAACCCGCGCCCCGGTAAACAACGGCCAGGCCCTGGTGAACGGTGATTTGACGCTTAACCTCACCTTGCAATATCTCACCAAAAAAGGGGATATTATTCATATCACCCCGCTGGAGTTTAATCTGCTGCGCTATTTTATGCAGCGTCCCGGAATGCTTTTGCGGAAAGAAGAACTGTTTGAAAATGTTTGGGGGTACAGCCTGCCTTATGGAGGCATGAATCTGATTGAGGTTGCGATACGGCGTTTGCGCACAAAAATTGAAGACGACCCCAATCAACCTGTTTACATTCAATCTGTACGCGGTCAGGGATATCGTTTCACCGAACTGGAAAATTAACGGGTGGTTTTTTTCAGGGTCAAACAAGCTGATTTTTGGCTCTGTATAATGTTGTTTGCAACATTGTAAACAAACTGTTAATACGTATTCAGGAACGATATAAGTTAATAAGTGTTA
>CAZQLE010000135.1:0-10923 GCA_964593905.1 uncultured Anaerolineaceae bacterium | reverse complement strand
TTGTATGCTTTTTCAATCGGGGCGATGATCTTCTGAATGGCTTCCACCGTCAACCAGTCGGCGTTGTTGTTGCTGGCATAGCGAACACCATCTGGCAGAGCTTGGCCGCGGTTTTCCCACTGGCGGGCAAACCAGAAGGCTTCTTCCGGCTGCACCACAAACATGTCATCCAGTTCCACCGTGGTGCGCGCTTCATCTTCAGAGATCAACACTTCGTGCAATTTTTCGCCGGGGCGAATTCCAATGGCCTTTACCTCTGCCCCCGGCGCAATGGCGCTGGCCAGATCGTTAACCGTCATGCTCGGGATCTTGGGTACAAACACCTCACCACCCTGCATTTCTTCGGCACAGCGAATCACAAAGCGCACGCCCTGCTCCAGCGAGATCCAGAAACGGGTCATGCGCTCATCGGTGATGGTCAGCTTGCCGGTTTTGCGCTGGTTCAAAAAGACCGGCACCACGCTGCCGCGGCTGCCCACCACGTTGCCATAACGAACACAGGAGAAGCGGGTTGCCTTGCCGCCCGCATAGGCATTGCTTTGCACAAACAGTTTCTCGGCCGCCAGCTTGGTGGCGCCGTAAAGATTAACCGGGTTGACCGCCTTGTCGGTGCTTAATGCGATAACTTTTTTGACATTGTTATCCAGCGCCGCATCCACCACATTCTGGCTGCCCAGAATATTGGTCTTAATCGCTTCCATCGGGTTATATTCACAGGCCGGAACCTGTTTGAGCGCGGCGGCGTGAACTACGATATCCACCCCGTCAAAAGCACGCTGCATCCGCGGCAGGTCGCGCACATCACCAATGAAGTAGCGCAGGCTGGGGTCATTGAACCCGGCCACGCGCATCTCGTGTTGTTTCAACTCATCCCGGCTGTAAATAATGATCTTGGCCGGGTGATATTCCTTCAACATCACCTCAACAAACTTCTTTCCAAACGAACCGGTGCCACCGGTGATCAATACAACTTTATCATTCCAGTTCATCGCAGCTCCACACAAGGGTTAGGATCGGGCGCAGCATTGCAGCCCGTCGGATTATTTAATCTTCAAATACATAGCGGACCACCGCACGCGCTTCAGAGCGGCGGGCCGCCTCGACAAAACCAAGTTTAAGAAAGGCCGAAAGCAGCCCGGTATAAGCATAGACATCCGGGTAATTTTCACTTTTCGGGATGCTCGGGTAGGCTTCCACAATCTTTGCGCCGTGCGCACGGGCATGGGCCAGGGCCGCCTTGATCAGCGCGGTGCTGACCCCTTTGCGGCGTTCTTTGCGGTTGATGTAAAAGCAGACAATGGACCAGACCGGCTGATCATCCACCCGCGCCAACGTTTTCGAGCGCTCCAGGCGCACAAAATCTTCCCGCGGGCCCAGCGAAATCCAGCCCACCGGGTTGGCAGACGGATCATAAGCGATCAACCCCGGCGTGTGGCCGCTGTTCACCAGGCCGTGCAGCGCGCTTTTGTTCGGTTCACCGCTCATCTGGTTAAAATCCTTGCTGCGCAAACGCCAGTACATGCACCAGCAGCCGCCATAAGCGCCCTTTGCACCAAACAGCGTTTCCAGGTCTGACCACCGTTCGGGGGTCAGCGGTTGAACCGTCAGGGCAGCACTTTTGACATTCTGGTCCGACATCCCATTACCTCTTTCGCACAATTACCAGGGGGTATTGTCCGTTCTCACCAAAATAAACCGGGTAGCGTTCTTCCAGCCAGTAGAGCAGGCGTAGCCAGTATTTTCCGGCCAGGGGGGCATGAATGACGGCCCGCAAAAAACGCACATTGACACTGCGCCAACTGCGAATTTCCAGGTCCATCTCACCCGCCAGCTCACGGCGCAGCCGGTCGGCATCCATTTTTTGAATGTAGGTGCCGGTCGGTTTTGCTTCGCCGCTCTTTTGCGCGGCAGCATCTTTTTTCACGGCGGCCGGTTTCTTCCCACGCCAGACGGCAATCTGCGAGCCAACCCGCTCCATCAGGGTCATCAGCGGCTTAAGCTTGCGCATCAGGCTCGATTCGGTCCAACCGTTCACCACCACCGCGGTCTTACCCGGCTTCAGCGCACGGTGGATCTCGCGGTAGGCTTTTTGCTGGTCTTCGATGGGCAGGTGGTGCAGGGTATGCAGCGATACCGCGCCATCCAACACATCGGGTGCAAAGGGCAAATTGGCCACATCGGCCACCACAAACAGGCCATGCCCGCCCAGACGCTTGCGCGCTTCTTGCAGCGCCACAATCGAAATATCGGCGCACACACGGTGATCGTAATGTTCCGAATAGGTCAAATATTCGGGGTACTGCACCGGCCCCGACCCGGCATCCAGCAGAAACCGCCCGCCATAAGCCAGCAGCGGGGTGATGCGCAAATGGCAGCGGTGGATATATTCGCGCGAAACCGGGCGCAGGTCTTCATAACGGGCATTCTGGTAATAACCATCCTGTTCCATCTGCCAGCCCACGCGATCGTAAAATTGCTGCACCTGGCGTTTTACTTCAGGTTCGCTCATGCGCTCTCCTGGGGTTGCGCCTTGTTCCATTTGATCGGTGCGCCAACCAGATAATCCAGCGTAGCGCCATACTGCGCCAGGCCTTCGGGGCCGAGCACTTTGGTCAACGGCCGGGTTTTGTAATCTTCCCACATGCGCACCAGATGCCACGGGAAGGGCTGCGGAAATTCAAAGAAAAAGCGATAGGCATAATTCCAGGCGCGCTGCACCTGTGCCTCTGAAAGTTGGAACTGTTTGGGGTGATCCAGTATTTGGCCGAGCTGTTTGTAATAAGCCACCCACGATTCAGGGTCAAAGGTAAACCCGCGGCTGCGATAGTGCGTCTGCCCGGCAACCACCACCGGCAAACCGTTCAAGGCCATTTCCAGCCCAACCGTGGTCGTATAGACCAGACCAACATCCGCCACCTCGATCAGGTCATAGGTGTTCATCGCGTCGGTCGGCTTGATCAAGCGGATATGCGGCGGCAGCTTGGGCAGCACGCTCTTGACCACATCCACCATCGACTGCCCGTGGGTGAGCACCTCACCGGGATGCACGCGGATGACCAGTTGCACATCTGGCCGGCCGTCAAAATATTGCACCGTGCGTGCGATCCATTCGGCCATGCTGTGGCTGAACACCTGGCGGCCCAGGGTCAGGCTGTCGCCCAATACATTGGTCGCCAGCAGCACCACCGGGCGTTCATCCAGCCCCAGGGCGGCCCGCGCCTGATCACCCCCCTGGTTGGGGGTGCCCTGCCAGCGGCGGGCAAAGTTTTCCCACAATGCGCCGCGCTGGCGCGCCATGAACAACTGACGCAGCTTATCCAGTTCGATCTCGGCCAGCGGGGTATCTTGCCGCGCCTGCCACAGGCTGTCGGTCTCCTGGCGCATCACTTCGGCATTTTGCGCCACCCAGATGCGCTGACGCTGATCGCCAAACTCGTAGGTCACCACTTTAATGCCCAGATAACGCGCCAGGCGGTACATCACACCCAGCTCCATGATTGTGCCGTTGGGAATGATCACCACATCTGGGCGGTTGGTTTGCAGATAAGCCAGCGCCACGCGCGCCAGCTCGGTGTTGCGTTCCAGCCGCAGCCGGTAAGTCTCGCTGTTCACATCCACATCTTCCACCTGCAAGGTGTACTGCGTGTCATACAGGCTGACATGCTTGACCAGCTCTTTGACCGGTTCGGGCAGCGGTTTATAAGACGGGCGCGACGGCAAAAACGAGACTGCATCCACCAGCGGGGCTGCCTGTTCCAATACCTTGCGGGCATACACATTCTGGCGGCGCAGATCAAAACGGTTGATCTGGGTCTGCCATTCAGAATAGGGCAGATAGCCCAGGCTGACGCGGTGGCCCTGCGCGGCAAGGGTAATGCCCAGCAAGGCAGTATGTTCTATCCAGTAATGCAGGGTGGAAAACAGCAGCACCTTTTTGCCCTGGGTGGCCTGACTGCGCAGTGCAGTTGCATCGCGCATAATTTCAGGCAGATTGGCCTGCAAATGGCGCAGCGAAAAACGGCTCGCCAATGGTTTACCCTGGTGACGAACCAACCAGTACAGTTCGGCAGTAAATGGAATCTGCCCGAGAATGTTTTTAATGCCTTCTTTTGTCGTCACTGCCATACTCACACCGCCTCTATCTTCCATTCCAAACGTGGGCGAACAGGGCCCAGCCGGGGTTCGGGCCACTGTGTGCCCGGGGCGCCGGCTGCATCAACATGAAACGTCAACGCCTGCTCGTCGGCAAAATATCGCTTCACCCGGAAAGAACTGGCGTTCACCCCAATGACATACCGCCCTTCATTCAACATATCGGCCGGGATCTGACAGCGGCTGAGGTAATGCCCCGCCGGCCGCGACCCGTAGCGTTCATATTCTTCGGGTTGGTCGGTGTCAAACGAGGTGAAAATAATTTCTCCCCGGGTACTGATCAAATAAATTCCCACGCGCAGCCCGGTGATCGGCTGCGCCAGTTGATACTCAATCTCAATGGTGGTGGGCTCCACCGAGCGCACCGTATCTGAAACCTTGCCCTGCGGGTTCAACACCCGCACCGCCAGCGGCTTAAACGGCGCCGCCGAAGGCGGAATTTCATCTTCGGCCCAGTGATGCTCGCCTTCCTGCGAGAACCCGCGCGACAGGTAATAATCCACTGCCGCCGAGGTCTGGGCGCGCATCGCCAGGCGGCCTTTTTCAAGCACAATGCACTCCTGGGTCAGGCGCAGAATGGCCGACATATTGTGGCTGACAAACAGCACCGTGCGGCCCTGCTGGGCCACATCGCCCATTTTCCCCAGACACTTGCGCTGAAACTCAGCATCACCCACCGCCAGCACCTCATCCACCACCAGAATCTCGGGTTCGAGATGCGCCGCCACCGAAAAAGCCAGCCGCAAATACATGCCGCTGGAATAGCGCTTGACCGGGGTATCGATAAATGTGCCGACTTCTGAGAACTCGACGATTTCGTCAAATTTACGCTGGATCTCAGTGTTTTTCATCCCCAAAATTGCGCCGTTGAGGAAGATGTTTTCGCGGCCGGTCAGTTCGGGGTGAAAACCGGTACCAACTTCGAGCAGCGAGCCCACCCGGCCATGAATTTCACCCAGGCCCACGGTGGGGTCGGTGACCCGCGAAAGAATCTTGAGCAGTGTGCTCTTGCCGGCGCCGTTGCGGCCAATGACCCCCAACACCTGTCCCTGCCGCACATCAAACGAGATGTCACGCAGCGCCCAGAACGAATTAGCCGGCGCGCTCTCCGTTACACTGCCGCGGCGAAACACCTCGCCCATCGATTCACGCAGCGTACGATAGGTTTGCAGCGTACCGATGCGATAGCGCTTTCCCAGATTCTCCACACGGATTGCCAGGTCACTCATACCCGTTATCCACCTTCATTCCATCCGTTCCAAAGCCCGATCTTTCGATCAGACCATATCCGCAAACGTCCGCTCCATGCGCCGGAAGTAAAACAACCCGGAGATGAGCAAAACCACCACCATGATGGCCGAAACCAGCATCAGCATATCGGGCGGTGTGCCATTGAGCAGCGCCCAGCGAAAGCCCTGAATCACCCCGGCCATCGGGTTCAGGCCATAGATAATCCGCGCCAGCGGCGAGGAGGCCACCGTATCGACCGAATAGACCACCGGCGAGAGCCACATCCAGGCCTGGATGATAAACGGCACGGCCTGCTGCACATCACGATACTGCACATTCAGCGCCGAAAGCCACAGCCCCACCGCCAGCGAAGCCATCACCGCCAGCAGTGTTAATGGCGCTAGCCACAACAACCGCCAGGTAAATGGCACGCTAAAAAAAACCATCAACACGGTTAACACCAGCAGCGCAAACAAAAAGTCTACCACGCCCGAAAGCACCGCCGAAAACGGGATGATCAGGCGCGGGAAGTAGATCTTGGTTAAAAGATTGGCATTGGTCACCAGGCTGACCGAAGAGCGCTGCAACCCGTTCTGAAAGAGATGCCAGGGCAGCAGCCCCGCAAAAGTAAACAGCGGGTACAGCTCCTGCGAAATGCCCGCATCGGGTGAAAGCCCCAGCCGGTCGCCAAAAATGTAGGTGAAGATCACCATCGTCATAATCGGCTGGATGATCGCCCAGACAATGCCCAGCGCGGCCTGCTTGTAACGCACCTTGATATCGCGCCAGGTGAGGAAGTAAGCCAGCTCGCGGTACTGCCATAGATCCCGCAAGTTAAGCGGAATCCAGCCGCTGGGCGGACGTAAGAAGACAGTGGGCAGTTCAGACGATTGGGCCGACATAATTTACGAACGATTCTCCCGGTACCAGGCGATGGTTTTCGCCAGACCTTCTTCAAAACCGGTCTGCGCCTTGAAGCCAAAATAGCGTTCGGCGCGCGACGTATCCAACCCGCGGCGCGGCTGTCCGTTGGGCTTGCCTGCATCCCACACCAGTTGGCCTTCAAAACCGGTCAACCGGGCGATCAGCTCGGCCAGGTCTTTGATCGAAATTTCATAACCCGAACCAATGTTGACCGGGTCGGGGCCGTTATATTTTTCAGCCGCCATCACAATTCCTTCGGCAGCGTCGCCGGCATAGATAAACTCACGCGTCGGCGAGCCGTCACCCCACAACACCACCTCTTTTTGCCCGGCTTCCTGGGCCTCGATCATCTTGCGGATGATGGCCGGGATGACGTGCGAAGAGGCCGGGTTGAAGTTATCGCGCGGGCCATACAGGTTGACCGGCAACAGATAGATGGCGTTGTAGCCATATTGCTGGCGATAAGACTGCGCCTGCACCAGCAGCATCTTCTTGGCCAGCCCGTAAGGCGCATTGGTCTCTTCGGGGTAGCCGTTCCAGATATCGTCTTCTTTAAAGGGCACCGGGGTGAACTTGGGGTAGGCGCAGACTGTGCCGATGGCGACAAATTTTTCCACACCCTTTTTCCAGGCTTCGTGCATCAACTGCACGCCCATCATCAGGTTGTCGTAGAAAAACTCGGCCGGGTGTTCGCGGTTGGCGCCAATGCCGCCCACATGCGCGGCCAGATGGATGATCAGGTCGGGGCGGGCATCGTCGAGCAGCCGCAGCACGTCTGGCTGTTTTACCAGATCATATTGCGGATAATCGGGGATGAAAATTTCGGACGCACCGCGTTTGCGCAGGCTTTCCTGCACAAAAGAGCCCAGAAAACCGGCCCCGCCGGTTACACAAACCCGCTTGCCCTGCCAGAATGGAGTTATCGTCATGATGAATGGTTCCCCTCTGAAGATGGTTTTTCCGAGTAAAAAGTTTCTGTGTTGGCCGGTTTTTGCCCGTTGGGGCTGCCGTTCCAATCGATCAACACTTTTAAGCCTACAATCTCAAGCTGAGGTACAGTGTCGGCATTGACCACCTGCACTCCCTGTTCGAGGCAGGTCAGGCGGCACACATCGGCCACATCTCCCTCACCGCGCAGGCCCACCTGCTCATAACCGGCCGAACGCACCTCACCGATGGCGTGCAACATGCGCTGACGCACCAGACGGTACATCTCAAAGGAGGTCTGGATATAATCGACCGTGAGCATTGCCCGCAGCGCCAGCCCTTCGGGGGTGATGATATAACGCAATTTACGGCGCTCAACGCGCCGCACTTTTACATACCCTTTAGAGACCAGACGTTTGATATGCCAGTTGATCGTACCCACTGCAACGCCAAGCTGACCCGCCAATGATGCCTGCGTAGCGTCCGGGTTCTGCTCGATGCGTTCCAGAATGACCAGATCACGATTATGTTCGACAGAAAGTGACATAGGCCCTTTCAATATTCAACGGTTGAATTATAACCCAGGTAAGGGGTCAGGGCAAGGTCAGATAAACAACGCTTAACCTACGCTTAACCTTTTTGAAATTTGATTGACACGCTTAGTCACTCATGATAGAATGGCAACGTCAAACGCCCCCATCGTCTAGCGGCCCAGGACGTGGCCCTCTCAAGGCCAAAACGAGGATTCGAATTCCTCTGGGGGCACACAAAGCAAACACCCAACCGGGTGTTTTTTGTTTGGCCCACTCATACCATCGAGGTGCGCCAAAAGTCCATGTCATTCTGAGCCGAAGCGCAGCGCAGGCGAAGAATCCCTACGCCGGTCTGCAAAACCCTTGCCGCTGCCCGCAAAGAAGATGGTGCGCCAAGGCGCACCCTACTCAATTTCGGTTAAAACTGGGGAGATGGGAATCCCCTTGTGATGACAGAATGCAAATGTTAAGATCTTTTGGGATTTGCCCGTTGAGATCTATGCCGCTTTAGCCGCCCCAAACCAGCCCATGACCCCCGATCGGGCTCGTCTCAAACCGCTCACCAAAACCAGCAATCAGCGGCCGACCTCGTGCGATGGCTGCTTGCACAGCGGGCAAAGACAGGGATGCCCGATGGCTGTCCTGACAATCCCATACCTCAGTCACCCAGATGGCATCAGCATCGGCCGCATCCTGTGCAACAACATAGCTCAAGCAGCCCGGCATTCCACTCAGCCCTTCAAGCAAGATGGCTGCCAGCGCATCCCGCTGACCGGGCACTACCATCATCTTGCCGATCAGACCGTACATATCGTTAACTCCTTTGGCCGCTAACTGCGCTTTAACTCGTAACAAAGCACTACAATCCCGCAGGCAGATGTCATGGTTTGCTTAAGCTCCAGCGCTTGTTTGCGGTCAAGTCCTTTAAATATGGGCATGCCGTTCCCAATGGCGGCCGGGTTGATGAACAAATGAAATTCATCCACCAGCCCGTGTTGGATCAGCGAGCTGACAAAGGTCGCTCCCCCGTAAGCAATGATATCCTGACCGTCCTGGTTTTTCAATTTCAGGATCTCGTCCACCAGATCACCTTTGGCCAGTACGGTATTCGCCCATTTGGATTGCTCCAGCGTGCGGGTAAAAACCACTTTGGGGGTGTTGGTAAATTTCCGCCCGGCCGAATATTCCGGGTTGTCCGGGTTTTCTGCCACGGCAGCCCAGTGTGGAATGAAGCCCTCGGCCAGCCTGCGTCCAAGGACAATACAGTCAACCGGTTCGGTGATGGCGGTGACATAGTTGTTCAGGTTCTCGTCCCAGTTGAACGCCATCCAATCCATTTCCCCGTTGGGTCCGGCAATAAATCCATCCACACTCATTTGCACCTGAAGTTTTAATTTTCGCATGGCCGTGTATTCCTTTGCTTTTTAATTTCTCGTGCGGTCTGCCACGCACGCCGCTATTGTTTTTTCGCCCGGCTGGCAAAATCCAGCCCGGCCGCTTGCAACGCCTGCCGGAGGATGGGGATCGACTTTGGTCCCATGCCGTGCAGCGCCAAAATCTCTTGCTCGCTGTGCCGCGCCAACTCCGCCAGGCTGACAATGCTTGCGTTTTCCAAAGCCCGCCGGGCAGGCGCACCGAGCAGGGCAAGAAAACCGCTCTCGGGTTTCGCTGCGGCGGCACACACCGGGCACACCGGGCAACTCGAACTTTTGTAAAATTGATGTCCCTGATCGCAAATTTTAAGTTTTCCGGCCGGCATCGGCTTCCTCCTGACTGGTGGATGGTTCTGGCAGTAATCGTACACAAGCGTTCAACCCACTCATGCGGCCAGCCGTGTCCTTCCGGCCCCCGGTTGCACGCTGCGTATTAGCTTATTATGATCCAAATGGTAGCATAATTTCATCTGACTGCCAAATTTCGCCAGCCGTTCTCATTCAGATCGGCGCCCCAAAAATAGGCTAAGGCACAGACGGCTTACGCATCCCCTGCCGGGGGCAGCCCGATGGGCTGCAAACCGTGACCGGGGAACTGCTCTTTGCCGTAGATTTTTTCCAATGCAAAAGCCACGAGCCAGGGCATCACCGCAGCCAGGATGCCAAGCGATGGGCTTACCCCCGCCAGAAGAATGGCGGGCAGAAAATTGCTCAACGCATGAAACAGGATTGCCAGAAAAACGCTGCGGGTGTGGTTGTAGAGCCACACATACAGGTAGGTGATGCCCACCAACGACATGGTTTGCCCCAGCAAGGCCAGCCCAATGGTGAACACCATTCCCGCCAGCGGAACATCGACCATCTTCGACAGCGTATCGTAAATCGTAAAGGGATAGTGCCACATCGCCCAGATGATGCCCAGCAGCCACACGGCTTTATCGCCGCCGTGCCGCGCCTGAAGATAGGGCAGCAAATAGCCCCGCCAGCCCGGTTCTTCACCCAGGCCGCTGGTGAGAACCTGCCACAAAAACAGGCCCACCAGAAACGGCAGGGGCCAGACCGTCCCCGGCCCGCCGGTTTGAGCAAGCCCTGTAAATTTTCCGATCAACCACGGCACAAGCGGCAGGAGCAGCACCAGACCGAAAAGAAGACCATACCACCTGGCCGGGACGCGCCATTTTGTCATCCGGGCCGCCAGATCGGCCAGACCCGCCTTGCCCCCTTCGCGCGCGGTAACCACCACCGCAGCGACCAGCGGCCCATAAACCGCCAGGCTGAACACGATGGAAACCAGCCCATGCTGCGCATTGGTGAAACCTGCATCCAGAAACAGGCTGATATTGGCCAGGGTGGGCAAAACATAGCCCTGCTGTTTTGCAATGATCAAAGACGGAATCCAGCATAACCAGGTGATGCCGAAAGCCAGAAGAAGGTAAGTAACCGGGATGTTTGGCCGGTTCCGGGTTGGGTCTGTTTGCATGGGTGCTTCTCCACTCTTCTGAGGATGGCGTGTCATTACGATCCATTATATTGATTTTCAGCGCGGTCGTTGGCGGCTGCCGCCGTGCGCCACACGGATCTGCACGTCTGTTCGAGCACCCGGCGCGCTTGCGCTCAGTTTCTTTTCCGAAAACGGGGAATGATAAAAGGGGTCTGTTTTCGATATTCCCGATAAGCCTCGCCAAAGCGCAATTCCATTTCTTTTTCTTCCGCAAGCTTAATAT
>CAZQLE010000134.1:0-10980 GCA_964593905.1 uncultured Anaerolineaceae bacterium | reverse complement strand
AAGAAGGGCAGTGGAGCGCTGGCAAGATACAGGATGGCATAGATTACCGGAGCCAGCGGCCCATAACTGCGGATAAAATCGCGCAGGTTGGGTTCGGATAGAACCGGATAGCGTGCGTAAAAGATCAGGATCACCCCTGCCAGTAAAGAAATGGTCACGATTACCAGCAGGATATTCAGCCAGACTTGTATCCGCCCCGGGGCGGGGCGGGTGTTTTTTTCGTTTAATTTCATAACGATTTATTTTACCAGCGATTTGATCAAATTAATATGGGCGTGGGTGGGGCACGGTTGCATATTTAACCGGTCGGCAACCGGCATGTGCAAGCAGCATTTAAGGGCTATGCCCGCCCGAAAGCTGAGCGGGCATGTAAAAAACATGAAATAATACGTGTAATAAATGTAAGGTTTTCAGAAAGACGAGTGTCGTATTATAAATGGAAATATGTAATATACGCCCGGATTCGTCAATAATTATATTGACTTTCTTGTGCTTCGTGCTAAACTGAATGTAAGTGCTTTCATAAAAAGACTTTACATCCAATGAAAAAACCGACCATATACGACGTCTCCCATAAAGCTGGTGTGTCCATCGCTACCGTGTCGCGGGTGCTCAATACCCCCGACAAGGTGAACGAACAGACGCGCTCGCTGGTGCTGGCGGCGATTCGCGAGCTTGAATATAAACCCCTGCTCGAAGCGCGCATCCGCTCCTCCAAAGATGTACGTCGTATCTGCGTGATGGCGCCCTACTTTACTGCCCCGTCTTTTGTGCAGCGGCTGCGCGGCGCGGCCAATGCGCTGGCGGGTACGAATTGTGAGCTGATTGTATTCAGCGTTACCTCGCTGGGGCTACTTAATCACTTTATCGAAACGATTGATTTGCGTGCAAAAATTGACGGTGTGATCTCGCTTTCGCTGCCGCTCAAAGATGATTATATTGGCCGCATTGAGGCTGCCGGGGTTGAGGTCGTGCTGGTGGAATATCCTCAGGCGCGGGCCAGCAGCGTTGAAATTGATGATTTTGGCGGCGGCCGCATGGCTGCCGATTATCTGCTGCACAAGGGGTACAGTCGGTTGGGGTTTGTCGGTGATCTGAAGTCACCCGATTACAGCGTACAGCCCATCATCCGCCGTCTTTCGGGGTTTCGTGAGGGCGTGCTGCACGCCGGTTATGAGCTGAGCGATCAGCAGATTTATGAAGCCCCCTATGATGTGGAGTTGACCCGCTCCTTAATTCGTGATGTTCTGCGCCGCCCTGGCCGGCCGACAGCCATTTTCTCGGCTACCGATATGCAGGCGATGGGCATTCTGCGGGCAGCGCGCGATCTTAACCTGCGCGTGCCACAAGATATTGCGGTGATGGGGTTTGATGACCTTGACCTGGCAGATTACATTGGTCTGACTACCATCCGCCAACATTTGGATGAATCCGGGCGAATTGCAGTGGAACTGCTGCTTTCACGGCTCGAAGGGCCCGACCGTCCGGTTCAACATATTCATCTGCCTTTGCAGATTGTGGAAAGAGATACCGTTTAGCGGTTCTCGTCTGGCTATTGAGGGAGGTGCTGTATCCAAAACCAATTCTGGTCGTACCTAACCATTTCAAGTTGTTCAAGCTGTACCCAATTTTAAGGAGGAAAAAATGAAGCAAATCCGTTTTATGGTCGCAGTGTTGTTGGCGCTGGCTTTCGTGCTCAGCGCTTGCGCGCCTGCTGCCCCTGCCGAACCTGCCGCCCCTGCAGAACCCGCGGTTGTTGAACCCACCAAGGCCCCCGAGCCGACCGCCGCTCCGGCTGTGGAAGAACCCACCAAAGCCCCCGAAGCACCTGCGGCTGAAATGAAGGGTGGTTATCTGGATAAGGCTCTGGCCGGCGAATACAAAGGCACCACGGTCACCATGGCTGGCCCCTTCACCGATAACGATGCTCTGAAATTCGAAGAATCTGTCAAAGACTTCGAAGAGAAGACCGGCATTGATATCAAATACAGCGGCTCAAAAGAGTTCGAAGCCTCGATCGCCATCAATGTCGAAGGCGGCAACGCCCCCGATATCGCCGACTTCCCCCAGCCCGGTCTGCTCTCGACCATCGCTGCCAAGGGTAACGTCATCGATGTGCGCAGCTTCCTCGATGAAGAGAAGCTCAAAGCCAATTACAAACAGTCCTGGCTCGATATGTCGATGATGGAAACCCCGAACGGTCAGATCATGGCCGGTATCTGGGCCCGTGTAAACGGCAAGAGCCTGGTGTGGTACAACAAAAAAGCTTTTGATGAAGCTGGTTACACCATCCCCACCACCTGGGACGAGCTGATTGCGCTCTCTGACCAGATCGTGGCCGACGGCGACACCCCGTGGTGCATCGGTATTGAATCTGGTGCTGCCACTGGCTGGCCCGCGACCGACTGGATGGAAGAAGTCATGCTGCGCACCACCTCGCTGGAAAACTACGACAAATGGGTCAAGGGCGAACTGAAGTTCGAGTCTCCCGAAGTCAAGAATGCTGCCCAGGTAATGTCGGATCTGTGGTTCAAAGAAGGCTATGCCTACGGCGGCCGCAAAGCCATCGCCACCACCTTCTTCGGCGATTCTCCCAAGCCCATGTTTGACAACCCGCCGAAATGCTGGATGCACAAGCAGGGTAACTTCATCACCACCTTCTTCCCCGAAGGTCTGAAGGCCGGCGAAGACTACAGCTTCTTCTACCTGCCTCCGATCGATGATGCCTATGGCAAACCCGTGCTCGTGGCTGGCGATATCTATGCCATGTTCAACGATCGCCCCGAAGTCCGCGCTGTGATGGAATTCTTCACCACCGGTGCCTCTCTGGAAGCCTGGTGCCGCGCTGGCGGTGCGATTTCTCCGCACAATGATTCACAGTTAGACTGGTACACCGACGGCACCGAACGCGCCATCGCTGAAATGATCCTCAACGCTGACTCGGTCCGCTTTGACGGTTCCGACCTGATGCCCAGTGCTGTTGGCGCTGGCTCCTTCTGGAAGGGCATGACCGACTATGTGACCGGTTCGGTGGATCTCGATACCGCATTGAAGAACATGGATGCGGGCTGGCCGGCGAAGTAAACCGGAAGATTTTCCTGTAGAACCTTAGTAATTCCATACAGGTCAGGGGCAGAATTCCTCGCGGAATCTCTGCTCCTGACCTCCTGTTGAGCAGCTCTTTATCCATATCAAGAAAGAAGGTGCATGGATGAGCGTACTCCCCCCTTTGAGCGAAAATACTGCTGGATCCACTCAGCAAAAGGGCACTATGATCCGCCTGTTGGGGAGCATTGGCGGTTTGGCTTTATTGGCCCTGGTTTTCTGGCTCGGCTACGATTTCCTGCGAACCTATCAGGGCAGTAAACTGGTCATTACGGCCGTCGCCATTGTCTGGGGTGTAGGTACGGTAGCCCTGTTTTTCTTTGTTGCCAATACCATCGTAGAACAATTCCCGGCCAAAGTTACCCGAGTGGTGCAGCCATATATTTTTGTCGGCCCCGCGCTGATCTTTTTGGTCTGGTTCCTGGCGCTCCCGGCGCTGCGCACATTTCTGCTCAGCTTTCAGGATGCCAACGCGGTCAAGTTTGTTGGCCTGCAAAACTATCTTTTTGCCTTCACCGATAAAGCCATGCTCGAGACCTTCCGCAACAATCTGATGTGGATGGTTTTTGGCACACTTTTTTGTGTTTCGATGGGGCTGCTGATCGCCGTTATGGCTGACCGAACCCGTCTGGAGAATGTCTATAAGGGCATTATCTTTCTGCCCATGGCGATCTCTTTTGTGGGCGCCGGCGTCATCTGGAAGTTCGTCTACTCTTATAAGGGCGAAGGCTCGGGTATTGCCGAGATTGGTCTGCTGAATGCCATCATCACTGCGTTCGGCGGCGCCCCCCAGGCCTGGCTGTTGAACCCGCCCTGGAACAACTTTTTCTTGATCGTCATTATGATCTGGCTGCAAACCGGCTATTGCATGGTGGTCTTCTCTTCGGCAGTGAAGGGCATTCCGGCCGAACTGCTGGAAGCTGCCCGCATCGACGGCGCCAATGAGATTCAGATCTTCTTCCAGATCATCATCCCGACCATCCAGGGCACATTAATCACCGTGACAACCACGATTTTAATCTTCAGCCTGAAGCTGTTTGATATCGTGCGCGTGATGACGGGTGGTAACAACGGCACCAACGTGATCGCCAACGAGTTTTATCTGCAACAGTTCACCTATGGCCATTCCGGACGGGCTTCGGCCATTGCGATTGTGCTGTTGATTGCGGTGGTCCCGGTGATGGTGTATAACCTGCGACAATTTGGAGAAAGGAAGGCGTTCTGATGAGCGGTAAAAAAGCAAAAAGCTCACTGAATAAATCGAGCTGGATCACCAACGCCATTCTGATCACCATCTGTCTGATCTGGATCACGCCGGTTTTTGGGGTGCTGGTTACTTCATTCCGGTCCAGTGATCGCATTTTCCAATCGGGTTGGTGGACTATTTTCCCGCATAGCGGGTATACCGAATCGGGTGAGATCAAGATCGATCCGGCGGTGGATGTGGACGGCCCGATGACCATTGAAGGCGTCACGGCCACCTTCCAGGAATTTCGTGAAGGCGTTGAATTGCCCGACGGCCGCAAGCTGACCTGGTATGGCAATAAACGCACCCGCACCCTGATCGTTTCTGAAAAGAGCTTGCAGGGTTTTGAGACCAACCTGACGCTGGATAACTATAAGAACGTGCTGACCGGTAAGGAAATTCGTTACAAGGATGGCGATGGGAAAGAGATTAAACGCCAGGGCAACAACCTGGGCGGCGCTTTCCTCAACTCTCTGGCGGTTGCCGTTCCGGCGACGGTCATCCCCATTCTGATTGCGGCTTTTGCTGCATACGGGTTTGCCTGGCTCAAATTCCCCGGCCGCAAGGCGTTCTTCATTCTGGTGGTTGCGCTCATTGTGGTCCCGCTGCAAATCGCCCTGGTGCCCATCCTGCGCGACTATACCCGTCTGGGGCTCAACGGCTCGTTTCTGGGCATGTGGCTGGCGCATACCGGTTTTGGCCTGCCGCTGGCGGTCTACCTGTTGTTTAACTACATCAGCGAATTACCCCGCGACATGCTGGAATCGGCGTTTATCGACGGCGCCTCCAACTTCACCATTTTTACGCAGTTAATTCTGCCACTTTCGGTGCCCGCGCTGGCTTCGTTTGCCATCTTCCAGTTCCTGTGGGTTTGGAACGACTACCTGGTGGCGCTGGTGTTTTTGGGCGACAACTTTGTGGTCACCCGCGCGTTGGCCGAAATTGTGGGCACCAAAGGACAGGACTGGCACCTGCTGACCGCCGGCGCTTTTGTGACCATGATCCTGCCCCTGACTGTATTCTTTGCCTTGCAGCGCTACTTTGTGCGCGGTCTGCTGGCCGGTTCTGTGAAAGGTTAATCGAAAATCGTTATGGACAACAACACTTTGTGGTATCAGAACGCCGTTTTTTATGAAGTTTATGTGCGTGGATTTTTTGATGGGAACGGCGACGGTCACGGCGACCTGGCCGGCCTGACCACAAAACTGGATTACATTCAATCACTGGGGGTGGACTGCATCTGGTTGCTGCCCACCTACCCGTCGCCGCTGCGCGACGACGGGTATGACATTGCTGATTATTATGGCGTTCACCCCCAGTTTGGCAACCTGGAAGATTTTAAGACCCTGGTGTCTGAAGTGCACCGCCGGGGAATGCGCATCATCACCGATCTGGTAATGAACCACACCTCTGACCAGCATCCCTGGTTTCAGGCGGCGCGCAGCTCGCGCCAGTCGCCCTACCGCGATTATTATGTGTGGAGCGACAGCGACCAGAAGTACCGCGATACGCGCATTATCTTCCTGGATACCGAACCCTCGAACTGGACCTGGGACGAACAGGCCGGGCAGTACTTCTGGCACCGGTTTTATGCCACGCAGCCCGACCTGAACTTTGACAACCCGGCTGTGCGCGCCGAGATGTTAAAAATTGCGCGCTACTGGCTCGATCTGGGCGTGGATGGTTTTCGGGCCGATGCCGTGCCCTACCTGATCGAGCGTGAAGGCACCAACTGCGAGAATCTGCCCGAAACCCATGATTATCTTAAAGAGGTGCGCCGCTTTGTTGAAGAAAACTATCCGGGGCGCATCCTGTTATGCGAGGCCAACCAGTGGCCGCGCGATGTGCGCCCGTATTTTGGGGATGGCGATGAGTTTCATCTTGGGTTTCACTTCCCGGCCATGCCGCGCATCTACAAATCGATCGCGGCCGGCGACGGAATTTCGCTGGTGCAAATCCTCAACGATACCCCGGCCATCCCCGAAAACTGCCAGTGGTGCACCTTTTTGCGCAATCATGACGAGCTGACCCTTGAGATGGTCAGCGAAGAAGACCGCCAGTGGATGTGGCAAACCTATGCCCCCGATCTGCGTATGCGCCTGAACCAGGGCATTCGCCGGCGGTTGTGGCCGCTGTTGGATGGCGACCCGCGCAAAGTGGAACTGGCCTATTCGCTGCTCTTTACCCTGCCCGGTTCGCCGGTGTTGTATTATGGCGATGAGATTGGCATGGGCGATAACATTGAATTGTTTGATCGCAATGGGGTGCGCACGCCCATGCAGTGGGATGCCCGGACCAATGCCGGCTTTTCGCCGGCAGACCCGCAGCGGTTGTATGCGCCGGTGATTGATTCGGAACGTTTTGGCTACCAGCGGGTGAATGTGGCCGCACAGCAGGCCGACCCGCAGTCGCCGCTGGGCCGGCTGCGCCGCATGGTGGCCCTGCGCAAGCAAACCCCGGCGTTTGGTCCCGGACCGCTGACCTGGATGGTGACGGGCGAGACGTTGCCGGTGCTGGCGTATCTGCGTTCGGCGGGCGGGCAGACCGTTCTGGTGGTTAACAACCTCACTGACCGTGAACAGACTTTTGAAATTCCGGCTGCGGCGGGCGCCGCCCGCTGGCTGAACCTGTTTGCAGCGGATGAAATTCATACCGCTGCTGTTTGCCTGCCACCCTTTGGGTTTCTCTGGTTAGAAAGGCTCGCCTAAACACCATGTCGCTGCGCACATTTCCCCCAAATTTTCTTTTTGGCACGGCCACCTCGGCCTATCAAGTGGAAGGCGCCTGGAACGAAGACGGCAAGGGACCCAGCATCTGGGATACGTTTACTCATCAAAAATATCGCGTCGATCATGGCGATAACGGGGATGTTGCCTGTGACCACTACCACCGCTGGCAGGAGGACTTTGACCTCCTGCAGCGGTTGGGGGTGGATTCTTACCGGCTTTCGCTATCCTGGCCGCGCATTTTGCCGGCCGGTGTGGGGCGGGTAAACCCGGCCGGGCTCGATTTTTATGAGCGCCAGATTGACAATTTGTTGGAACGCGGCATTACCCCCAACATCACCCTGAACCACTGGGATTATCCCCAGGCGCTGCAAGACCGCGGCGGCTGGCCGGTGCGTGATTCGATTGGGTGGTTTAACGAATATGCCCGGGTGGTCTTTGACCGCCTGGGCGACCGTGAATTGATCTGGGCCACGCACAATGAGCCGTGGGTGATCTCCTTCCTTGGCTATGATGTCGGGTATATGGCCCCCAGCATTTGCGATATCTCCAAAGCCTATCAGACTGCCCACCATCTGCTGGTTGCGCACGGCGAAACCGTGCGTCTGTTCCGCGAAGGCGGCTACCGCGGCAAGATTGGCATTGTGTTGAACGTGGAGCGCAAGCTGCCCTACAGCGCTGCCGAAGAAGACCAGGCTGCCACGCGCCGGGTTTATGACCAGTATGTCAACTGGTTTGCCGAACCGATCTTTTTGGGGCATTACCCGGCCGAATTAATGGATTGGATCGGCCCGGTGGCGCCCGAAATTCGCCCCGGCGATATGGAAATCATCCATACCCCGGTCGATTTTCTGGGGGTGAACTATTACACCGCCCGTCTGGTGCAGTTTAACACCTTCCCCGGCAAATTGAAGGCCGGTGAGCTTCCGCTGACCGACCCGATGATGGGTTACACCCCCATGGACTGGGGCATTTATCCGCAGGGATTGTATGACACGCTGTGTGAGTTTCGCGACCGGCTGGGCAACCCCGAGCTCTACATCACCGAGAACGGCTGCGCTGCCGTCGATCTGCTGGATGCCGGGGGCAGAATTCATGATCGTGACCGCATTATTTATCTGCGCGAGCATTTGCTGGCGGCTCAGAAGGCCATTGCCGACGGGGTGAATCTGCGCGGTTACTATCTGTGGAGTATGCTGGATAACTTTGAATGGGGGCTGGGTTATTCCAAACGCTTTGGCATTGTGTATGTCAATCATCAAACCGGCCAGCGGGTGCCCAAAGACAGCTTTGACTGGTATGGTGAGGTGATTCGCGCCCGCGGAGTGTGGGAATGAAACCCTACGCCGCACACCGGTATGAAATTTTTGACCGTGACCGCGCCGCGGCCCGCAGCCTGGAACGTTTTTTGCCCGCTTTGCGCCAACGGTATCAGGCCGAGATCGACCAGGCCCCGCTGGATTGGGCAGAGTTTGAAGCCCGGCTTAGCGAGCATTTTCCGGCGTTGTTCTCGATTCTGCTTGATATTTACGGCGATGCCTTTGATTTTTATTATCACCTGCAACAGTTGGTCGAAAATTTGACTGCTTCATGGGTTGGGCGCGCGGCCAACCTGAAAGTTGCCGATCGTGAACGCCTGGCGCAGCCCGACTGGTTTTCATCTCATCAGATGCTGGGCGGGGTGTGTTATGTGGACCTGTTCGCCGGGAATCTGACCGGCATCGTCGAAAAAATTCCCTATTTCAAAGAGCTGGGGCTGACCTACCTGCACCTGATGCCGCTGTTTAAGGCCCCGCCGGGCGAGAATGACGGCGGGTATGCCATTAGCAGCTACCGCGAAGTGGACCCCGCGCTAGGCACCATGCAGCAGTTGCAAGACCTGGCGCGCCAACTGCGCGAAAACGGCATCAGCCTGGTGCTCGATTTTGTCTTCAACCATACCTCCAACCAGCACACCTGGGCGCAGCAAGCCGTTGCCGGTGATGAAGCGCGCCAGGCCTATTACTGGATGTTTGACGACCGTAAGACGCCCAATGCGTTTGAACCGGCGCTGCGCGAGATCTTCCCCGATGAACATCCTGGCGCGTTCAGCCATGTGGACCCGCCCGGTAAATGGATCTGGACGACCTTCCATCGCTATCAGTGGGACCTGAACTATCAGAACCCTGAAGTGTTCAACCGCATGACCGAAGAGATGCTGTTTCTGGCTAACGCAGGGGTGGAAGTGCTGCGGTTGGATGCGGTGGCCTTTATCTGGAAAGAGATGGGCACCACCAGCGAAAGCCGCCCCGAGGCCTACCGGTTGGTGGAGGCTTTTAATCTGGCGGCGCGTATTGCCGCGCCTTCGCTGCTGTTTAAGTCTGAGGCGATTGTTCACCCCGATGAGGTTATCCGCTATATTGCGCCCACGCGCTGCCAGCTCTCTTACAACCCGCTGCTCATGGCGCTGTTGTGGGAAAGCCTGGCCACCCGTGAGGTGCGGCTGCTCACTGCTTCGCTGCGCGACCGTTTTGCCATCCCCGCAGGCTGCGCCTGGGTGAACTATGTGCGCTGCCATGACGATATTGGCTGGACCTTCTCGGATGAGGATGCGGCCCGGCTGGGGATCAACGGCTACGATCACCGTCGTTTTCTGAATGCTTTCTATACCGGGCGCTTTCCGGGCAGTTTTGCCCGCGGGCTGCCTTTTCAAGAAAACCCGCGCACCGGCGACTGCCGCATCTCGGGCACGCTGGCCTCGCTGGCCGGGCTGGAAAAAGCTCTGACCGAAGAGACCGCGCGTGAGGTGGATCTGGCGGTGCGGCGCGTGTTGCTGCTGCACGCCGTGGTGCTTACCATTGGCGGCATTCCGCTGCTTTATCTGGGGGATGAAATTGGCATGTTAAACGACCGCAGTTTTCACGCCAACCCCGAAAAAGCGCAGGACAGCCGCTGGGTGCACCGTGTGAAAGCCAACCCGCAGGCCTATGAGCACCGCCACGACCCGGCCACGGTGGAAGGCAGGGTGTTTGGCGGCTTGAAGAAGCTGATTGCATTGCGCAAGGACCACGCCGTGTTCGGCTCGTCGCATTTGCAGATGATCGATACCGGCAGCCCGCATGTGCTGGCCTATCTGAAATCCGACGGTTTTGACCGGGTGCTGGTGCTGGCGAATTTCAGCGAAAAAGAGCTTTCGCTGACGGCCGGTTTTCTGGCGCAACACAATTTTGGCAGCGCGCCGACCGATTTGCTCACCGCTCAGCCGCTGCCAGCGGGTGAGATTAAGCTGGCGCCTTATGCGTTTGTGGCGCTGCAATAATCGTGCAGCAGCGGCTTTGGCCGTGTGAGATCAACTTCAGAATTGCAACCGGCCGCGCTCAACAGGCGCGGCCGGTTTATTTAAACGCAAACGGGTCACACTTCGCGCCCATCCATCCACCAGCGCCGGTCTTGCGGGGCGCGGGCCGGGGCATGCGCGATCAGATAGTCTTGCAGCGCTTCGCGCAGGATGGTGGGCACCTCCACCTTTAACAGTTGGCCTGGTTCGAGGATAAGATAACCGTACGACGCATCCGTCTCAATCACCTCAGCATCGGTATGCGCCACGCGATACAGCCGTTCGGGTTCGAGCGGCCGGCCCTGCACTGTTACGGCGGTCACCCGGCGCTGCGGGCTTAACGTTACTTCGATGCCGCTGAGCATGGGCAGACCCACTGGCGCCCCGCGGTGGGCTTTGGGGGTGCTATGCATTCGCGTTTCATCCAGACCACGCTCCAGCGCAGCCAGAAGCTGTTCGCCGCGCACCTGCGAAAGCTGCGGGTTGGCGGTGGAAAAACTGGCCGAATCGAGATCACCCAGGGTGATTGGGCCGGCCGGCAGCCCGCGGTGGAACAACCCGCCGGAGAGGATGGCGGTTTCAGCACC
>CAZQLE010000133.1:0-11007 GCA_964593905.1 uncultured Anaerolineaceae bacterium | reverse complement strand
AGGTGTTTTGGTTGGGCGTTTGACAAATCTTTTTTCGGTATTCATCTATAATTATTTAAATGAGCCATTCTCCAGCCAAAGGATTGGGTAAAATACCCAAGTAGGGTGTTATACAGATGGTTGGAGAAAATGTAGTTGACCTACTGTGATTCGTCAACCATAAAGGATTTTATTATGATTATTGAGTGCCCATATTGTGAAGCAAAAGTTGATGGAAAAATCATTGGTGAACACGTATCTTGTAGTGAAGATACCCCAATTCCGTTCAAAGTCGTTTTGTTAGAGTGTCCAGTATGTAAAGAGCCATTGTTAGGTTATCAAGAATTAATTCAGGTTGGCTTTGATCAGGAAGAGTGGGTAGGTAATGTTCGTTTGTGGCCACAGCCTAAAAACAGCAATAGACGTTTACTTCCCGAAATTGTGGGCGACTCTCTTGAAGAAGCAGATAAGTGTTATAACGCCAGAGCATATAACGCATGTGCTGTTATGTGTGGAAAGTCTTTAGAAGGTTTATGCAAGCATTTTGAAACAAAAAACAAAATGATTGCGGAAGGTATTAAAGAATTATTGGAAAGAAAAATAATTGACGATAGATTGTTTCAATGGGGAGAAGCTTTAAGAATACAACGCAATCTTGGGGCACATGCCTCAGGAGAAAAAATAACAAAAGAAGACGCGAGAGACATTTTAGACTTTGCAAACGCAATAAATGAATATGTGTTTGTTTTGAGTAAAAAATTTGATGAATTTCTAAAGCGACAAAAAAAGAAAGCGGAAGAAAAACTGAGACCCAAAACCAGTGAAGAAGACAGCGCTCCATTTTAAATTGCGAGTTAACAAAGATGCACCTGACACTGGCGATTCTGCGGCGTTTTCGGGCTTTTTCTTGTTCCCAAGTAGAGTCCACGCCCGTACCACAGGTAGGTAAAACAAACCATATATAGTTTGGCGTTTATTGGAGTGTCTATGTATCTAAATGATGAACCAATTTCGCATTTCAAAGATGACAAACTGGGGCGAAGCGAATTTGTTGTGAGGCTAGCCCAGACAATAACCAATTGGATTTCTAAAGATAGTCTTGTTGTAGGTATATATGGCCCGTGGGGATCAGGAAAAAGTTCTGTTCTAAATTTATTAGAACGCGAATTAACCAATCATCAATCCAGTAAAGAAGCAGATGATAAAAAAATCGTTATCTTACGTTTCGACCCATGGTTTTTCAACTCGGCTGAACAATTGTTGTTTACTTTCTATACAGCTATTGAGACCGCAGTTGGAGAACTCGATCCAGGTAAAACAGATCTAAAATCTAATTTTCAAAAATATGCAAGAAAATTGTCATTTAATTTGTCACCTGAAATATCAATAGGGCCCATTAAAATAACACTGCCAATAAACAAAAATCAAGCTGGCGAAACACCAGAACAAATAAGACAAAAATTAGTTCGAGATCTCACGGGTATTAAAGGCCGGGTTGTCATTTTGATTGATAATATTGATCGACTTGATCCATCAGAGCTGATGTTGATTTTTAAATTGGTAAGACTTTGTAGTGATTTTCCAAATTTCACATATGTGTTAGCTTTTGATCTTAAACAAGTTAGAAACATCCTTCAAGACCAGGTAAAAATTGATTCTGATTTTCTTGAGAAGATAGTGCAAATAGATATAAATTTGCCAAAAGTTGATCAAGAACAAGTTGATGAGTTTGTTGGAAGCGGAATTGACAATATTGCTGAGTTACACCGAGTTCAATTCGAAAAAAACATTGGGGAGCGTTTCGGGAATATATATCAAAAGTATGGAAAAAGGCACATAGCTGATTTACGAACAGCAAAAAGATACCTAAACGCAATATTGTTTTCGATGCCTCTTGTTAAAGGTGAAATTAATTACGGTGATTTCTTGGTCTTGGAGTTTATTCGAGTTTTTTGTCCAAACGTTTACCATGAAATTCCCAAGTATGAAAAAGAATTTACGGCTTTAGATTCTATCTACATTGGGGGAAATGATTTTCAAAGAAAAGAGCGGTTTGCAATTTTCCAAAAAATACGAGAGTGGTTGAAATCCAGTGTTGATGAAGATATGGTGGAAACGATAGAAGGTGTTTTGGGTTTTCTGTTCCCAATCTTCGGTGCTTATATTAACAACCCTGCAAATCCCATCTATCTAACAGGTGATTTGCACTCTGTATATGAGAAGGAGCAGAATATAGCTTCCTCAACTCATTTTCAACGGTATTTTAGGTTGCGTATTTCCACAAAAGATATTCCCACTAACTACGTTCGCCAGTTTATAGAATTGTTGAATTCAAGTGATCCCAATACACCTATTGATCCATTTATTAAAACCCTGGCAAAATTCAAAAATGACAACCAATTGATTCAACTCCTGGACAAACTCATTATTTACATTGCGGAAATAAATGCGGAAGGCAAAAAAATCCTGGCAAAATTAATTTCACTTCAAGGAGAAAACTTTGATTGGGCAGAAAATAATAATTGGAAATCCGAATCAAACTCAGCAGCTAATTTATTCATTGTAAATTTACCGAAAGATCCAAATGAATTTGAAGTGTACATTTCTGAGTTAGTTAACTCTACTAATTCACTTGCATTTGCAACTTTAGTAATTCATAAAGTAATTTCTCAAGAGAATAGGAAATATATATCAGAAGGAATTAATAAAAATGTAATCCTGGAAGCTCTTAAGGCGCGTATTCATTTAGAATTGATAGACACGGGTATCGATATTTTTACTTCTTATCCAGATTGTTTTCCACGTATTTTGTCAACTTGGCAATCTGATCAAATACTTAATGAGCCAGAACTGGCAAATCAATATGTTTATAAAATATTGGGGCAAAATGATCGAGCGCTAGGACAATTATTATCTCATTATGTTTGGGTAACAGTGGGAAATCGTAAACCTTCTGGATTCGAGTTCACCAAAGTAGAAAAAACCTATGATACTGATAAGTTGTTTGATATATATACACGTCAATCGAACAATGTTTTGAGGAATGATCTTGAGGAGTATGCAATTGATGAGTTTGTGCGATTGTACAAAGAAAAAAAGCAGGTAAAAGCGGAAGGTGAAATGCCCAACACCAGCTCCACCTGACCTCCTTCGGCTTGGGTATGCGGCGACAATCTGGTAGAAAAAGTGATTTTCCGCAGGCAGCGTTCACGCCCGCCCAGGGGCAGGTAAGGCAAACCGTTAGCCCGCAGACATCCGCATCGGGGGCAAAGAACAGACCTTAACCTTCCTGTCAGATATGCGTGGAATAGCCACTGAAGGACTAAAATAATGCCAGAAGAACCACCCGTGAGAAAAGTTATTTTTGCAATCAACATCACGATAGACGGCTACTGTGGTCATGAAACAGGGATCGCCGATGATGAATTGCATGCCTATTTCACCAGGCTCTTGCAGGATTCAGGCGTTAACATTTTCGGACGGAACACGTATCACTTGATGTATCCATACTGGCACGATGTCGCCGTGAATCAATCGGGAACGAAAACGATCAATGAATTCGCACGGATATTCGATTCCATGCCAAAGATTGTCTTTTCAACGACGTTGCGGAGCGTGGAATGGAACAATACGACGCTTCTCCACTCCAATCTGCGGGAAGAGATTATGAAGTTAAAACAACAGCCAGGAAAAAATATTTTTATTGGTGGGCTGAACATCGCAGCGCAAGTTGCAGAATGGAATCTGATCGACGAGTATCACTTTGTGGTTCACCCGATTATTGCGGGAAAAGGCCCCCGCTTGTTCGAATCGGTCGAGAACCGTACCTTAAATCTTGTTGGATCAAAAACGTTTGGTTCGGGCGTTGTTGCGTTACATTATCAGAAATAAAAATGAAAAGCGGGCACCGGGCGGGCCGGCAGGGTCCACGCCCGTCCCAGCGATCTTCTTTGACTTAGTTGGAACAGATGGTGCGCCGAGGCGCACCCTACGGGGTTGCTTCGAGTGCGGCACAGTGCGGGCCGGTTAAGGGGTCAGTCGGTTGGGTGGGTCCTCGGGCCGCTTGGGAGTTGTGGTATGAACGCTTATCACCTGCGACCGACGCAGGAAATCGAACGCTTTCTTCAATTTCTCCCGGCCGATTTGCAGGATGTTGTGATGGAGCTTCGCAGCATGGTCGCATCCTGTGTGCCCGGGGTCACCGAAGAGATCCATCCCAAAGGCTTGATCTATTTCGATTCGGCCCGAGGCGGGCACGTCAGCGCCGGTGTGTGTCAGATTCGGCCAAAACCTGACCGGGTTGAGCTGGCCTTCGTACATGGCGCCTATCTCCCCGACCCGTCCAGGCTGCTCATCGGTGACCGGCTGGCGATGCGGCAGGTGGATATCCACTCCTTCGACACAGCCCCCTGGCCAGCGCTGCAAGATCTGATCGCCGCTTCGGCTCGCTTTGATCCAAAGAAAATCAATCGACAAGATTAACCCTGAGCCCTGGCTGCTTCGTATGCGGCACAGTGTGGGCCTGCTATTGCAAGTCCGTTGGGCGGTCAGATTAACAAGATGCGAGAAATCAATGGATTCTACACAAATAATAGAACAGATAGCAAACAAAGATTTTGACGTCAATGCGTTCGCTCAATTGGCGATAAAAAACGAGCCTGTGCGAAACGAGATCGTTCGCCAAATGCTAATGAATCCTGCGATCATGGTTTATTATCACTGTTACGATGTCGTCGACAAAGCCAGCCGCGAACGTCCTGAACTATTTTATTCCTACTGGAGCGAGATTGCGCAATTGCTGCATCATAAAAATTCATATCATCGGGATTTTGCACTGGAAATCATTGGCAACCTGACCCGCGTGGACCCGGAAAACCGATTTGCAGAGATCAAAGACGAGTATTTCAGCATCGTCAATGACGAGAAGTTTATGACTGGAAATTGTTGTGTGAAAAATTTGCTAAAAATCTATCGTCACAAGCCCGAACAACGGGAACCGATCATCGAAATTTTACTGGATATTGATCAGCGTTGTGACTATACTGAAAAGCAGAAGGGCGTGCTTAAGGCTGATGTCCTGGATATTTTTGATGAAATCTACGCCGATGTACCGGAGCAAAATGGAATCAACAAATTTATCAGAACAGAGGCCAATTGCATTAGTCCGAAAACCAGGAAAAAGGCAAAGGAACTTGTCAAAAAGTATCATTTGTAAACGCCGCCCACCACCGCGCCCCGTAAGCTCAGCGGGGTAAACTGCACCGGGCGTGCGGGCCGGCAGGTGGTAAGGCAAACCCGTTGGGCTGCGGCAGAGGAGACCCGGACATGAAGCATTCTAGCGTTCCACCGGATTCGACATTCACTCCACAAGCCAGGACTGTTGGAATTGTCGCTGCATGGATGACCTTCATTGTGACCGAGATCTATGCGGTTGTGTCGGGGTTGGCGTATGCGTCGCAAGGGGCGGCTGTGGAGAGCGGACCTTTCCTCTCGATCATGGCGCTGTTGGTTGTCGTGATGGGCCCGTTCCTGGTGCTCTCAATGGTCGCAGTCCATGCTTATGCGTCACCCAACACCAAACCGTACAGCCTTGCAGCGCTCGCTTTCATGATCGCTTGCGTGGCAATTACCTCTTGCATCAACTTCTTGCTGCTTATGGTGAGCAGCCAGCCTGAGCTGTTCTCAGCGTCATGGCGCGCGATGTTCCTTCCGTGCAAGTGGCCTGCTCCCGCGTTTGTTCTGGACAACTTCGTCTGGGATTGGTTCTTTGGGATATCGATGCTACTGGCGGCACCGGTCTTTGGCGGAAACACGCTCAAGACTGCACTGCGCCTTGTGATGATTTTGAGCGGGGCTCTATGTCTCGCGGGGTTGGTCTGGCTTGCGGTTTCGCCTGCGCAGGCCATCATTGTCGGCATCCTCGGTTGGGGGGCAGCAGGCCCCATTGTATTCCTCCTGCTCGCAAAAATGTTTACAGGTGCCAAATCTGATACTGCGGAAACTCCCGCACCCTGACAAGGCCTATGAGCCACGTTCAAGTAGCAAGTGTGCTCTGCAGCAAACGCCGCCCACCACCGCGCCCCGTAAGCTCAGCGGGATGATCTGCACCGGGCGTGCGGGCCGGCAGGGAAGGCAAACCCGTTGGGCGGCTTCGTGCAAAATCAACGTTATGAACCATATTCAAAAAGGAATCTTTTATGGGTATTTCTCTTGAACCTCAAAACAATCATGCACCTATCCTTCGCGTGGCCGCAAACCAAGACCAGTTTGGAGAGCACCACAGGCTTGGTGTTAGTGAGATTACTTTCAAAGTAACGCCAAAAGACAGCGATGGTGTCTTGATTATCGAAAACACCTTTCATGAGAAAGGTGGTCCCGCACGACATTTGCATTTTGACCAAGATGAATGGTTTTATGCGGTTGAAGGTGAATTCATCCTGGAAGTAGGGCAAGAGAAATTTAGGTTAAACCCTGGCGATTCAGTTCTTGCACCTCGTAAAGTCCCGCATGTCTGGGCATATACTGGTGGTGAACGTGGCAAAATTCTGATTGCTTTTATGCCAGCAGGAAAAATGGAATCTTTTTTTCGAGAAGTAACAAAAGCCAATGCAATGCCACCCCTGGAGCCTGAATTATGGCGTTCACATGGTATGGAATTGGTTGGACCGCCGTTGAAGGTTTAATAAATAGCGCTTTGGTAAGTTAAGTTTTGGGCTCTTGCCAAAAATAAAAGCCAAAAAATAATTTTATCAGTTCTATGTTCGTGTCTTTTTCAGGCAGTAGTTAGACTATCGCAATAAACCGGCAGCCAACGACGTGCTCCACAAGATCATCGGGATGATCTGCACCGGGCGCGCGGGCCGGCAGGGAAGGCAAACCCGTTGGGCGGTTTATGGGCCATTTGCGCGGTTTGTTGAAGCGATTTGAATTACAGGTGCTACTCACAAAAGGAGGTTTCGTATGGCTCGCTTGATCTACTCGGCAATTTCGTCACTGGATGGCTATATCGAGGACGTGAATGGTCATTTCGACTGGGCAGCGCCAGACGAGGCGGTACACCGATTTATCAACGACCTCGAACGGTCGGCCGGCACCCATCTCTATGGGCGGCGAATGTATGAGACCCTGATGGTCTGGGAGACCGACCCCAGCCTGGCTGCTGAGTCTCCACTCTTGCGCGACTTCGCAGAGACCTGGCAAGCCGCAGATAAAATCGTGTACTCCAAAACGTTGGCGGCTGTATTCACGCGCAAGACGCAATTGGAGCGAAACTTCAATCCGGCGGTCATTCAACAATTGAAAGCGGCTGTCGAACAGGATATTCTCATTGGCGGCCCCGAACTGGCTGCTCACGCCTTTCGGGCCGGGTTGATCGACGAGTGTCACCTGTTTCTCACACCGATCATCGTGGGCGGGGGCAAACCAGCCCTCCCTGATAACGTTCGCCTGGAGCTTGAGCTTTTGGAGGAACGCCGCTTTGACAGCGGCGTGGTTTTTCTCCGCTATCGAACAGGGCAAGGTAACGCCGCCTGACAATGCACCCCGTATAATCAGCGGGATGAACTGCACCTGGTGTGTGGGCAGGTAAGTTAAATCCGTTGGGTGGTTGGTAGTCGAAGGGAAATACTCAAGTGGAAAAGACAAATTTGAATTATTTTGTTACTGCTTATAAAGAATTATTGAAAAATGGCGATGTCCAAGTTGCATATGCCGAGTTAGTGAAATTTGTTCAGAAGTTGAAAACTGTATTTTCTAAAGATTTATCCGATACATATTCTGTCGGGAATGTTTTTCAAGGTTATATGGACTATACGTATTTTTATCTTTCAAATGATTTTCTGAAGGATAAAAAATTAAAATTTGGTTTGGTTTTCAACCACAAGCATGTAAGATTTGAGGCATGGCTTTTAGGTCAAACAAAAGACATACAAGAGAAATATTGGAAGTTGTTAAAAAACACCAAATGGATTAATGGTTCAGAAATGCCCCAATATTCGATTTTTGAGGTTGTTTTAATAGAAAACCCAGATTTTGACGACTTAGATAAATTGACCGGGGATATAAAAAACAAACTGGTTTCCGTTGCTGAGGAGATATCCACTTCAATCCATTGGGTAGATGGATGAAAATGAAGCATCTAATAAATCGCTCCCTGGCACGCAGAAGATTTCAGTTAAATATCATGGTATGGCAAAACAAAAACAGCTAACAAAGCGAGTGCCTGGTGTGCGGGCGTGGTTTGATTCAGAATCGCAGAAAGTGTACTATGATCAAATCAATATGCCTGTGATGGGTAAAGACAATGGCTTATTGGGAGGCTGAAATGGCTGAGAACAAGACGAAACCCACTTTGGCGTCTGTTGATGACTTTATCGCCGCGATTGAGAATCCCCGCCGTCGTGCCGATGCGCTTACTGCCCTGAAGATCTATCAAGAAGTTACCGGGCTGCCCCCGGTGCTGTGGGGACCATCCATTATCGGTTTTGGAACGCTTCACTATACCTATGCGACCGGGCGTGAGGGAGATATGCCGGCGGCCGCTTTTTCGCCGCGCAAAGCGAACCTGACCTTCTATGTCGACTATAATTTCGAAGGCGCAGCAGAACTCTACGCCAGGCTCGGCAAATATAAGAAATCGGTTGCCTGTCTCTACGTCAACAAATTGGAGGATGTTGATCTTGCTGTTTTGTATGAAATAATCGCCCGTGAATACCGCGCGGTTTCGGCGTAGAAAAAATAGAAACCGAAGAAGATTCTGGCAACATGCCCGGTTGATGCAAAAATTCCAATATTCTTGAAAGGGATATGATGAAAACGTTGATTCCATCCACCATTGCCACCTTGTTCGTTTGTCTCTTTCTCTTCACAGGTTGTGGTCCATCAACCGTTCCCACACCGTCTGCCAGCGAAACATTCCCTGTGACCGAAACGCCCATTTCAACCCTGGCGCCCACGGCCACCGCAACCCTCACACCCACACAGGCGCCTTCTCCCACGGTTACCCCGTTGCCTTTGCCCTGCAATATCGCCTTTGACTCTGATCGCGATGGCAATCGCGAGATCTATGGGATGGATCCGGATGGAAACAATCAGGTCAATCTCACGAACGATCCCGCTGATGATTTTAATCCCGCCTGGTCGCCAGATGGCAGCCAGATCGCTTTTGTTTCCACGCGTCCTAACGAAGTAGCGAGCAGGCAGGCCATCTATATCATGGACGCGAATGGCGGCAATGTATTCCAGTTGACGACAAATTTTTACAGCGAGTGGCCGACCTGGTCGCCTGATGGAAAGCAGATCGTGTTTGCCGGCAATGGTGATATCCACGTGATAACGGCAGACCAAAGCGGGCAACCCGTAAATTTAACCAATAGCCCTGAAAAAGATACACAGCCGGCCTGGTCGCCAGATGGCAGCAAGATTGCCTGGCTTTCAGGGGATGGGCAGAATTTAAATATATTCGTGATGAATTCAGACGGCAGCAACCTCTTGAAATTGACAGATAATGGCAAAGCCCATTCTGTTTTGTGGACGATGGATGGCAAAATCATCTCCGATTGGGATCACCCGGATGGGGTTTGCATCAAATGTGTAATGGGCGCCGATGGTTCCAACGTCCGCAGCGCCGGCGGGAAGGGTGAAGTGCAGCATTATTTACCTTTCAAGACCTCAGATGGCGACCGGGTCGAATGTATCAGTGGTGACTTCCATGCAGGGAATGAAGAGATCTATCTGGTCGGTGAAATTTATCCGGATATCTTTTTCAACCTCACCAACAACCCTGGCATGGATCGCAACCCTGATTGGCCGGTCAACTGCCTCTCAGGTTTTGAGGGGGGTGGCTCTGAAGAATCGGCTGTTTCTGAAACCGGGCCTACTGATCTCCAAAATGAACTGCTCCTGGGCTATGCAGGGGATGATCCCTCTCAATGGCAGCGCAAGGGTAATTTTCAAAAGGCCTGCGACGAATTAGGCATCCAATGTGTTTATGGAGCGATTCCTGCATTGCTCAACAAAAATGTCAGTGCGATTGTGTTAAATTCCGGCCCCGAAAAGATCGAGCGTTCTGCCTCTGCAATCCGTGAAGCTGTTGAAAAAGGCATTCCCGTTTTTGTGCTGGACGCTGAAATTGATATGAACGGGGTCTACACAATTACGGCAGATCACAGCGAAATGATCCGCCGCACACTGAATACTTTATTTATGGAAAGCGGCGGTTCGGGAGAATTTGCCTATTTTGATTTTGATCCGTCGCAAAAAGATACCGAACTCATCAAGCGATTACTTGAAAAAGAGTATCCGGGGGTCAGGGTTGTTACAAGTGATGCAAAAACTTACAACTTCAGAGAAGAAAAATCTTCCATACAAGACCTGTTATCCAGATACCCAGACCTGAGGGCCATCTGGACCAATGCCGGACATACCAATGCGATTTTTGGGATCGTGGAAAGCATCAATGATCCTGAGAAGTATCCCATGCTCACCTGCGACCCCACGAAAGGTGGTTTTCATATATGGAAAGACCGAATACCAGAGTATCCTGGATTTAAGTGCATGGCTGTGAGTAACCCACCGGGTATCGCATATGATGCTGTGTATGGCGCATATTATTTGCTCAGCGGCGAAAAGATGGATGAATCCGCTCCTGGTGGCAAGTACGGCAATGCTTTCGTGGTGGATTTTCCGGTGATTACGAACGACAACCTGTTAAAAGAGCTGGAAATCATCAACTATGAAGACGACAAATTTTTTGCGGACCAATTGATGACCCCGGAAGAAATCAAAGACAGGTGGTTTCTTGATTGATTGGAGCGATATGACACGGGGCGTATCCAACCGGGTGCGCTGGCTGCGGGGTTGCAGGTTAATCGGGTAAAATAAGGGACGGTATTTTATTTTATCCCGAGGGATTTGCCATGGCTTTATTGCGTAACGTTCGCCGTTTGAACCGGGCGACGGTTTTTGGGCGGGGGGTTGAGCTCATTGTCTTTTTGCTGCTGGGTGTGCCGGCCTGGGCGGCAGTGGGGG
>CAZQLE010000132.1:0-11030 GCA_964593905.1 uncultured Anaerolineaceae bacterium | reverse complement strand
CTGGCGGCTGGCGCTTTCGGCCAAAGAGCTGCCCTCGGTGGTAGAGGCGGCCCGCCAGGAGGCCATCGCGGCCTTTGGCGACGGCACGGTCTTTCTTGAATCGATGGTGCGCGAGGCGCGCCATATCGAAGTTCAGATTCTGGGCGACGGGTTCGGCCATGTGCTGTGCCTGGGCGAGCGCGAGTGTTCATTGCAGCGCCGCCGCCAAAAGCTGATCGAAGAAGCGCCGGCCCACGGGCTTAGCGCCGCTTTGCGCAGCCAGTTATATGACGCGGCTTTTCGGCTGGGGCAGGCGCTCAATTATCGCGGCCTGGGGACGGTGGAATTTCTGCTCGACGCCGAAAACCAGTTCCACTTTATCGAGGTCAACCCGCGCATCCAGGTGGAACATCCCGTCACCGAAATGGTGACCGGGTTGGACCTGGTCAAAGAACAAATTTCACTGGCGGCTGGCGCCAGTATCCGCTACCGGCAGGAACAGATCGAAATGCGCGGCGCAGCGATTGAGGCGCGCATCATCGCCGAAGACGCCAGCCAGGGTTTTCTGCCCGCCACCGGGCAGATCACCTATTTGCGCGAACCCGGCGGACCCGGAGTGCGCGTTGACAGCGCGCTGTACCAGGGCATGGAAGTGACCTCTGATTATGACTCGCTGCTGGCCAAGGTAATTGCCTGGGGCGAAAATCGTCAGGCTGCCATCGCCCGCCTCAGCCGCTCACTGCACGAATTTCAGATCAGCGGCGTTTCAACCGATATCGAGTTTTTATTGCAAATTATCGAAAGTCCCCGATTTGTCGCCGGCGACGTCACTACCACGTATCTTGAGGGTTTTAACATGGTAGAAATGCCGCCAGAAGCCGACCTGGAACGCGCCGTCGCTCTGGCAGCCGCACTCTTTGCACACCAGAACCGCCAGCGTAAGATGGCGCAAACGGTGGAACGGTACAGCCGCTGGCAGGCTGCCGCATGGCAAGAACAAATTTCGGGTAAGGCTTAGGAGAAAACATGGCTTTGTACAGCGTTTCCATTGGCAATCGTGAATATCGCGTCAATCTCAGCGGACGGCAGGAACTGGTGGATGGCAAACCCGTTTCTGACTCGTTGATTCCTCTCAATACCGCAGGGCTCCATTTGCTGCGCCGCGGGCAGCAGGCCCTGGAACTGGTGTTGAACTCGCAGGATAATGAAACCCTGGAAGTGTTGATCGGCAGCAAAAGGTTGATCGCCCGGGTTGAAAGCCTGCAAAAACGTCTGCGCCGCAAAACCGAAGACCGTTCGGCCGGTTCGCTCATGGCCCCCATGCCGGGTCTGGTGATTAAAGTACTGGTGAAACAGGGAGAAACTGTCGAACGCGGCCAGACGCTGGTAGTGCTTGAATCGATGAAGATGCAAATGCAGCTCCGCGCCGCGATCGACGGCGTTGTAGCGGCCATTGCAGTTGAAGATGGTAAACAGGTTGAAAAAGGCACACTGCTGGTAAAAGTGGAAGCTCCGGCCGAATAAATCCCCCTAAGACCATCAGTAATAAAGGTGCGCCTCGGGCGCACCTTTTTGGTTAATGAAGGGGTGTGCGGGGTGCGAACTCAGGGGTTATTAACCAGCTTCATCTTATACACCTTCTGGGCATTGGTCACCAGAAAAATTTCGTCGTCAGCGTTGATCGTCATCCCAAACACCACCCCACTCGGCGGGTCAATCATCTCTAAAAAACGCCCGTCGGGAGCAAAAATCAAGACCCCATTCGAATCAGCCACATAAATCCGCCCTTGCGAATCTACCGCCAGGTCTTGCAGAGCGCTAAACTGCCCCGCTTCATTGCCGCGGCTGCCAAACCGGTTGCGAAATTTTCCCTCAGGCGAGAACTGAAGCACCACGTTGTTGAACCCGGCCAGCAGATAGAAACCACCCTTTCCATCCACCGCCAGACGGATGGAAAGCTCCCGATTCCCGGTTACTTCGCCCACCGCATTCTCCAGCGCAAAAACCCGCTTCCCCTGGGCATCAAACCGGACCAACTGGTCTTGTGACCCGGTGGTCAAAAAGCCGCCATCCAAAAATACGGCCACGTCATCCACAAAGTCGGGGGCATCTTTAATTTCATCAATCAGTTCGCCGGTCGCGGCATCAAACCGGCGCAGCATACCCCGCTGGGCAATATACAGCCGCCCTTCCCGGTCCACATCAAACCCGCGCAGGGGCAATTCACGGTCCCCGGTATTCCAGCGCGAGATAAACCTGCCATCCGGCTCAAAGACCGAGACATCGCCGCCAATATACTCCGCCACATAAATCTTCCCGTCCGGGTCCACCGCAATCGAGCGGGCATCGGTGAATTTTCCCGCGCCAATGCCCTTTTCACCAAATTCCAACACAACCTCTGCGGCAGCCGGGGTGGGCGAGGGCGTGCTGATGCTTTCGAGCATCGCCTGCCCGGTTGCCAGCGCCGGCAAAGAACCCGTATCGCGGTTTGAAAAAACTTCCACCGTAGTCTGAGCAGATAGACTGCGTGTGATCGTATCGGTGGTGCTTTCAATCGCCTTCCCAACCATCAGGCCCACCGCTGCCGTGATGATGCCGATCAGCACGATCAGGCCGATGATAAAAATCAGCGCCGAATAGCCGTTCGCCCTGGTTTTGGGTCTGGTCTGGCCCGCCTGACCAAACATCACCGGCTCGCCTGCCATCAACCGCGACACGACCGCTTCGGCATCTTGCAGCGACCCGCCAAACACCTCGCGGTAGCGTTTAATGGCTTCGATTTTTTTTCGCTGTTCGGCCAGGGCGGTAATTTCGGCGATGGCGGCGCTGTAATCGCCGCCAGAATAAATTTCAACTGTTTGCAGCGTATAGCGGTTGAGGTCCGGGTCGTAGCCATCCAGAATACTGCCGGGCAGCGGCAGAACACCGCCCTGGTCCAGCTCTTCCACCGCGTCTTTGGCTTCTTTCAGGCCCGAGCCGAAGGCATCGCGATAAATTTTGATCGCGCCAATTTTATTGCCGCTGGCGTGCAGCCGGCGGATTTCTTCGATTTGAACCGAAAAGCTTTTGGGGATGGGAATTTTCCTGGGGGCATCTTTGCGCAGTTCACCCGGCACAATCACCGTGCTGCGGCAAAAGGGACAGCTCACCGAGGCTTTGTCGCTGGAAGAATAGTCTAATGGGGCTCCACACGATGGGCATTGAAAGACCTCTGACATTCCCACACCTCCAGGTCTGACCATGAATGGCGGCTGGAGCTCGCAGAAAACGGCCCGTCCGCGGGTTTTTATAATAAATATTATCTAGTTTATCATAATTAATCGCGTTTTTTTCAGGGCTTTTGCAGACAAAAAAAGTTATTTTCGGCCAAAATCCGCCGGAATCTCTCCCCAGGCAGCGGTATCCCATTTTAGGATTTGCGTTGTATAAGTGTTTGAACTCAGCCACTGCTCGGCGCGGGCAATCAGTTCAAACAACGGCTGGTTTTTATCGGTGAGAATTAACTTGGTTTTACACTTCTTCTGCCGCACCCAGAGCATGGCATTGTGCGAATCGGTATAAATGGGCAGAGATATGCCATTTTGCTTAAAGTAAGACAGGGCATGCACCAATCCTAAAAATTCGCCCACATTGTTGGTTCCATCGGCAAAAGGGCCCTGCTCAAACAGGATCGCGCGGCTGCGGGTATGAACACAGCGATACTCCACCGGCCCCGGGCTGCCGCTGCACGCTGCATCGACGCAGTAACTATCCGACAGCGGACGGCTGCCCGCCGGGAGCTGCGAAAAATCACGCGGGGCCGAGCGCTTTTTTGCCACAGCACTATAGCCCAGCTTCAATGCCAGCTCGGCCTCAGACCGGGTGGCAAAACCCATATACAGCGCCCCGGCAAAACCATTCACCTGCGCTGCTGTCTGCGTCCAACTGCTAAAGATGCCGGTTGTGCGCCCCTTCCACACCACATAATACTTTTTATCTGCCATGTAGCTCCCATGCAACACCGGGGGTTCCGGTCAATCATCTTCTTCATCTTCGTTTTGCGCGGAGAAATATTCGCGCATCGGTTCAAAATAATAACGCAACCAACCCTGCTCATAACTGGCAGCCTGCCGGTCGGGTATCTCGGTATGGATCAGCGTCAACAGCGTGTGATGATCGATCGGTTCCAGGTAAATTTCCAGGTGCGAATCTGCCGCCTCATGCGGAAATTCTGTGGTTCGCCAGCGTTGAACGATCAACCGATAGGGTTCGGCTTTTTCGGTCACCCCGCTGATATAGCCATCCCAGGCGGTGAACCGGCCGCCGGGAACAGGGTCAACCACGGCCGGGCTGCCGGTCATTGCGGTATGCCCTTTGCTCGAGAGCCACGCTTCGTATATTTGTCGGGGAGCGGCCGGGATGACAACGGTCATGGTCAAACGTTCACTCATGCCTGCTCCTTTTTGTAGACCCGAACCAACAAAAAAACATTGTTAGAAAGATTATAACCGGGTTATGAAATATTAGATTATGGTATACTTACCTCACAAGAGGAACAGCATGGGGTATTCTGGCTGACATTTCACCCAATTCTTCCCCGCAACGGTTACGTAAACAACTACCGGCAGCGCTCATTTTACATTCAAATGATCGCTGCTTTCGTTTTTTAGTTCGCCTTTATACCACTTAAACTTGAGGATAATTTCATGGAACAGATCACCAATGCATTTGATGAACTAAAATGGCGCGACATGATCTTTGACCAGATGGAAGGCGTGCCTGAACTGCTGGGCAAAGAAAAGATCAGCATTTACAACGGGTTCGACCCCACCGCCGACAGCCTGCATGTCGGTCATATGGTGCCGTTAATCGCCCTGGCCCGGCTGCAGCGCTTTGGGCACACCCCCATTGCCATCGCTGGCGGCGGAACCGGGATGATCGGCGACCCCAGCGGACGGAGCAATGAGCGCTCTCTGCTGACCATTGACCAGATCGACGCCAATATGCAGGCGATCAGAAAACAACTGGCTCACTTTCTGGATTTTGAGGTTAAATCCAACCCGGCAAAATTGATCAATAACGCCGACTGGCTGCGCAAGTTGAACCTGGTCGAATTTTTGCGCGATACGGGCAAGCATTTCACGGTTAATTACATGCTCTCGAAAGACTCGGTCAAAAACCGCATGGAGCGCGAAGAGGGTCTGTCATTTACCGAATTCAGCTATATGCTGCTGCAATCCTATGACTTTTTGCACCTCTTTGATCACGAACATTGTGTGATGCAAACCGGCGGCAGCGACCAGTGGGGGAATATCACTGCCGGGGCTGAATTAATTCGCCGTGTGCGCGGCAAACCGGCTTATGGCATGGTTTACCATCTGGTCACCAAATCGGATGGCACCAAGTTTGGCAAAACCGAGTCGGGGGCGGTCTGGCTTTCACCCGAACGCACCTCACCCTACCGCTACTTCCAGTTCTGGCTGAACACCGATGACCGCGATGTGATCAAGTATCTCAAGTTCTTCACCTTTATGAGCCGGGAAGAGATTGCCGAGCTGGAGAACGCCATGATCACCCAGCCCGAGCAGCGCGCAGCGCAGCGCACCCTGGCGCGGGATATTACCCTGACCACCCACGGGGCCGATGCACTGGCGCGCGCCGAACAGGCCAGCCAGGCGCTGTTTGGCGGCGACATCAGCGGGCTTTCAGCCGCCGATATCAGCGATATCTTCGCCGATGTGCCTTCCTGTGAGCTTCCGGCCGACCAGTTGAACCAGATTCAGGCGGCCGATTTGCTGGTGACTGCCGGGGTGGCTAAATCGAAAGGCGAGGCGCGCCGCTCTGTCTCGGAGGGCGGAATTTACATCAACAACCAGCGGGTTACCGACAGCGCCCAGGTCGTCGCCTCCAGTGAGGCCATCGACGGCAAGTTTATTGTGCTGCGCAAGGGCCGCAAGAATTACACCCTGGTCAAAATATTGCGCTAATTGGGCTTCAAAATCAAACAGCAGATGGCAGCGTGGATGCACCGCCATCTGCTGTTTTGTTTTTCACAATAAGAATGGCCCGGCCCCGGTGCGCCGTGTGGCACGGGCAAAAGGACATGTCATTCTGAGCCGGTGCGTAGCACCGTGCGAAGAATCTCTACCCACGCAGGCTACGGCAAGGGGTTCGCAAACCGGCGCAGGGATGCTTCACTTCGTTCGCTCTGCGCCCAGACGGGCAGCATGACACGGACGAAAGCGCACCGATCTCTGAGGCAAATTACCGCATTTAAAACAAAAACCGCTGCTGCAAAAACATCCCCTTTCTTGCAGCAGCGGCTTCAAGAGCCGGTTCATGTATAAACAGCAACCAGGTTACTTAATATCAAAGCGGTACAAATTGGTCTGACGAGATTGGAAACCCACCCGCTGATATAAGCGGTTGGCCGCCTCACGCGAAGGCCGCGAAGTTAGATCCACCGTTTTGGCGCCCTCGGTGCGGGCGCGCTCCAATGCGGCGCGAGTCAGCGCCTCACCAATACCTTTGCCGCGTTCCGCAGTATCCACCACCACATCCTCAATCCAGGCGCGCACCCCGGTCGGGATGCGAAACACCACCAGCGTCAGCGAGCCGACGATCTTACCGTTTTGCTGCGGGTCGCGGGCAGCCAGCAAAATTGAGGCTTTTGAACTGGCAATATCTTGCAGCTCTTCACGGGTGGGCATAACCGCCGAGGTGGAAAGCTGCGGCACCAGCCGCTTAAAAGCATCGAAAACTTCATCGGTTACATGGGTAATTTCAACAATATCCATAATCCTATCCTGTGGGAGATGGGTGTATATACTCTATTTTATCAGAACCTTGCGGATGGGTCTTTCGATATCTGAAACCGAAGCATAACCGGGCTTAATCGTCAACGATCTCATCCACCTCGAAATCGTCTTCGGGGAGCAGGGTCGGGGGATAAATTCTTCCACCCTCGTTAGACAACCAACGTCCGGTCTCCCAATCGCCCAGCGCCAGATCCGGTTTCTTCCCAAAGTCGATGCGCAAACCCAGGCCCGTATAGGGCATCTGCACATACACCGACCGGAAGGTCTCGGCCTCTGGCAGGGTAAAACCGGCAGGCAGCCGTTGGTCAATTTGCTCCAGGGTTAGGTCGGTCTCCACATGAAAATGAAGCAGAGGAAATTCCACACAGCCATACGTGAGTTCCACTTTTGGCGTCCGCCGCTTCGAAAAATCAGTAATCTCGTGGTGAATCTCTCCCGGCTCGGCCGGGATGATGAACGGCCAATCTTTGCCGTCGAGGTAGCGATACAGGGCCGTGCGGCGCGCAATGGTGTGAACCAGTCGATCCCAACCCTGACGGTCCAACAATGCCGCAGGAATCTCAATGCCGCTGTGATCAAGCCGGACCACATGACCAGAAAATTGCTCCAGCAGCCCCGCAACTTCCACACCCTGCACATGGTCGGCTTCGGGAGCGGGTTTATGGTAAATCAACTCCACCCCCAGCGAAAACAGGCACAGACTGCCAAGCTCCACCAGCAGCGGGTCGGGCAGATCAAAACGGATCTGGGGAACTTCGATATGCGCTTCGGGGTTAAAAATCGTGGCCGGCATGGCGCTGGGAGAGAAATCGGGCTTTAACCGCAGACGACCGGCGCTGCCCCCCAATAACGCAACCAGGTCGTTATAAAATTGGCGTTCCAACTCCTGGCGAACAGGAAAAAAGAATTGAACTGCGGTGCAGGTATCCATAGATGTATTGTAGCCTGTCAGCCCGCAGAATGCAAACTGATTCGAAGCCGGAAGCCACTAAAAATGATAATCGGGCAGAATACCGCCGTATTGCATTTCGACCGGCAAAAATGGCTGCGGGGTGCGCTCTGGCGAAAAAGCACCTGCAATGACCGAATTGATCACCCCGGTCGCCATCAAGAGCATACTCAACAACAGCAGCAGCGTAAACAAAGCCCAGCGCCAGGAACGCGGCGGTTGATATTCTTTTGCAATTTCCAGTTCGCCCGTCTCAGACAAACTGACCGGCTCACCACAGTTGCAGCAAAAATAAACTTCCGGGACAAGTATATTACCGCACACAATACAACGAATATTTGTCTGGCTCACAGCAACCTCACAATTCTCTGGCCTATTTGTGATACGGGTGCGGTGCAGAGCATCCAGAAATAATTTCTTTTTTCATCTTCCATTATAGAGAATATTTGTCGGTTCTCAAATCTTCTTAAGCATAAGCGCTAAACCGCCAGTGTCGCTGGCCTAATAACTGCCCTGGCGGCGCTAATAAAATATTGATAAATAAGAGCTATAATTGAAATATGTGGTTTTGACAGGTATACTGAAAAGTGAAATACCCTTTTCGTTAACGAAGGGTATCCACCTCAGCACCAAAATGGAGGAAAAACATGGGTGTTTTATCCTGGATTGTTGTCGGTTTGATCGCCGGCTGGCTGGCCGGGCTGGTGATGAAGGGGAAAGGTTTTGGCCTTCTGGGTAATATCATTGTGGGTATTGTGGGCGCATTGCTGGGCGGCTGGCTGGCCGGCGCGCTCTTCAACATGCCCGACCCCATCAATGGCATTACCCTGGGCAGCATCCTGGTTGCCTTTGCCGGTTCTGTTGTGCTGCTTTTCTTGCTGCGACTGCTGGGCGGCAGACGCAGCTAACCACGCAACGCTGATTTTTCAAAGCAAGACCCTGAAATTCCATTTTCAGGGTCTTTTCAGTTCCTTGCGCCGCAGGAGAAAGTTCACAAACCCCAAACCGGGGGGTGCAAACAAAAAAGAATTGACGATTGTCATATTGTCAGACAATATAAACTTGTGCTATACTCATTTTGCCAGTATGGTTCCATTTCGATAAACATTCCAGCACCACAACACCTGTTATGCATGCGCGGCCGGCGTACTGCCGGTTTTGACGCGAGATCATCCGGCATCTGCCGAACTTATTGAACACTGACAGGACCTTTGACAATGTACTCGATCATCCAGTCTCGTACGCTTGCCCCCAATATCCAGCGAATTGAAATTCAGGCCCCCTTGATCGCTGAAAAACGAAAAGCAGGTCAATTTGTCGTTCTGCGCATCGATCAGCACGGTGAGCGTATTCCGCTCACATTGCTCGATTCCGATCCGGTGGCCGGAACCATTTCACTGGTCGTACAGGGCGTGGGAAAAACCACCCAGCGCCTTAACCAGCTCAAGCCCGGCGACGCCATCGAAGACGTGGTCGGCCCGCTGGGTAAACCCTCCGAGATCGAAAACTTCGGCACGGTGGTGGTCATTGGCGGCGGCGTCGGCACGGGGGTATCTTACCCCACCGCTGCCGCGTTAAAAGCTGCCGGCAACCACGTCATCTCCATCACCGGCGCCCGCACCCATGAAATGGTCATCCTCGAAGAAGAATTAAAACAGATCAGCGATGAGGTATACGTCACCACCGATGACGGGTCTTATGGGTTTCATGGCTTTGTCACCCAGAAGCTGCAAGAACTGATCGACGCTGGCCGCAAGATCGATATTGTTTATGCCGTCGGGCCCATTCCCATGATGCGCGCCGTTTCTGACCTGACCCGCCGCTACGACATTCCCACCATCGTCAGCCTTAACCCCATCATGGTGGATGGCATCGGCATGTGCGGTGGCTGCCGCGCCACAGTGGATCACAAACCGGTCTTTGTCTGTGTAGATGGCCCCGAGTTTGACGGCCACAAGGTGGATTTTGAAGGCCTGACCAAACGCAACCGGTCTTACGTCCGCTTTGAAAAAAAACCTGTCGACCACGACTGCAAACTGGACGCCGAAGTAGAGCGCACCCGCTCAAACTCTTCACCGGCATAGCACCCACCTGGCGCACGATCCACTCAACCACTGGAAGATAAAATGAATAAACTCCCCCCCAAAGATCGCATGAAAATTTCACGCCAGCCGATGATCGAGCAAAATGCGGAGGCGCGCAGCCATAATTTTGAAGAAGTCAACCTCGGGTTTGATGAACAGGCCGCCCTGTTGGAAGCCTTGCGCTGTCTTGACTGCAAAGACCCCAAATGCGTCGAAGGCTGCCCTGTTCATGTTCAGATTCCGAGATTTATCGAAAAACTGGCCGATAAAGATTATCGGGCAGCCGCAGAAACAATTCTGCAAGATAACATGCTGCCCGCCATTTGCGGCCGGGTTTGCCCGCAAGAGAACCAGTGCGAATCGCGCTGCATTCTGGCAAAAAAAGGCATTTCGGTCGCCATTGGCAACCTGGAACGCTTTGCCATGGATATCACCGCCGAAGAACGCGCCCAAAAAGAGCTGCCGGCTCCGCCCCCGCCCACCGGCCGCAAAGTAGCGCTGATCGGCTCGGGGCCATCCAGCCTGACCTGCGCCGGCGACCTGGTGCGATTGGGTCACGATGTGACCATCTTTGAAGCGCTGCACGACTTTGGCGGGGTGCTGATTTACGGCATCCCCCAGTTCCGTCTGCCCAAAGAAATTGTACGGTTTGAGGTCGACCAACTGCGCCGGATGGGCGTGAAATTTGAGAAAAACGTGGTCATTGGCATGAGCCTGACCATCGATGAATTGATGAACAAAATGGGCTTCGACGCCGTCTTCATCGGCGTTGGCGCCGGTCTGCCTTATTTTCTGGGCATCCCCGGTGAAGACCTGATCGGCATCTACAGCTCCAACGAGCTGCTCACGCGCGTTAACCTGATGAAAGCCTATCAGGAAAACTTTGAAACGATGGTTTTTGATTATAAAGATAAGACCGTGGCCGTGTTCGGCGCCGGGAACACCGCGCTCGACTCTGCTCGCACGGTGTTGCGCCTGGGCGCGAAAAAGGTCTATATCATTTACCGCCGTTCCGAAGCTGAAATGCCCGCCCGCAAAGAAGAAGTGCACCACGCCAAACAGGAAGGCATCGAGTTCCTCTTCCTCAACAACCCGTTGGAGTTTATTGGCGATGAAAACGGCTGGCTCCGGTCTGTTCGGCTGCAAAAGATGGAACTGGGTGAGCCCGATGCCTCGGGCCGCCGCAAGCCGGTGGCAATTGAGGGCTCGGAATATATCATG
>CAZQLE010000131.1:0-11268 GCA_964593905.1 uncultured Anaerolineaceae bacterium | reverse complement strand
ATGCGTGGGATTCGGGCGCGTTTGAATGGCGCAATATCCCCTCCTACTTCATCTGCGATTCCACCTTTGTCGAACACTACCCGCTGCCGGGTTCCAATTATCAGGTTGGCGTTGTGCCCGAACTGGTGAAGCAGTTTGACACGCTTGAAGAACTGTGCAAAGCCAAGGGCATTGATTATGCAGCCTTCTCGGCCATGTTGGAGAAATTCAACGAAAATGCCGCCAACGGCGTTGACCCCGACTGGCATCGCGGCGAATATGACTTTGATCAGGGCACGGCCGGTGATTTGAGCGGAAAACGCACCGAGCTGAAGAACAACTGCCTGGCCCCGGTTGAAAAAGGTCCCTTCTTTGTCGCCGATTATGTTCCCGGCACCTGCGGCACCAGCGGCGGTCTGCGCATCAACAAAAACGCCCAGGTGTTGGATGTGTGGGGCAACCCCATTCCTCGTCTGTACGCAGTTGGCAATACCTCGGGCTCGGTGATGGGCGCGGCGTATCCGGGCGGCGGCTCGACGGTTGGCGCGGGCACGGTGTTTGGCATGTTGGCCGGCACGCACGCTGCGGCACTCGAAGCGACGGATAAGGCTTAGGCCGGGTGTGACTGTGGATACGAAAGAAACCCAAACCGCCCCCGAAGCGAAACCGCCCCGTCGGATCAACTGGTGGAAGGTGAGTCTTTGGGTGAATATAGCCTTTGTGGTCATTGCAGCCGGGGTGTTGACCGGTGGGGCGCTGCTGCACCAGAGCGATACCAACCCGGAGTTTTGCGCCACCTGTCACAACATGGAAAAACATGTTGATTCTTATCTGAACAGCGACAACCTGGATAATATCCACAAACAGGCCAATGTTCAGTGCAAAGATTGCCACGATTACCCCATTCCGGCCGAGATTGAAAGCGGAATCAAGTACATCACCGGCAATTATGACGAGAGTATGCCACGGCGCAAATTCTCTGATGAGATGTGCACGCAATGCCACATCAGTCTCAGTTACCATGCTGATCGGACAGATTTCTTGACCCGTAACCCGCATATGAGTCACTGGCCGGATCTGAAATGCACGACCTGTCACATTTCGCATGGTGAGCAAAAGGATTACTGTTCAGGGTGCCATGAGAATGGCGGGCAGCGTATGACCGGTGGAGAGATCATCCCCCGCGCTGAAAACCCCTGGGCAAATCAGTCCCATTAAATTTACCCGTTTCTATTATTGGTTTTTTCATCGCCGACCCGGGGCTGTCTGAATTTTAGACGGCCCCGGGAACATTTTAATTGCAGCGAAAAGCCCGGCGGCCCCTCAACCCTCAGGTGACCTGGTCAAACTCTTTGCGATACTGCACCAGACCGTTGCAGCCGGTCAGGCTGGCCGGCTGCAGCTCTTGCGCCATAAACACCCCATCTGGAATGCCCTCCCATTTGCAGCGCAGCCCATAGCGCGAGGCCGGGACAAACCCGAAGCGCGGGTAAAAGTCTGGGTGGCCGAGGACGATGACATACGGGCAGCCGGTTTCACGCAAGACGGCAAGACCGGCTTTAACCAGCTCTGACCCAATTCCGTGGCGCTGCACTGCCGGAGCAACGGCCATTGGGCCCAGCCCCATGCCGACCCGGGCGTTGGGGTTTTCAATCGTCACCGGGCTGAAGAAGATATGCCCGCATACTTGCCCATCTTGCTCGGCGACGAGTGAAACGGCGGTGGGGCAGGTCTTGCGCAAGCGGTTGACCAGTTCGGCCTCGCCAGGCCCGGAGAAAGCCGCGCGGTTTATCTCTTCAACGGCCGGGTAGTCTTGACTGGTTTCTGTGCGAATTAGAATTTTCATGGCTGCTCCTGTTTGAGAAAAGTTATTTTCTTGTGTCGTTGCCAGGGTAATGCGGCAGATTCTCTGCGTTGTTTTTCTTCCGAATCGAACTGGTTTTGATGATCAAACTGCTATATAATCTCTTATATACCTGTTCGGGGTAAAAGTGGATCGTTAAAAATTCGACATCGCTGCTTCATTGCACCCCCAGAATCACATTTTTTAGGAGGAACCGAATGAAGAAGAAGATGTTATGGTTTTTGAGCCTGGTGATTGTGGTTGCCATGCTGGTGGCAGCCTGCACCCCGGCTGTCGTTCCAGCGGAACCGACTGCTGAACCGGCTGCCCCGGTTGAACCGGCTGCGCCGGCCGCAACAACCGCACCGGCAGAGCCCGCGGCACCGGCCGAACCTGCCGCTGCTGCGGTGACCATTTCGATCTGGCATGGCTATATTGAAACCGAAGAGCAGACTTTTAGCAAGGCTGTTGCCGATTTTATGGCCGCAAACCCAGATGTGAAGGTCGAGATGCTGGCCGTGCCTTTTGACCAGCTTCAGAATAAGTTCCAGACAGAAGCAGCCGCAGGCAGCGGCCCGACCATCATCATGGGTCCTCAGGACCGTATGGCCGGCTATGCAACCGCCGGCTTGCTGGCCGAGATGGACCCCGCCACCCCGTTCCTGTCTGCCCTTGTGCCAGCCTCGGTGGAAGGCGGCAAGGTGGGTGGTGTGCTGGTGGGTGTGCCGGTCAACAACAAGGTGGTGGCGCTGGTCTACAACAAAGCCAAGGTCCCGACCGAACCGAAAGACTTTGACGAGCTGCTGATGATGGCCAAAGAAAGCGGCCTGGCGATCACAGCGGACTGGTTCCACAACTATATGTGGGGACCGGCTTTCGGGGCAAAATTCCTGGATGAGACCAACAAACTGGTGCTCGACAGCGCCGAGGGCGCCGAGGCCTATGCGTTCTTTGCCACGGTTTGCAAATCGGAAGGTGTAACCTGCGATGCAAACGACGGCGATATGGATACGCTCTTCCGCCAGGGCAATGCGGCTTTTCGCATTCAGGGTCCCTGGGCTTCGGGTGATTTCATCAAAGACCTGGGTGCTGAAAATGTGGGTGTAATGGCTGTGCCGCCGGTTGTTGGCAAAGCCAGCCCCCGCCCGTGGAACCAGTCTGAAATGGGTTCCATCAATGTCAATGCCAAACCCGAAGAAGTGGCAGCGGCCTTGAAGTTTTTCGAATTCTTCACCAGCGCCGATGTGCAAAAAGAATTCTTGAATGCGGCCAACTGGATTCCGGCCAACGCTGCGGTGGATACCTCGTCGAACCCGGTCGTGGGTGGTTTCCTTAAACAGGTACCCTCCTCTGATCCCTTCCCGGTAGTCTCTGAATTGGGCGCCACCTGGGACCCGATGGCAAATGCAATCACCCAGATTCTGGAAGGGGTGAAAACGCCTCAGGAAGCACTGACAGAAGCTGCGACGCTGATTAACACCACCAATAACAAATAAAGCTGAATGGTAATTTTTAGTGGGCGGTCAGAATTGACCGCCCACGAAACCCTGTGATTTTGGGCGTCAGGCTGACGTTCTGAACGCGTTACTTGTTCGATCATATTTGCAAGTCTTGGATAAGGACGGCTGATATGGCTGCTATACCCTCTGAAGACGCACCCCGCAGGTCTGGCTGGTTTCAAAAATTGCGGCATAAATACCCTAATATGGGGCTGGCCTATTTGTATATTTTGCCGGCCTTGCTCATTATGCTGTTTATCACTTTTTATCCCCTCCTTTTTCAGCTCTGGATGTCGTTCACTGATTTTCAGCTAAAAAATCTGCGGTTAATGAACCCGGGTCTTGTGGGCATCAAGAATTATCTGGATGTGATCTTCCGCGGTTTGCCGGTGACCAATTATGATTTTTTGCGGATTTTTGTGTTCAACCTGTTCTGGACCCTGGTGAATGTGGCGGCGCATGTGTTGATTGGTATTGGGGTGGCGTTGATCATTAACCAGGAAAAAATGCCCGGCAAACGGTTTTATCGCAGCCTGTTTGTCATTCCCTGGGCTTTGCCATCGCTTGTGGCCGGTATGATGTGGGCCAACCTGTGGCATGACAAGTTTGGGGGGATTAATCTGCTGCTGCAAGAGCTGGGGTTGAAGGGGAACATTCGCTGGCTGCTAGACCCGGCCCCGCTGGTCAACCTGCCCGAGATCGGGCTGGTGCTGCCGCTGGCTTTTGTGGCGGTGCTGGTTGCCAATATCTGGCTGGGCTGGCCGTTTATGATGGTCATCGCCACCGGCGCACTGCAAAGCATTCCCAAAGAGGTGTATGAAGCGGCCGAAATGGACGGGGTCTCTCCCTGGCAAAAGATCAGGTTAATCACCCTGCCGTTGATCCGCCCGGCGATGGTGCCGGCGGTCATGATTGGCATCATGATGACCTTCAACCAGTTCAATATTATCTATTTCGTCACCGGCGGGGGGCCGGTGGGTCTGACCGAAATTCTGGTTACCCAGGGCTTTAAGCTGGTTAACCCGCAGGGCTGGTATGGGGTGGCTTCGGCCTTTAATATCATCGTTTTTATCATCCTGGCCATCATCACCCTGATCACCAACCGCATTACCAGAGCCACCGAGCCTTATTACGCGTAGAGGAGATAACCCATGAGCACAACTTCTGCTTCTCGCACGCAGCAGCCCGGCCTGGCCAGCAATATTGCCGTGATCTGGGCTTATTTCATTTTTGCGGTGTCGATTGGGATGATTGCCTATGGCGGTTACTCGCTGGGGATGGGCATAACCACCCAGGATGCGCTGCAACGCGCGCCAAAGATCGTGCTGGGGTTGTTCCTGCTGGTCGCCGGCGCGATCGTGCTGCGGCGCTATGTGCGGCTGCTGCAATCGATTGGCCGCTTCAAAGATTATAAACTGGCGCGTGAGACGATGCGCATTGATCTGTTTCAGATCGTGCTGCTGATCGTACTGGCCACCATTCTTTTCCCGGTGTTATGGATTGTCTCCATGTCGTTGGACCCGCGCGATTTTTCGCGCCCACAGGGTTTGACCATCATCCCACCCGGTGCGACGCTGGCTTCGTTTGAGACGATTCTGACCAAACCTTCACCCAACCCGGTGACCTTTTTGCAGCTTTTGCGCAACAGTCTGCTAGTGGCGGGTGGAACGGCGCTGGGTTCGGTGGTGGTGGGCATCACCGCCGCGTATGCTTTTTCGCGGCTGGTTTTTCCCGGCCGGCGGGTTGGAATGCTGGGTTTTGTGCTGGTGTTGATGATTCCGCCGGGGGGAACCCTGGCGCCGCTGTTTGTGCTCTTAAATTCGGTCGGGCTGCGCAACTCGCTGCTGGGCCTGGCGATTGCCTTTACATCCACCGCGCTGCCGTTTGCGATCTGGAATATGAAGGGCTTTATCGACTCGCTGCCCTATGATCTGGAAGAGGCGGCGCAGATTGACGGCTGCACGCGCGCACAGGGTTTTATCCGTGTGATTCTGCCTCTGGCGGTGCCGGGCATTGCGGTGACGGCGCTGTGGGGTTTCCTCACTGGCTGGTCCGAGTTTATTCTTTCCTGGACCTTTCTGACCAACCCTGAAACGTTTACCCTGCCGATGGTGCTGCGCGGCATGGTGGGGCAATATGCGTCTGGTACGCCGTGGTCGCAGTTTTCTGCCATGTCGATCTTGATCTCGATTCCTCCGATCTTGATTTTTGCCTTCTTGCAGCGCTACCTGGTCAGCGGGTTGGCTGTGGGCGGGGTAAAGGGCTAATCATTCAGATACAGGCCGCCAGTGGTTTCAAGCCAATCGGCGATCTTTTCAACCGCAGCCGGGATGTTGTTGTCTGAAAGATCCACTTCCAACAGCGGCAGGGTGGTCTGGGCGGCCAGACGACGGATCAGGGTCTGTTCTTTCACAAACATATCCAGGTCATCATACTGCCTCGGGTTGCCTGAGACCTTTAACCGCTCTGCGCGCGCCGCCGCGAAAGATTCGGGCGTGCGGGTGCACAACACCATCCGGAACCCGAGCGGTTTAAGGCGCTGCTCAAGCCAGGTGAAATCGTAATCTTTATTGTGCCGGGTAAGCTGGTAGGCGCGCGTGGAAAGATGGAAGCGGTCCACAATCCACGAATAGTAGCGTTGCAGTTCAAACAGGCGCAGCCAGGTATGGTAGGTTTCCATTGCCAGGGCTTCTTCTTCGGGGTTAAAGTTAATCAGACCCCGTCCCCAGGGAAAATTGGTAAAAGCGCACCATTCGCCAGAGATGAGCGGAGAATGGTAGCGGTATTTGCGCGGTCCGACGATGCGGGGGTGTTCGTTGAGCGAGAACGCAATTTCGGTTTTGAAGGTCAACCGCGTCCCTTCCAGAATAATTTTCGGGCACATTTTTTCGGACATATTTTCCCTCCCACGAGTATTATAGGGGGTTTTGCGGTTTTTTGGCTGTCAGACGCAGGGGTGGCGAAATATTCCAAAAGACCAGGCTGTTTTTTTGGAGTTGAGGCTACAATAAATAGAGATGCTGCGCCGGTGCGCAGAGCGCGAAGAATCCTGGGGGGTAGGTGTGACCGGCGGAATGTTGGGTTTCGCTCAGGTTGTGATGGGCTGATGGATGGGTAAGGCACGCTCGCTCTGCGCACAGCGTGCAACCCAACAGTATGGCAGCGCAGGGTTTGGAACTCGATTGATAAAGCTTTGTCAGGGAGGCAGTGTTGAAAACAATTGGATTAATTGGCGGCATGAGCTGGGAATCATCCATTGAATATTACCGGCTGATCAACCAGGAAGTGCGCCACCGGTTGGGCGGGGTGCATTCGGCAAAGAGCCTGATGTATTCGGTGGATTTTGGCGAGATCGAATTGCTTCAGCACAGCGGCCGGTGGGCAGAGGCAACCGGGATGATGATCGATGCCGCGCTGCGGCTGGAAGCCGGGGGCGCAGATTGCGTGGTTATTTGCACCAACACCATGCACAAGATGGCCGATGAGGTGCAGGCCGCGGTGCGGGTGCCGCTCTTGCATATCGCCGATGCGGCGGCCGAAGCCGTGCGCGGGCAGGGTTACACTTGTGTCGGTTTGCTGGGCACTCGTTTTACCATGGAAGAAGATTTTTACACCGGCCGTCTGGCCGAACGGTTTGGGCTGCAGGTGATTACCCCTGAAAAGGCAGACCGCGAGATTGTGCATCGCGTGATCTATGATGAACTGGTGACCGGGGTGATCAACCCCGACTCACGAGTTGAATATCAACGCATTATCCGTGCGCTGGCGGCGCAGGGCGCCCAGGGGGTTATTCTGGGCTGCACCGAAATTGGGCTGCTGGTGAAAAATGAAGACAGCCACCTGCCGCTGTTTGATACCACCCTCATTCATGCCATTGCCGCAGTTGACTGGGCGCTGGACTGATTTTTCAATTTCACAGGTGAATTGCATGATGGCGCATATTGTTGTTCTGGGTAGTTTAAACATGGATCTGGTGGTGCGCGTTCAACGGATTCCGCGCCCCGGCGAAACGGTGATAGGCAGTTCCTTTGCCACCTTCGCCGGCGGCAAGGGGGCGAATCAGGCTGTGGCGGCTGCCCGTCTGGGCGGCCGGGTGACCATGATCGGCCAGGTGGGCCGAGATGCTTTTGGCGACCAACTGCGCGCCGGGTTGAAGGCTGAGGGGGTCGACATCGGTTTGATCGGGGTGGATGAGCAAACCCCGACCGGGATTGCCCTGATTGAGGTGGATGAGCAGGGCCAAAACAGCATTGCGGTTGCCAGCGGAGCAAACTACACCCTGACCCCGGCCATGGTGGAAGCAGCCTGGCGGCAGTTGAGCGGGGTGGATCTGCTGGTGATGCCGCTCGAAACGCCGCTGGATGCGGTGATCTGTGGGGCGCGGTTGGCGCGGCAGCGGGGCGCGCGCGTCATCTTGAACCCGGCCCCGGCGCAGGCGCTGCCCGATGAACTGCTGAAAGAAGTGGATCTGGTCATTCCCAACGAGCACGAGGCGGCTTTAATCACCGGTGTGGATCAGAACAGTGAAGCAGACCATCACCGGGCGGCGGCATTCTTTGAAGGGCATGGGGTTCATCAGGTGTTGATCACCCTGGGTGAGCGCGGTGTGTATGTGCATGAGGGTTTGCGCGAAGAAGCTTATTTGTTGCCCGCTTTTAAAGTAAAAGCGGTCGATAGCACAGCCGCAGGCGATTGTTTTGTGGGCGGGCTGGCGGCGGCCCTGGGAACGCGGCAGCCGCTGCATGAAGCCATTCGCTTTGCCAGCGCGGCCGCGGCCATCTCGGTGACCCGTGCGGGCGCGCAGCCGGGCCTGCCTTTAAGAAAAGAAGTGGAGGGCTTTCTTGATGAACATGCAGGATCTGTTGGAAGTGTTGTCGGACCATAAGACCCCGGACCTTGCCCCGGCCGTTGCGCTGGCCGGGACGGATGATGATTTTTTGAATATGCTGCGTTCTGGGCTGACCTCAAAACAGGATATTTTTCGTTACAACTGTTTGAAGACGCTGCTGGCTCTGGCCGAAACACAGCCGGCGCGGCTGCTGCCCTTCTGGGCGGAATATAATGCCATGCTGGGCATGGAAAATTCTTATCACCGTTCGATTGGGATGATGCTGCTCAGTGCGCTGGCTTCGGCTGCAACCGAGGCGCAATGGGTTGAGGTTATCGACCCCTATCTGGCGCTGCTGGATGATGAAAGCTTTGTCACTGCCCGCCAGACTGCGCAGGCGGCCGGCAGGGTGGCTGCGGCGCGCCCTGAGCTGCGCGAACGAATTGTGCGGCACTTATTATCCATCGACCAGACGCATTTTCCGGTTGAACGGCAGGCGCTGTTAAAAGCGGATGTCATCCAGAGCATGGATGCCCAGCCGCCCGAGGTTTCAGAACGGGGAGAGGTGATTGCCTGGGTGGTTGCAGCGCGCGATTGCGCCAGCCCAAAAACCCAGGCAGCGGCCAAAGCTTTTCTGAAAAAGCGCGGTTTGTAACCCTAGGGCATCATCCCCGGAATAAAAAAGATGCCGGTGGAAAGATCCATTAACAGGTGGCCGACCATTAGATAAGGCAGCAGACGCGGGCGCCAGGCGAGGATGAGCGCTGCCATGAGCGCAAATGGCAGAAACATCAGGAAGCGCCAGGCGATAAAGCGCACATCAAAAATTAAGGGCAGGCTTACATGTTGAAAAGCCAGCCAGAATGTGGGCAGCGCAATTGCGATCCAACGGCTGTTAAACCCGGCTTTCAGGCGCGGCATGATGTAACCGAAATAAGTGGGCAGCTCGGTGAGCGCAACCAGGCCCGGAAAGAGAATGACCGCCAAAATTGCTGTGAGCATGGGGAAGGTTTCAAACATCATTCGGGTGGGGATCATGTAATCGCCAAACAGCATCCGCCCAAAAAGCATATTGGGCAGATAAGCCACCGGACCGCTGATCGCAAAGAACCCCACTGTGGTCAGGATGTCTTTGCCCACACTGCCCCGTTCGATGCGGAGTAAATCACGATAACGCAGCCCCTCCTGGCGCAGTAACCGGGTAATGACCAGCAGCGAAACCAGGCTGGCCAGCGCGGCGCAAAACGGCCAGAGCTTCACCGAGCCTTCCCAGGCCTTGGCGCTGCCCCCGGCCAGAATGAGCAGGGCAAATAGCGCCTGAAAGGCGGCAAACAACAGGGTGCGCATGGGCAGGAGGAACAATGGCGTGCGGCGGTTAACCCGGCCTTCTGGGTTGGTGTGCTGGTTTTCAAGTGAGGGCATGTGTTTCTCCGGGAAAGAATTTAGGGGCCTTTTGCTTTGGCGGGAAGTTTGTGAATCTGCGGGTGGTGGGCACCTGCAAACCACAGGTTCTCTCACCCAAAACGGCGCAGCCAGAACTCATCCATTATACGGGATTAATTTTTTCTGACAGTGCAGAAATATTCAAGAGGAATTTATGACCAATTTGACGTATCGCCCTCATGCAAGTGATGAAGACACCTGGCAGATTCGCACTTTCTTGCGTGAAGTGCTGCTGCTTAATGGACGTTACCAGCGCGCCTGGGATGTGATGCGCTTTGATTACTGGCTGGCGCATGTGAACAAGAACATCCACCGCCAGCCGTTGGATCGGGCGATCTTTTTGTGGGAGACGGCCGGGGGTGAGATCGCTGCGGTGCTGCAGGCCGATTGCCCCGGTGAGGTGTTTTTGCAGATTCACCCGCAGCATCAGTGCCAGGAACTGGAAGCCGAGATGATCGCTGTGGCTGAGGCGCATATGGCCGGGGCGGCCGCCGACGGAGAACAGCAGTTGTATATCTGGACGATGCAGGATAACCTCTGGCGGAGAAGCTATTTGCAGCAGCACGGTTATGTTCGCTCTGGTTCACCTGAATATGTGCGCCGCCGCCCATTGGATATGCCGCTGCCCGCGTTGAATCTGGCCCCTGGGTATCAGATTCATGCCATGCGGGATGGCCTGGAACTGGTGGACCGTTGTTATGCCTCGGGGCTGGGTTTTCACCCGGATGATATTCAATATGCGCTGGATAACCGCAATGATGTGACCTGGTACCACAATATTCAAAAGGCGCCGCTCTACCGGCAGGGCCTGGACCTGGTGGCGGTGGATGAAGAGGGCCGGGTGGCCGCTTTTTGCACCGTCTGGTTTGACGATTTTACCCGCACCGGCATTTTTGAACCGGTGGCCACCATTCCGGCGCATCAGCGCCGCGGGTTGGGGCGCTCATTGATGGCCGAAGGGCTGCGCCGGCTGCATGATCTTGGCGCGCTGGTCGCGTTTGTGGGGTCTTATTCGGCGTCGGCCGGGGCCTTATATGAATCTGTGGGGTTCACCGATTATTTGCTTAACGAACCGTGGCTCAAGAAGTTTTGAGCGAGTCGTGCTATACTTTTTTAAGATCTGCTGCCAGACCCGGCCATATTAAAAATGGCCGCGTGTTTTCAGCGGGGCAGATCGTTTCATCAAAAGCGGGGAAAAACTTTAAAATTTACTGTCGTTTTATCCATTTTTGACCTGTCAATTCTGGACCGATTCAGAAAGGATGCAGCGATGAAACGACAAGGGTTCTTCATTTCGATCAGCTTGCTGTTGAGTGTGGCCTGTATTTTTTCGTCCCTGCGCCGCCCGGCGCTGGTTGAACCAGACCGCAGCCCGCTCGAAACCACACCCGCGCTGGAGATGCAAACCGAAAAGCCAACCGCGGCCGCCACGCAGGCGCCGGTTGAGTCTGCGTCTGTCCTTCCCACCCCGCCGGCTGCGGCGCGCATTGCTTTTGTGGCTACCGGCTGGTCTGTGCCGGGAGCTGGCCATGAGATTTTTGTCATGCTTCCCGATGGATCGGGGATTACCAGTATTTCGAACTGGCGCGGTGACGAGGATGACCCGGTCTGGTCGCCGGATGGCAGCCGGATTGCTTTTACTGCAAAACGCGACGGCAACCGCGAAATTTATGTGA
>CAZQLE010000130.1:0-11420 GCA_964593905.1 uncultured Anaerolineaceae bacterium | reverse complement strand
CCTGAGGCGCCGTTGGTCGGCACGCCGTATTCGGCCGCCGAACGCGGCGACACCGCGACTGTTGTGCAGCTATTAAATGACGGCGCCGAGCTTAACGGTGTGGATGACCTTGGGCGCACGGCAGTGCTGGCCGCCACCCACGCCAACCGGGTGGAGACGGTGGCAAGGCTCATTCAGGCCGGGGCAGATATCCATCTGCGCGACAACCGGCAAGATAATCCCTTCCTGTATGCCAGCGCAGAAGGCCTGCTTGAAATTGTAAAATTGACGATTGAAGCCGGGGCCGACACCCGCCTCACCAACCGCTTCGGCGGCACGGGGCTGATTCCGGCGGCCGAGCGCGGCCATGTGCAAATTGTCGAGCTTCTCTTAACCCAGACCGACGTGGAGGTTGACCACGTTAACAACCTTGGCTGGACAGCATTATTGGAGGCGATTATTCTGAGCGACGGCGGCGAAAAACACCAGCGCATTGTGCAACTGCTGGTGGATCATGGGGCAGATATCACCATTGCCGATTTCGAGGGGGTCACCCCCTTGCAACACGCCAAAAACCGCGGCTTTACCGCCATCGAAGCCATTCTCAACCGCGCCGCCGAACGCGACCAGCAGTTGATTACGGCTGCCGGTCAGGGTGATGTTGCCCGCGTGCAGCAGTTACTGGCGCAGGGCGCCAGCCTGCGCGCCCGCGATGCACAGGGCCAAACCGCGCTGATCGCCGCCGCCTACCGCAACCACCTGGCCGTCGCCGATATTCTGATTCAGGCAGGAGCGGATGTGAACTTGCAAGACAACACCCGTCAAAGCGCCTATTTAATCGCCACCTCAGAGGGTTATCTCGATCTGCTCAAACGCACCTTGCAGGCCGGTGCAGATGTGCACAGTCTGGACAGCTATAATGGCACGGGGCTCATCCGCGCCGCCGAACGCGGGCATCATGACATCATTGCCGAGTTATTGAAGACCGATATCAAAATCGATCACATCAACCGCCTGGGTTGGACGGCGCTGCTGGAAGCCATCATTCTGGGCACGGGCGGCCAGCGTCACACCGAAGTGGTGCGTCTGCTGGTTGAAGCCGGCGCGAATGTTAACCTTGCCGATGGCAGCGGCATCAGCCCGCTGGCGCATGCGCGGCAGCGCAGACATCAACAGATTATCGAAATATTGGAAAAAGCCGGCGCGCGGTAGTTGTCTTAAGCCCTGACCGCCGGCAGCAAAAAGCTAAAGATCGCGCCCTCGCCAGGCTGGCCGCTGCTTTCCACACTGACCTGCCCGCCCAGCTTCTCGATAATGCGGCGCACAATCGACAAGCCCAGCCCGTAGCCCTCGCCCTGTGTGCCCGAAAGCCGGGTAAAGGGGGTGAACAGGCTGCTCAACTGCGCTTTGTCAATTCCATCGCCATTATCTTTTACCCAGAAGCGCACCCACTGATCTCCCACCGGGGCGGCCCCCAGTGTCACCACTGGCGGACGACCGCCGTATTTCATCGCGTTGGAAATGTAATTGACCCACACCTCTTCCAGCCAGGGGGCGTATCCCTGGGCGGGGAACCACTGTTCGGGCAATTCAATTTGCGCCTCAAAAGCAGCAATATCTTCTTTCAGACGCGCCAAAACTTCTGTCACCACGGCGCCCATCTCTACCACAACCAGGTTCACACTGCGCTGGCGCACATTGGCCAACACCAGCAGTTCATCGACCATGGCGCTCATCTTCTCTGAGGCATGAATCATGGTGACCAGATAGCTTTTTCCTTCGTCATTCAGTTGATTCTCAAAGCGCAAAGAAAGCAGCCGCGCCGCCAGCAACTGGTGTTGCAGCGGGTTTTTCAGATCGTGCGCCACCATGTGGGTAAAGGCATCCAGGTCTTCAATCACCTGTTCGTGGGCAGCCAGCTCCTGCTGCAACGCCACATTTTGCAGGTGATAGGCCTCGGCATCGCGGCGCGCATTTTCAACTTCCTGCAATATTTCAAGGCTGATTGTCTGCGCGTACGCTTCGTCTTTAAGCCGCTGACTGCGATATTGATCAAACCCTTCATAGTGCGCCAGGGCCGCCCGGGCGTGCCCCAGCCGTTTTTCGGCTTCGGCCAGCAGCCGGTGACATTCCAAAATCTGGTCCTGCGCGCCAATTTCTTCGGCCAGGCTCAGCGAGGTTTGCAGCGCAGTCTGCGCCCGGCGCGGTTTGTTCATCAACAAATAAACGCTGCCCATACCCAGATAAGCCGTGCTCATTTCGGGCCGGCTGTGAATCGCACCCGCAATAGCAAACGCATCCTGGTAGTACCCCAGGGCGGTCTGCGGGTCATTCTGGTGCAGGAACAGTTTTCCCAGGCTGTTTAGCGTTTCGGCTTCACCGCGCCGGTTTTCCACCTGACGGTAAAAATGCAGCGCCTCCAGCCCCGAGTTCAGCGCATTTTCCACATCGCCGGTCTCGGTCAACAGCCAGCACAGCGTGCGCAGCGCATTGGCCTGGGCGCGGTAATCAACCACCTCGCGGGCAATGCGCAGGCTGTCTTCCACATAGGGTTGGGCGCGGTGCGGGTCGCCCAGGCGCAGGTAAACCTGGCCGATATTATTTAAGATATTGGCAGACCGGTAAGGGCTGGCGGTATGCTGAAAAATGCGCAAGGCCCGCAAAAAGCAGCTTAACGCTTCGGCATAGCGGCCGGTGTGCAAGGCAGCCACCGCCAGGCCGTTGTAAATGCTCGCCCGCAATACATCGTAGCGAACACTTTCCACATCGGCTTCGGCCTGTTCGAAATATTTTCGCGCCTGAAGATAATCGGCCAGTTGCAGACAGCCCACCCCGGCCTGATACGCCGCTTCAGCTTTACGCGCAGGTTCGAGGTGATGATCTTCTGCCAGCAGCAGCGCCTCACGCGCCAGATTCGCCGCCCGCTCGGGGTCGCCTGGCCCAATCTCACGCGCCAGATCCAGGCGCGCATCCACCTGCTGGGCCGGGTTCTTTGCCAGGCTCAGACGATGCTCCAGTTCCGCGATCAGATCGGGCAGTTCTCCAGTAGCCATATTTAACGCTCAAACAGAAAAAATGGACCCCCGTTTATAAAAAGGGATACCGATAACAAATTACCAAACCATTATACTTTAAATCAAAGAAGTAAAGGATGACGCAATTTGCGCTGCTTTGCACCTTTCACAATTGCCAACACCCATAGTGAAAAAATTACAACCAGCCGCGCTGCGCTGCCGCTGCAATCGCCGCGGCGCGCGAATCGACCCCCAGTTTGTTGTAAATACTGGATAAATGCGCCTTCACCGTGCGTTCGGTGATGCCAAGCTGCACGGCAATTTCTTTGCTGCGCTGGCCGTCGGCCACCGCTTTTAGAATTTCTTTCTCACGCTCGGTCAGGTCTAAACCAGCGGAAGGGGCCGCATGATTGGCCGCCGGGGGTGTGGTTTTTGTCAGCAGACGGGCCATCATGGCCGGGCTGAGCAGGGTCTCGCCGCGCACAGCCGCACGGATGGTATCAAACAGCACCTGCCGGCCGGTATCTTTCAACAGATACCCGCGCGCGCCCGCCTGCAGCCCGCGCAGCATGAGGTCATCTTCGTTATAGGTGGTCAGAATCACCACTGCGGTCTGCGGCTGGCAAACATGCAACTGCCCAATGGCTGTCAGCCCATCCATCACCGGCATACGCAGGTCCATCAACACCAGGTCGGGCTGCAATTCTTCGGCCAGGCGAACCGCTTCGGCGCCGTCGCCCGCCTCGCCCACCAGTTCAAAACCGTCTTCAGTCTCAAGGATCAAGCGCAGTCCTTCGCGCACGATCAGATGGTCATCGGCAATCAACACCCGGATCGGTTTTTCCATGCTTATTCCTCGGGAGCAATGGGGAGGATGAATTGGATGCAAGCACCCGCACCCGGCGTGCTGTCAATTTCAAAGCGGGCCCCGGCCAGGCGGGCCCGTTCGCGCACCCCCAGCAGACCATAATGCCCGTTGCGGCCGATCACCGCGGGGTCAAAGCCCACCCCGTTATCGCGCACTTCAACCGTCAGTTGAGCGTCTTGCTGAGTGATACTAACCCAGACCTGGCTGGCGCGGGCATGACGGGCGACATTGGTCAGCCCCTCCGAAACCACACGCACCACCAGTTCGCGCACACCTTCAGATAAATCGTCTTCCAGTTCCACCCTCACCTCGCAGGGAATCCCCGCGGCATTATGAAAGCGGTCAACCTCCATTTGCACTGCATCGCCCAGCCGTTCCGGCAACTGGGTGCGCAGGTCATCAATTACGCGCCGGGCGTCTACCAGCGCCGAACGCGCGCGGCCCATAGCCTGCTGCACAATGCCCTGGGCGCGTTCCACACGGCCGCTTTGCAGGTGACTGTCAACCGCCTCAAGCTGCAAAATCAACCCGGCCAAACCCTGCGCCAGGGTATCATGCAGTTCGCGGGCCATCCGCTGGCGCTCGTTGTTCAGGGTGAGCTGCTCCACCTCGTCAGCATACGCCGCCAGGCGCTGCTGCGCCGTTTTCAATTCTTCCACCAGTTCCTGCGCTTCGTGCTGCGCCTTCAACTGACGCTTGAACAGAACGACATAAAAGATGACAAACAGGCTGGTGCCCAGCGTGGTCGCCGCCCAGACAAAGAAATCGGCGCTGCCGCGAATGATCAGGTAGCAAACCGCGGCCAGCGACCAGCAATACAAGGTTGCCAGCACCGCCTTGCGCGGCTGTTCAAAAAAGCCCACCGCTTCGCCGATCAGGGGCATGATCAACCCGTAAACCAGGCTCTCATTGGAAGACATCAGAATGGTGGTTACGATAAGCGCACCCTGAACAAAGAAATAATAGCGGGCAACACCCGGAAAAAACTGCAAGCGCGCAAAACCCCAGTGAAAAATGGTTTGCACCACCATCAACAAAGTGAACAGGGCCAGCGGCAGCGGTTGGCGCAGCGCCGGGCTGAAATATACGGCCATTGCGTACAGGGTGAGCATGGCCGCAATAACCATATAAAAAAACGGTTTCACCGGCTGAAACCACGGGTCCGGTTTTAACAACAGGGTAATTAAATCGTTGAAGGTCAGTTTCTTTTCCATGTTGGTTCCATTATACAGCCGCCCTTACCGTTTCACCTCGTACCAGCGGACAGTGTACGAAGGTACAAAGCGCCGCCGCCGTATGGCCGATGGCAGGCGGGTGAAAAAGCCCTATGCTTAGCCTGTAACCTGACGAACTCTTTTGAACCGGATTTTAGGAGCTGAATTAACCATGAACCCAAACCAGATTGCCATTAACGTGCACGGCCTGACCAAAAAATTTGGCGCGCTCACTGCCGTATCAGAACTAAATTTTGCTGTGCAGCCCGGCGAAATCTTCTCGCTGCTAGGCCCAAACGGGGCCGGCAAGAGCACCACCATTTCAATTTTATCCGGGCTGTTCCAGCCCAACAGCGGCGACGCTGAAATTTTCGGTCACTCGGTCACCCACCAATCGCTGGCTGCCCGCGCCGAACTGGGGGTTGTGCCGCAAGATGTGGCCCTCTATCTCGATCTGACCGCCCGCGAAAACCTGATGTTCTGGGGCAAAATGTACGGTCTGCGCGGCGCTGTGCTGCACCAGCGGGTTAATGAGGTGTTGGAACTGATCACCCTGACCGACCGCCAGCACAGCTGTGTGGGAACTTTCTCGGGCGGCATGAAACGACGGGTTAATATCGGCGCGGCGCTGCTGCACCAACCCAAAATCATCATCATGGATGAACCCACGGTCGGCATCGATCCGCAAAGCCGGCGCAGCATCCTCGATGGGGTGAAAGAACTCAACCGCCGCGGGATGACCGTGATCTACACCACCCACTACATGGAAGAAGCCGAAGAACTCTCGCACCGCATCGGCATCATGGACCACGGCCAGATGATCGCCTGCGGCACGAATCGCGAACTGCTGAAACTGGTCGGCGAGCAAACCCGTATGACCCTCTCGTTGAACACCGAAGGCCAGGCCGCAGCGCGAGCCTGGGAGCAGATTGAGGGCGTCACCCGCACTTACAGCGAAGATGGGCACGTGGTCGTGCTGGCGCAAGACAGCAATGCGGTACTGCCCCGCCTGTTTGAAACCGCCAATCAGGCCGGGTTCCGCATCATGGGGGTCGACATTCAGGAACCCAACCTCGAAACCGTCTTTTTGCACCTGACCGGCCGCGCCCTGCGCGATTAGGAGAATGTCATGTTGACTGCACTTGCCATTGCTTTCAAAGACTTACGCCAGTCGTTCCGCAGCGCTTTTCTGCTGGGGATGATGTTCGCCGCCCCGCTTTTGATCACCGGGCTGATTTACTTTGCCTTTGGCGGTCTTGCCCAAAACGACGCTCCCGCCAGCCTGGCCGAACTGCGCGTGATCATGGTCAATCAAGATGCCCCCCCGGCCGGGTCGCCCGCGCTGGGGGGGTTGATTGTGAGCTATATGCAAGATGAACGCATGCCCGAGTGGTTGATCGTCTCGACCGAAAACGACCCCGCGCTGGCCCGCGAGACCGTGCAGAACGGCTCGGCCGGGGTGGCGGTGATTATTCCGCACGATTTCTCGGCCGCGCTGCAAGAAAACGGCCGTACTGCCTCACTGACCCTGATCCATGATCCCGTCTTGACCACTGGGCCGATGATCGTCGAGTCGCTGCTGCGCCAGTTTGTCGACGGGGTATCAGGGGCGCGCATCGCCGCCGGCAGCATCACCACCGCATTGCAAAACGCCGGAATGCCCGCCGAACAAGAGCTGGTCTTGCCGCTGGCCGGCGAGTTCGCCGCCTGGTTTGGCGAATATCAGACCGAACTGCATCACAGCAGCGACCCGCTCACCCGCCCCATCAACGTTTTTGCCCCATCCGATCTGCTGCACGAGGGTCAAAACGCCCAGGCGCCCATGCTGTTGGTGATGGCCCAGATTATGGCCGGAATGCTGATCTTCTTTGCCTTCTTCAGCGCCGCCTCGGCTGCCGAATCGATTCTGACCGAAGAGGAAAACCACACCCTGGCGCGGCTTTTTACCACCCCGTCTTCGCGCTCACTGGTGATGGCCGGCAAGCTGCTGGCTGTGATCTTCACCGTGCTGGCACAGGTTACCGTGCTGCTGATCGTATCGGCGTTGATCTTCAAAATTCAATGGGGCAGCCCGCTGGTGCTGGCGGCCGCCGCGCTGGGGCTGACAGTTTCGGCCGCCGGGTTCGGGCTCTTTCTGGTCTCTTTTGCGCGCAACGCGCGCCAGGCCGGGGTGTTGATTGGCGCCGGGCTGAGCCTGACCAGCATGATGGGCGGTCTGTTCACCGTGGGGGTGCCCAACTTGCCGGCTGCCTTCAACACCATCACCCTCATCATGCCGCAGGGCTGGGCGCTAAAAGCCTTTCGCCTGGCTTTAAACGGCGCAGGGCTGGCCGAACTGGTGCTGCCGGTGCTGGTGATGATCTTCATTGGCGCCATCCTGTTTGCCCTGGGAGCCGCGCGCTTCAACAAACGTTTTCAAATGGCCTGATTTTTTTGAACGGAGAGCAATCATGTACCGCATTCTCAGTCTCACCCTGAAAGATATCCGGCAGGTGCTGAACGATAAAAAAAGCCTGCTCTTTTTACTGGCCATGCCGCTGATCTTCACCTTTTTGATGGGCCTGGCCTTTCGCCCGGCCGCAGCCGAAGATCAGACCCTCAAAGTCGGCTGGATTCACACCCACGACGGTGAAGCCTCCACTATCCTGCGCAACAGTCTGACCGCCGGCGGTGAAATCGAGCTCGTAATCTTCGACAACGCCGACCTTGAAGCAGCCGCCCGCCAGGTGGATGATGGCAAAGTGGACGCAGTGCTCGCGCTGCCCGACAACTTTGATGCCAGCGTCGCGCTGGATGAACCCGCTCCGGTGATCCTGATCGTCTCGCCGGTTTCCTCGCGCGGCCAGGCTGCCAGAGCCGGCATCGAAAGCGCTCTGGCGCGCAGCCAGAGCACGTTCAAAACCGTTGCTCTCAGCCTCAAAGCCGTGGGAGAAACCAGCGGCGCGACCCGTGCCATGCTCTTGCAGCAGGCCGAACAGGCCTGGCAGACCCCCGCGCTGGCTGTTCGGCGCGAAGCCGCCGGCAGCGCCCCCGCCCAAGACCCGGTCGCCCAGAACCCTTACCAGCAAACCTCACCGGGGATGATCGTCCAGTTTACCCTGTTTGGGCTGATCAGCGCTGCGAATGTGCTGGTGGTCGAACGCCGCAGTCAGACCCTGCAGCGGCTGATGACCACCTCCATGCGCCGCTGGGAAGTCATTGCCGGTCATTTCTTGAGCATTTTTCTGGTCGCCTTTGTGCAGCAGATGATCTTGCTGGCCGCCGGGCAGTTCATCTTCGGAGTAAATTATCTGGCGCAGCCCGCAGCCATCCTGTTGATCGCCGCGGGGCTGGCGCTGTGGGTGGCCGCGCTGGGGCTGCTGATCGGCATCTCGGCCCGCACCGAAGACCAGGTCATTCTGTTTGCCATGATCGCCATGTTTCTCTTCACTGCGTTGGGCGGGGCGTGGTTCTCGCTGGAGATTACCGGCGCGGCCTTTACCACCATCGGCCGCCTGACCCCCGCCTACTGGGCCATGACCGGTTTTCAAAACATCATCCAGCGCGGCCTGGGCTTCTCTTCGGCGCTCAAACCGCTGGCTATCCTGCTGGGTTTCTCGACCGGGTTTCTGGGGCTGGCGCTCTGGCAGTTCCGCCGCAAAGAAGTGCGCTAAACCCCGTATCGTGCTGAGCGCCGCGGAGCGCGCAGAGCGACGCCAAATGCGAAGCATCCCTACGCCGGTCTGCAAACCCTCGCCGTAGCCTGCATGAGTAGGGATTCTTCGCGCGGCGCGCCGAAAGAACGCGGCACACCGGCTCAGAATGACATGGACTTCTATTTGTGTCATGCTGCGCCAACGGCGCGCAGAGCGAGCCGAAGTGAAGCATCCCTACGCCAATCTGCAGAACCTTAGCCGCCGCCCACTGGAGCAGGGATTCTTTGCGCGGCGCGCCGAAAGAACGCGGCACACCGGCTCAGAATGACAGGGCTTTTTTTACGTGTCATGCTGCGCCAACGGCGCGCAGAGCGAGCCGAAGTGAAACATCCATCCCTACGCCGACCTTACCAATACCTTCGTCATGGCTCATCAGCGCTGAGATTCATCGCTCTGCGCACCGGCTCAGAACAACACAAGCCGGGTACCACCTCGCAACCCAATCAGAGAAGATGCCAGAATTACGGCCTTATAAATCATGTTATGATGGGGGTATATCCTCTTTCCTTACTGGATGAACATGCCCTCCATCAATTTTCCCCGTCCCTCCACCCGCACCCTGATCGATGAAGCGCGCCGGAGACCCGGCTTTACCCTCTTTGACCTGCTGCACGCCTATGTCTACGGGCGCTGGACCCATTTTTACATTGCCCTGGGCAGCGGGCGGCACCCGCTGGCGCGCCGCCTGGCGCCAGTGATCAACGCCATCGGCCGGCTGCTCGTCCATACCGCCAGCCGCGAGGGCGCAGTCAAATTTGAAGACACCTATCATGGCAAAGTGATGCCGCTGGCCGGAGCGCGGGAACTGGTCTCGGTGCGCGAGAATATTGCCCTGGGCGATCTGGAACAGGTCATTCCCTACGCCCGCGCGCGTGACCTGGTGCTCAACAACCCCGACCACATCATTGCGCTAGACTGCCCCTGCCGCATTTCAAAACCGGACCACTGCTCACCGGTGGATGTTTGCCTGGTGATCGGCGAACCCTTTGCCAGCTTTTTGATCGAACATCAACCCGATCGCGCGCGCTGGATCACCCCGGCCGAGGCCGAAACAATCATCAAAGCCGAGGATGAGCGCGGGCATGTGCATCATGCCTTTTTTAAAGATGCCATGCTGGGGCGCTTCTATGCCATTTGCAACTGCTGCTCGTGCTGCTGCGCCGCACTGCAGGCTCACCGCCAGGGCACACCCATGCTGGCCTCTTCCGGCTACATTGCGCATGTGGATGAGGCTCTTTGCAAAAGCTGCAAAAAATGCGCGCGCGTGTGCGTCTTTGACGCCCTGACCGTCAACGGCAAAGCCAACGTTGACCCGCTGCGCTGCATGGGTTGCGGCGTGTGCGCCGCGCAGTGTAAGTTCGACGCTCTGACCCTGGTGCGCGCGCCCGAAAAAGGCGAACCGCTGGCCGTGCAAACCCTGATTGCTGAAAAACGTCTCGCAAACTGAGCCTGGTTATATGGACTTAAACCCCTTGCTACAATCGATCACGCGCGCGGTGGAAGCACGCCGCACAGCATTGAGCGCTGAACCGCTCGGCGCGCTGCGCCTGTATGCCGGCTTTTTTGAAGGCTGCCCCGAGCTGGTGATCGACCGCTACGCAGACACCCTGGTGCTGTTCAACCATGCCGCACGACCGGCCGAACTGGCTGCGCTGCTGCCTGACATCCAGGTGCATTTGCAAGCGCTGCTCCCCGCTGTGAACTGCATGGTGATCAAGACCCGTGCGGCAGCCAACCCGGCGCAGCGCAGAGGGGTCATCACCGGTGAGTGCCCCGCCCGTGAGATTGTTGAGAACGGGGTGCGCTATGCCGTCGATTTGCAGCTTAATCAGGATGCCAGCTTTTATCTGGATACCCGCAGACTGCGCGCCTGGCTTAAAGACAACTCGGCCGGAAAGACCGTGCTCAATACCTTTGCCTATACCGGCAGCCTGGGAGCCGCCGCACTGGCCGGCGGAGCCAGCCGGGTGGTGCAAACGGACCTGAACCGCGCCTTTTTAAACCTGGGGGCCGCAACCTGTGCCCTGAACGGCTGGAAAGCCCCCGCGGTGGCGTTTCGCAGCGGCGATTTTTACCGTGTTGCAGGTCAGTTAAAGCAAAGCGGCGCATTGTTTGATACCGTAATCCTCGACGCACCCTTCTTTTCGGTCACCGATGCCGGACGGGTGGATCTTGTGAACCAGTTTGAACGTCTGATCAATAAGGTTCGCCCGCTGGTCAAACATGGTGGGCGGCTGGTCGCAATTAATAACGCCCTGTTTGTCAGCGGCGCAGAGCATTTCGCCGCGCTGCAGCGGCTGTGTTCCGGCGGTTATCTGGAACTGGAGACCCTTCTCGCGGTTCCGGAAGACATCACCGGTTACGCAGATACCCGCATACTGACCCCGCCAGTTGACCCGGCGCCGTTTAATCATGCCACCAAAATTGCCGTGCTGCGTGTCTGGCGAAAAGATGGCGGGGGCCCGGTTATAATCGGGTAAACGAGCATTCTTTTCGTTTCTTTCAAAAAAAACACCGATAGGCGGATATTTCATGGTGAAAAAACTCTTGTTACCCATTTTGCTGTGCTGCACGATCTTCAGCGCTTGCACCAACGAACCCGCAATCATCGCCGCCAGAGCGAAGAGCACCCCTGTCAGAGCTTCCACCA
>CAZQLE010000129.1:0-11577 GCA_964593905.1 uncultured Anaerolineaceae bacterium | reverse complement strand
CTGAAAGTTACTGCATGGCTTTCTTCATCGAGAAGCGCATGGCTGCGCGATGAATCCGCTTAAACTGTTCAACCGCAGCGGGTTCCTGGCCGGCTTCTTCGCTTTGGGCGGCGAGGCTGCCCAATACTTGAACAAACTCGGGGGTGATTTTATCTCCATTGGCTTCAAGCAGCCGGTTCAAATCCTCTTCTGATGCGGCGCCGAAAAGGGTCTGGGCAAACTCAAGCTCTGGTGCGGGGGCGCTAAGTTTTTCGATGGTTTCGATGATGCGCTGCAATTTGCCGCTGCGCTCGAAATTGCCCGCTTTTCGGGCATCTTCCAATTCGGTTTGAACCACCTGAAGGAAGAATTCGTTGACGATATGAAGATTGCTGGCCAGCACATCTTCGATGTTGGGCTGCTTTAGCAGTTCTTCGAGTAGATTTTTTGTGGCCGTTAATTGTTCGTTGATGGCTTTGTCGATCTCCTGGGTGTAGGCAATTAACTTGCCGCGCAGTTCGGTCAGCCGTTCTTTTTCGGCACCGTCAGCAGCCTCGATGCGATTGGAAAGCAGTTGGAAGAACTCATAATCCATTCCCTGGCGCACCATGCCAACCACGGTGGTCACTTGCAAATCGGTCGTAAAACCGCAAATCACATCCAGCAGTTTTTCGCGGGTTAAGCCGTCTTTGGCTGCCTCTTGCAGTGTTCTAGCCGCTTCTTCGGCTTCATCGGCCTTTTTCTGAATCTCTTGACCATAGGCGGTGTTTTCGAGCAAATATTGCTGCAAACCTGCCAGGGCGCGAGCGGTGCGCTGATCTCCCTGGGTCATGGTTGCTTCGATCACCCGGCCCAGAATCGAGAAGAAGTCGTTATCTAACATGGCTTCTTCCTGCTTAATCACATCGGGAAGTGCCTCAGGAGAGGTGGACAGGAGCCGTTGGAGCAGCCCCAGTTTCTTTTGCTGGTTATCCAGCATCTCTTTTGTAATGCCATCTCCCTCGAGAATTTTCTCGATCATAGTATCAAACGTATACATGCTCTGCGGTCGCAGCAGATAGGCCTTACGTTTTTCGGGCGGCAGTTTATTCAACACCTGGTTGAGCAGGGGGCCAAGGATTCGCTCCTGTTCATTTAAAGGGAGCCCCAGCTCGGAGGGAAAGAAGGTCAGCAGCAGTTCTTTTTCAGGGTCATGGTAGACCACCGGAACACTGAGCGGGCCTTCGTATCCACAGGCAGCGCAGCGGGCATAGTTGGCCTGCCCTCCCAGTAGGCGCTGTTTGGCGCGCGGATCCTGGTTTAGGTCAAAGAGTTGTTCAATATCGGCTGTAATTGGCTGCCGGCAGCGCGGGCAAGAAGTTGCAGTTCGGGGCATGGATTTCCCTTTCCGGTAATTATTTTAGGGTCAATTTTCGAAGAATTATACCACTGCCACAAAATGCGACAGTTTGGAATGAGCATGGCTGCGCAAATTGGGGTTTGCTTAACGCGGCAAGCAAAAACAAATTTTTGCACCCTTACTGCCATCTGTATCCACCCAGATCTGCCCACCATGCGCTTCGATGATGGCGCGGGTCAGGTAAAGACCCAACCCGGCGCCTTTTGTGTTGCGCGCCATTTTTGGAGCGCGATAGAAACGGTCAAAGATATGGGGGATGTCATCGGGGGCAATGCCCGGGCCTTCATCGCTGACACACAGAATTACCTTATCAGCGCGGATCTGTCCGCTTAACGCGATTTCACCCCCCGGTGAATATTTGATGGCATTCCCCACCAGGTTGGTGATGACCTGCATGATCCGCCCTTCATCTGCCAGAATGATAGGGAAATCGGGCGGAAAATCGACGGATATTTTGTGCGTCGAGGTTTGCGTTTGCATTTTTTGGGCAACCCGCTGTGCGAGCTGATCCAATGCCAGGTCGGAGCGTTTAATCTGCATACCGCCGGCCTGCAACCGGGTGGCGTCCAGCAGGTTTTCGATCATCAGCGTCAAGCGGTCAGCTTCTTCTTCGATGACCGCCAGACTATCCTGAACGATTTCGGTATCCCAGTCGGCATCTTCGCGGCGTAAGGTGCTGACATACCCCTTGATCAGGGCAACCGGTGTTTTTAGCTCGTGGCTGACCACCGATATAAATGTACTTTTCATTTCTTCTGCCTGGCGAAAGCGGGTGATATCGCGGATGGTGGCGATGATGTTCACCAGTATATTGTCGACCACCAACGGCGCATAGGTAATGCCGACCGGCAAGGGCCGCACTTCCTGGGCGCGCTGCAGATCGCCTTCGACATAAAGCTGGGCATGCGGGGTAAGCGGCCAACCGCCGGCCTCAGCCTGCTCAAGGGTTTGGAACTGGGGTGGAGAAACCCAGCGGATGATTTCCTCGTGCTTTTTTTCGGTGAGGGCCGATTCTTCAAACCCGAGCATGTGCAGCAGGGCAACGTTGGCGCGTTCAATGGTGTGGTCGGCGCGCAAGATGAGAATGCCATCTGCGGCCGAATCAAGCAGCGCGTCCAGCCGGCCCTTCTCGCGTGATACCTGGGTGTAAAGCTGCGCATTTTGCACGGCAATGGCGGCCTGATTGGCAAAGCTGCTTAGCAGGGCCCGGTCGTTGGGTGAGAACATGCCCGGATAATTGCGAAAGATAAAGATCAGGCCAACCACCCGGCCGCGCGCAGTGAGCGGCAGACCAACGCCGGTGAGCAGCCCCAGGCTGGCCCGGCGGGTTAGTTCAGTTAAAATGGAATTGATCTCGGGCAGGTCACTGCTGCCTGCATCCAGGTCTTCGATGCTGGTTTCAGCCATGATCGGTTCGATGGTGGAAAGAAAAACCGGCGGCAGACCCTGCGATACCGGCGCCCGCCAGCCCCCGCTTCCATCTGGCAGGGCAATTAAGCCGGCTTGCCCCGCCAGCATTTCGATTGAAATACTTAATACACGGCTGAGCAGCTTATCCAGGTCCAGTTCTTGCGTCAGTGCTCGCGCCAGTTCCAACAGGTAATCTCTTTGCCGTACGCGAAAATCAGGCAGCATATTTGAGGTTCTCCCGGTTCCAATATCAGGCAGCAATATGCATTCATTATAGCAAAAGGGAATAAGAGCGTTGGCGCTGTCAACCATTTGGTCGATTGTCCAGTCCATTCGAGCGAGCAAGCGTGCCGATTCGTTGACGCTTTTTCGAAAGACTGCTATCATAATAATGTATGCGCTCCAAAACAGGAAACCGGTATCAATCATGGTTGTCTTGGCTTACCCGTGAATTGCGTTGGTTGACCCCAGGGATTGGTGTTAAAAGATGGATCGGTTTGATTCTGGTGGGAACAACACTGGTAGGCCTGGGGATAGCCGTTTTAATTTTGGATGCGTATCGATCAGCCTCCGACGAATGGTATGTTCCACTGCTGGCAACGTTATCCCTGCGGTTTTTAGACCGATGGTTGCGGGGGTTGATTTTTGGCGGCACAGGGTTGGCCGTGATTTTACTGGGCGTCTGGGGTTTAAACCGTTCTTTACTAAAACCATTTCTTCGCCCGGGTAAACCGGTTTTGGATACGGTAACTGCCTATCGCCGGCGGGAACGCGGCCCGCGTGTGGTGGTGATTGGCGGTGGCACCGGTCTGGCCTCGATGTTGCGCGGTTTAAAGGCGCATACGAATAACATCACCGCGATTGTAACCGTGGCCGATGATGGCGGTTCATCAGGTGAGCTGCGGCGCAGCATGGGCGTTTTGCCGCCCGGTGATATTCGTAACTGTCTGACGGCGTTATCTGGCGACGAAGAGCTGTTAACCCAGGTCTTTCAGTATCGTTTTGCTGCCGGAATGGGATTAAACGGCCACACACTGGGAAATTTGCTCATCACGGCGTTGGCCGATATTACTGGAAGTTTTGAAGAGGCTGTGGCTGAATCGGCGCGTGTTTTGGCCGTGCAAGGCCAGGTTTTGCCCTCAACTTTGCATGATGTCCGTCTGGCGGCCGAAATTCGCCTTCCAGAAGGGCAGGAAGTGCGCGTGCGCGGTGAAAGTCAGATTCCCGCGGCTGGCGGGCGGGTGAGTCGGGTGTGGTTGGAACCCGGAAATGCGCTGGCATATCCGCCAACCTTGCAGGCGATCTTAAACGCCGATCTGATACTGGTGGGTCCGGGCAGCCTGTTCACCAGCATTTTGCCCAATTTGCTGGTGCCCGATATTGCCGAAGCGCTGCGTTCAAGCCGGGCCATGAAGTTTTATATTTGTAATGTTGCCACACAACCGGGTGAAACCAATGATTTTACCTGTGGCGACCATGTGCATACAATTGAGAAACATTTGCGGATGCAGTTGTTTGATTTAATTCTGTGCAACGCAAATTATGGCAAGACCTTGCCAGATGGAATTACATGGGTCAAACCGGAGGAAGATCTGGACCAGGTATACCCGCTGTATTGCAGCGATGTGGTGGATCTGGAAAAACCCTGGCGGCACGACTCGGTCAAACTGGCCCAAACGGTAATGGATATTTATTACGAGCGCACGGGACCGTTGGTGAACCGCGAGGAGTAATCGGCGCGTCAAATTTACCATCATCCATGCAAAAGCATGGTGCAACTATATTCTCTGGAGGTGATTTACTATGGCAGTCAAAGTTGGTATCAATGGTTTTGGTCGCATTGGTCGTCAGGTTTTAAAGGCGATCATGGAACGCCACGGCGGCGAACTGGAAGTTGTGGCGATTAATGACCTGTTCGATAGCAAATCCAACGCTCACCTGTTCAAATATGACTCAACCTATGGCATTTTCCCCGGCACAGTGGAAGTTGAAGGAAATGACCTGGTCGTCAACGGCAAGACCATCAAAGTCTTTGCTGAAAAAGATCCCGGTGCGCTGCCCTGGAAAGATCTGGGCGTGGAAGTTGTCATCGAATCGACCGGCGTTTTCACCGATGCAAATGGCGACCCCGCCAAGGGCAAAGCCGGCGCGCGCGTGCACATTGAAAAAGGCGGCGCCAAGAAGGTCATCATCTCGGCCCCGGCCAAGAATGAAGATTTGACCATCGTTCTCGGTGTAAACGAAGAAAAGTACGATCCCGCCAAGCATCATGTGGTGTCGAATGCTTCCTGCACCACCAACTGTCTGGCCCCGGCCGCCAAGATCCTTAACGATCTGGTCGGGATTGAATATGCCTTGATGACCACGATCCACTCTTACACTAATGATCAGGTCATTCTGGATCAGGGCCACAAAAAAGAAATGCGCCGCTCCCGCTCGGCCGGTTTGAATATCATCCCCACCACCACGGGTGCTGCCAAGGCCATTGCGCTGGTGATCCCTGACCTCAAGGGTAAATTCGACGGCTACTCACTGCGCGTGCCCACCCCGACCGTCTCGGTGGTCGATTTTGTCGCGACGGTTTCGAAACCCATCACCAAAGACGAGTTGAACGCAGCCTTCAAAGAAGCTGCGGATGGCCGTCTGAAGGGCATTCTGGGCTTCACCACCGGGGCTTACTCTGATCCGTTGGTCTCGAGCGATTTCAAGGGCGACCCCCGCAGCTCGATCATCGATGGTGCGCAGACCATGGTTATGGGCAGCAATTTGGTGAAGGTTGTAACCTGGTATGACAATGAATGGGGTTATAGCTGCCGCACTGCTGACCTGGCAGCGATGATGGCAAAAACGCTGTAATCTGGCGATAAGATAAGATCAGACATCATGCGTAATCAACCGTTTTATACGAACGTGTCTGATTACGCATGATGTTGAAATAAAGACAGGAGGAAGCGATGTCATTCAATAAAAAAACTGTACGCGATATTGATGTGAAGGGAAAACGAGTTCTCGTCCGCGTTGATTTCAACGTTAAATTTAAGGATGGCAAGATGCTGGACGATACCCGACTTCGGGCAGCGCTGCCTACCTTGAATTACCTGCTGGATCAGGGCGCTGCGTTGATCCTGGCTTCGCACCTTGGCCGTCCCAAGGGCGGCCCCGACCCGAAATATACCATGCAGCCGGTGGCTGAATATCTGGGCACCCTGATGGGGCGCACAGTGAAATTTGCCGAAGATTGCGTGGGGCCGGTGGCTGAAGCAGCCGCAAAAAATTTGAAACCGGGTGAAGTTCTGGTGCTCGAAAACACCCGCTTCCATGCCGAAGAAGAAGCCAATGATGCTGAATTTTCGCGGCAGATGGCTTCTCTGGCTGATTTATATGTCAATGACGCTTTTGGCACTGCCCACCGCGCCCACGCCTCAACCGAGGGTGTAACCAAGACCCTTCCCGGCGTTGCCGGTTTCTTGCTCGAGAAAGAAATTCAATACCTGGGTCAGGCTGTGGAAAACCCGAAACGGCCGTTTGTGGCAATTTTGGGCGGTGCGAAGATCAGCGATAAGATTGGTGTGATCAAAAACCTGTTAACCAAAGCCGATGCGGTTTTAATTGGCGGCGGCATGGCAAACACCTTCTTTAAAGCCCAGGGTTACCCGGTGGGTGATTCTCTGGTTGAAGAAGATGCGATTGCAACCGCTAAAGAACTGCTGCAAGTCAGCGGCGGCAAGCTGCGCCTGCCGGTGGATGTGGTTGTGGCTGATAAATTTGAAAATGAAGCTCAGAAGAAGACTGTTCCGATGGGCCCGGTGGAAGACGGCTGGCGGATTTTGGATATTGGCCCGGAGACTGTGGCTGCATTCACCAAAGTGATCGCCGGGGCCGGGACGGTGGTCTGGAATGGCCCGATGGGTGTCTTTGAATTCTCTGAATTTGCTGCCGGCACTTATGGGGTGGCGAAGGCCGTGGCTGAAAGCAGCGCCATCAGCGTCATCGGCGGCGGTGAATCGGTGGCCGCAATTCAGATGTCTGGTCTGGCCGATAAGATTACCCACATTTCCACTGGCGGTGGCGCTTCGTTGGAAATGCTCGAAGGTCTGGCTCTGCCCGGCGTTGCTGCCCTTCAGGATAAGTAATTGAATGGAAAAAGCGGCAGGTTTCTCCAATTGAATTGCTCAAACCTGCCGCTTTGTTTTTCTTGATTTATGGTATAATCTCGCTTGCCACCTCTCAGTCTCTGCGCCAGGTCCATTGCGGACTGCGCAGTAGCCCGATAATCGGGTTGTCCGCCGTGAGGCAGGACGCAAAAAAGCGGTTTGAATGAGAACTCTCTATTTTCTTTCAACTGCTGTTTCGAATGAATTTTTTGGAGGAAGACCTTGGCTAACATTAAGTCCGCAATTAAGCGCAATAAGCAGAACGAAAAGAAACGTATTCAGAACCGCATCTATCGTGGTGCAGCCCGCACCGCGGTGAATAAGGCCCGCGTGGCTCTGGTTCAGGAACCTGAAAATTCGGCCGAAGCCGTTTTGAAGGCGATTAGCGCGTTGGATGTTGCTGCTCAGAAGGGTGTTATTCACAAGAATAACGCTTCGCGCCGTAAGGGCCGCCTGATGAAACGTCTGGCTGCTCTGAGCAAGTAAACCAGTTCTGCCTTAATTTGTCATCACAAAGCGGGAGCCTTTTGCTCCTGCTTTTGTGTTTTGTGCCCGACAAAACGCTAAATGGTTCTGGTATCTTGCACAGATTTCACCTCTGCAGCCTGAACTGTTAAGGTCTTGCCTGTTTTTGATCTGGACGCGTAATGGTATAATTTCGACCACACCACAACCATAAGGGATGGCGATGTTTGAATTAGAGCAAAAGCAAGTTGAAGAGAAGATCCTGGCGTTTTGCGCCAATCATGGATACCCGCGCCCGGCGTTAAACTGGAGCTGGATTCCATTTAGCGGCCACTGGGGTATTTCGACCTCCTTTTTTCAAATGGCGGCTGAAGATGCCCGTCAGCGCGATATCAAAGTGAATGTCGGGCAGCATGCCCAGGAGATTGCCCAGGCAGCCGTGGCAGAAATGGGCACCCCGGCGGGTTTTGAGCGGGTGGAAGTGGTTAAGGGCTACCTCAACCTCTATTTCTCAACAGCCGATTACACCCGGCGTGTAGTCGATGCGGTCCTTTCGCAAGGGGATGCCTATGGCATTGGCAGCCCCAAAGGCGAACGGGTGATGGTGGAGTTTTCGCAGCCCAACACGCATAAGGCTTTTCATGTCGGTCATCTGCGCACCATGTTTCTGGGCGATTCAGTGGCTACGATTCTTACAAATGCGGGTTATGAGGTTGTGCGTGCCAATTATATTGGTGATATTGGCCTGCATGTCATCAAATGGTTGTGGAATTACATGAAATATCATGCCGGTGAACAGCCGGCGGCTGATAAAGTGCGCTGGCTGGGTGAGCTGTATGCCGAGGCAGATCGCCGCTACGAAAGTGAACCCGATGCTCAGACGGAGGTGCGGGCTTTGTTTGGCCGCTGGGACCGGCGCGATGCAGATGTGGTGAAGTTGTGGGAAGAAAGCCGCGAATGGAGCATGCAGGGGTTTAATCAGACCTATGACATGCTGGGCGTGCGGTTTGATCATTTCTATTATGAAAGTGAAGTGGAAGATTCTGGCAAAGATCTGGTGACCGAGATGATTGCCCGGGGCATCGCCAGAGATGAACGACCGGATGGCGCGGTGATTATTAACCTCGATGAACTGCTGGGCACCAAAGAGAAGTATCGCGTGCTGGTTATTTTGCGTTCCGATGGCACTTCGCTTTATGCCACCAAAGATATTCCGCTGGCGATTAAGAAATTTGAGCAGTTCAAGCTTAACCGCTCGGTTTATGTGATTGACGTGCGCCAGTCTTTATATATGCAGCAGATCTTCAAGACACTGGAATTGATGGGCTACGAATGGGCCAAAGACTGTTACCACCTGGCTTATGAGATTGTTAATCTGCCCGGCAATGTGACCATGTCTTCACGCGATGGCACGGTGGTGCTGCTGCAAGATCTGGTTAATGAAGCCACACGGCGCGCGTTGGCGATTGTGGAAACCAAAAACCCCGATCTGTCTCCTGTGCAGCAACAAAATGTGGCCCGTGCAGTGGCCCTGGGCGCGATTCGCTATCCTTTGCTGGCGCGCGAGAATACCAAAATTGTCACCTTTGACTGGGAAACCGCTTTGGATTTCAACGGGCAGGCCGCCCCGTATATTCAGTATGCATTTGTGCGGGCGAACAGCATTTTGCGCAAGGCGGGTGTCGGGCAACTGTCTGCCGGAATTGCCCCGGATTATGAACTGATTCAGGCCGAAATTGAACTGGTGGAGCAAATTTCACGGCTGCCCAAAGAGATTCAACGGGCCGCCAAGGAATATAAACCGCTGCATATTGCCAACCTGGCTTATGATCTGGCAAGGGCGTTCAACGACTTTTACAACCAGTGTCCGGTGCTGCAAGCTGAACCCAATGTGCGCGAGGTGCGTCTGCATCTGGTCGCTTCAGCCCGCCAGGCCATTAAAAATTCACTGGCGTTGCTGGGCATTCCGGCGCCGGATGTAATGTAGTGGAGGAAGATTTTACCCGACTTCCACTGACAAATGACTATATGCCAGTGGCAAGGAATCGGGTAATATTGGATATTAGATCTAATCGACAAACTGGAGGCCTTGAGCAAGGCGGCGAATGTCCCTCCAGGTCAAAACCCAATATTCTGGTTAGGAGAACATAAGGTTATGACCCCCATTCGCACCATTATCATGGGCGCCGCCGGGCGCGATTTTCACAACTTCAACACCTATTTTCGCGGCAATGCGCAATATCAGGTGGTGGCGTTTACGGCGACCCAAATTCCCAATATCGATGGGCGTAAATACCCCAAAGAATTGGCCGGTGATTTGTATCCTGCTGGTATTCCGATTTTCCCCGAGAGCGATCTGGTGCGCCTGATTAAAGAAAATCAGGTGGACCTGGTGGTTTTCTCTTACAGCGATGTGCCGCATGAATATATCGGTCACAAAGCTGCCCTGGTGAATGCAGCCGGGGCCGACTTTATGCAGATGGGCACCAAGCACACCCAGATTAAATCGGTAAAACCGGTGGTGTCGGTGTGTGCCATTCGCACCGGTTCAGGAAAAAGCCAGACCACCCGCCGGGTTTCTCTTATTTTGCGGGAAATGGGCTACAAAGTGGCCGCAATTCGCCACCCAATGCCTTACGGCGATCTGGTGAAACAAAAGGTACAGCGTTTTGCCACGTATGAAGATCTGGATAAACACGAATGCACCATTGAGGAGCGGGAAGAATATGAACCGCACCTTGATAATGGTGTGATTGTGTATGCCGGTGTGGATTACGAAGCGATTTTGCGCCAGGCTGAACAGGAAGTGGATATTGTGTTGTGGGATGGCGGGAATAATGATTTTTCGTTCTATGTACCCGACCTCTCCATTGTTGTTCTCGACCCCCATCGCCCCGGGCACGAAGTGCGTTATTACCCCGGTGAGACCAATGTCAACCTGGCCGATGTGTTTGTGGTCAACAAGGTTGACACCGCAAAACCGGATGATGTCATTGCAGTGCGCGAATCGGCCCGCAAACTGAACCCCACCGCCCAGGTGATCGAAGCCGCTTCACCGTTGTTTGTCGATAACCCGGAAGAAATTCTGGGCAAGCGGGTGCTGGTCATTGAAGACGGCCCGACCCTGACCCATGGCGAAATGGCCTATGGCGCCGGTTATGTGGCGGCCCGCCGCTTTGGCGCAGCCGAGATTGTGGACCCCCGGCCCTATGCAGTGGGCTCGATCATTGACACCTATAAGAAATATCCGAATACCGGGCCCATTTTGCCCGCCATGGGGTATGGCGATGCCCAGACGCGCGATTTGGAAGCCACCATTGCCCGCGCAGATGTGGATCTGGTCATTTCGGCTACCCCGATCGATATCACCCGGGTCATTAAAGTGACCAAACCCATGCAGCGCGTTCGTTACGAACTGCAAGAGATCGGCCAACCGACCCTGGAAGATATTTTGAAAAAGAAGTTCGCCAAGTAAGCCGTACTGGTTATTGATTCATAATCACGAGATTGGGGCCGGCCGCACAGGGTCGGCCCCGGTTTTTTATGGTAGAATGACAGACCGGGGTACTCCCGAATTTTGACAGCGAAAGCCCCGCAATGGTTGGGGGTTGATCCTTCTGGGTCTTATTTTTTGTAAAAGAGCAGGTTAAGAACATGTTTGTAGATGAAATCAAGATTTACGTCCGGTCTGGCAAGGGTGGCAATGGTTTTGTGCATTTTCACCGTGAAAAATATGTGAATCGCGGCGGGCCGGATGGCGGTGATGGGGGACGCGGCGGGGATGTGATTTTTGAGGTCAATCCCAAGCTGAATACGCTTTCTTCTTTTCATCACAAAGCGAAGTATATTGCTAAAGACGGCGAAAAAGGCGGCACGTCGAATATGACCGGTCGTTCTGCGCCTGATCTGGTGATTCCGGTTCCGGGCGGAACGGTGGTTTATGATCTGGATACGGGCAAACTGCTGGGTGATTTAACCCAGCCGGGTCAGCAACTGCTGGTTTGCAAGGGCGGCCGGGGCGGCCGGGGGAATGCGCGTTTTGTGTCTGCCAGCAACCAGGCCCCCCAGGTAGCAGAAAAAGGGGCCCCATCTGAAGAATTGAACCTGCGTCTGGAACTTAAACTGATCGCAGATATTGGCATTGTCGGGGTTCCCAATGCCGGTAAATCC